>JAJFTY010000123.1 GCA_021372695.1 Deltaproteobacteria bacterium
GGCCTCCGGGGGCGCCCGATTTCGGAGATGGCCCAGGCGAAATTCATCCCCTTCTCGGCCCACACCCGGATGAGCGGCGTCGATTTCGCCGGGCGGCGGATCCGCAAGGGCGCCCCTTCCGCCATCCGGGAGTTCACCGGCCGGGACTTCCCCATCGAGGTGAACGCTGCGGTCGACAGCCTCTCCCGCTCCGGCGGGACGGCGCTGGTCGTCGCCGAGGAGGGACGGGTCCTCGGGGCCGTCTACCTGAAGGACATCGTCAAAGGGGGCCTGAAAGACCGCTTCGAACGGTTCCGCGCAATGGGAATCCGGACGGTCATGATCACCGGGGACAACCGCTTCACCGCGGCGGCGATCGCCGGAGAGGCCGGCTTGGACGACTACCTGGCCGAGGCGAGGCCCGAGGACAAGCTCGCCCTGATCCGGAGGGAGCAGGCGGCCGGCCACCTGGTCGCCATGACCGGCGACGGGACCAACGATGCCCCGGCCCTGGCCCAGGCCGACGTGGGGGTGGCGATGAACACCGGGACCCAGGCGGCCAAGGAGGCGGGGAACATGGTGGACCTCGACTCCAACCCGACGAAGCTGATCGAGATCGTGGAGATCGGCAAGCAGATGCTCATGACGAGGGGGGCGCTCACCACCTTCAGCATCGCCAACGACGTGGCGAAGTACTTCGCGATCATCCCCGCGATGCTGATCGGCGCTTTTCCGGTCATCGCCCCGCTCAACGTCATGGCCCTGCACTCGCCCGAGAGCGCGATCCTCTCCGCGGTCATCTTCAACGCTCTGATCATCGTGGCCCTGATTCCGCTCGCCCTCAAAGGGGTGAGGTTCCGGCCGCTGGGGGCAGCGGCTCTGCTGCGGCGGAACCTCCTGGTCTACGGCCTGGGCGGGCTCATCGCCCCGTTCGTGGGGATCAAGCTGATCGACCTTCTCGTCGGCGCCCTGGGGCTCGTCTGATGATACCGCTTGTGTCGGAAACGGAGTTGATGCAATGATGCCTCACAAAAATCGGGGATATGGCGCGGTGAAGGCTTTTTTCGTTCAGATGCGGATCTCGCTCACGGCGGTTCTGTCGCTGGCGTTCCTCGTTTGCGGGGTTTACCCCCTGCTGGTCTGGGCCGCCGGTCAGACCCTCTTTCCCCATGAGGCCGGCGGCTCCCTCGTCCGAGTCGGTGGGAGCGTGGCGGGCTCAAGCCTGATCGGCCAGGGCTTCACCGGAGCGGATTATTTCCATCCGCGACCCTCGGCCGCGGGCAGCGGCTATGATGCCGCCGCCTCCGGGGGAAGCAACCTGGGGCCGACGTCCCGCCAGCTGATCGAGGCCGTCCGCAGCCGCATCGCCGCCTACCGGGCCGAGAACGGCCTGCCGGCCGATGTTCCCATCCCCGCCGATGCGGTCACGGCCTCGGCAAGCGGCCTGGATCCGCACATCAGCGTGCCGAACGCCCTGAACCAGGCACGGCGCGTCGCCCGGGCGCGGGGGATCGCCGAAGAGGCCCTGCGCGAAAGAATTGCAGCCCGGACCGAGGGGCGAACCTTCGGGATTTTCGGGGAGCCGCGGGTGAACGTCTTGATGCTGAACCTCGACCTGGACCCAAAAAGGTGACCCGATGACCGACAGCAGAGCCGATGCCTTTCTCACGATGATCCGCCGCTCCCGGCGTGGCCGGCTCAAGGTCTATCTCGGATACGCGGCAGGGGTCGGCAAGACCTGGCAGATGCTCCAGGAGGGCCACCGGCTCCAGGAGGACGGCATCGATGTGGTCATCGGCCTTCTGGAGACGCACGGGCGCGCGGATACGGCCAAACTAGCCCTGGGACTCGAGGTCGTCCCCCGGCGGAGCCAGCTCTACCGGGGCATCGCCCTGGAGGAGATGGACGTGGACGCCGTCCTGCGCCGCAAACCGCAGGTCGCCCTCGTCGACGAACTGGCCCATACCAATGTCCCGGAGAGCAAAAACACCAAGCGGTACGAGGATGTCCAGGACCTGCTCGCGGCCGGAATCCACGTCATCACGACGATGAACGTCCAACACCTGGAGAGCCTCTACGACACCCTGGAGCGGGCCGCCGGGGTCAAGGTGCGGGAACGGCTCCCCGACAACGTGCTCGCCGAAGCGGATCAGATCGTCAACGTGGATCTCACGCCGGAGGACCTCCAGGCCCGCCTGCGGGAGGGTAAGGTCTACCCGGCCGAGAGGATCGGCACCGCTCTGGAGAATTTCTTCCAGGCGCCGAACCTGGAGAATCTAAGGGAGTTGACCCTCCGGGAGATGGCCGCCCAGATCGATCTGCGCCGGCACGAGACCCCGGAAGAGGCGGGAGGGATCACTCCGGATCAGGTGATGGTTTGCCTGAGCTCCCGGGGGCCCAACAGCGAGAAGCTCCTCAGGTATGCATCGCGGCTGGCCGGGAAACTCAACCGTAACTGGTATGCTGTCTACGTGCAGACGCCGGCGGAGGAGGCCACGGTGATCGACAGCCGGACCCAGCGGCTGCTCTCTGGCACGCTCACCCTGGCCAAGGAACTCGGCGCG
>JAJFTY010000126.1 GCA_021372695.1 Deltaproteobacteria bacterium
CGCGCCGAGCAGACAACGCCGGGTGAGGAGTGACCCATGCTTTTGGCGGGGGACATCGGCGGCACGAAGAGCCGACTCGCGATCTTTGAAGACGGCGCGGACCCGAGGCGGCCGCTCGCGGAGGAGGTCCTGCCGAGCGGCGGTTTTCCCGGGATCGGCGCCCTGATCAGGGCATTCCTGAAGATGACGAATCGGCCCGTCGACCGGGCCTGTCTGGCCGTTGCCGGACCGGTCGTCGGCGGCAGGTCCGCCACGACCAATCTTCCCTGGATCGTGGAGGCCGGAGAGATCGGGCGCGAGTTCGGCTTCCGGTCCGTCCGCTTGGTGAACGACCTTGCAGCGACTGTCCGCGCCGTACCGCTCCTCGAACCCGGGGAGCTCCGCACGCTCTGCCCCGGCGCGCCGGACAGCGGCGGGGTGATCGCGGTGATCGCCCCGGGGACCGGCCTGGGGGAGGCTTTCCTGACCCGGGAGGGGGAGCGGTGGCAGGAACACGCGACCGAGGGGGGCCACACGGACTTCGGCGCCACCTCCCCACTGGAAGAAGCGCTCCTCCGGGAGCTCCGGAAGGAGTTCGACCACGTCAGCTACGAGCGGGTCTGCTCAGGGCCTGCGATCCCGCGGCTCTACCGCTTCTTCGAAAAGCGGAGCCGGGCGGGGGAATCGGCCACGTTCGCAGCGCGGCTCGCTCTGGCCGCCGATCCCGGGCAGGTGATCGTCGAGGAGGCGCTGGCGCGAAAGAGCGGTCTCTGCGTCCGGACGATCCGCCTTTTCTGCTCCATTCTCGGGGCAGAGGCGGGGAATCTCGCCCTGAAGACCCTCTCCACGGGGGGGGTATACATCGGCGGAGGGATTGCGCCGCGGCTGCTCCCGTATCTGGAGGAGCCAGGGTTCGCGGCGGCATTCCGGCGGAAGGGGCGGATGGCCGAACTCCTCTCCCGGATGCCGCTTCGGGTGATTCTCGAACCGCGGGCGGCCCTGATCGGCGCCGCATCTTTTCCGGTTTCTTGATTTAAGTCAAACCATCCGGAGCGATCCGGTTGTAGAAGAGAACCATAACGGGCGGCGTGCCGAAAAGAAGAATCGCAGCCCTCTACCCAAAAATACAGGAGGTGCACCATGTTTTGCTATCAGTGTGAACAAACGGCCAGGGGGATCGCCTGCGACAAGTCGGGCGTGTGCGGGAAACCGCCGGAAGTCGCCGCCCTGCAGGATCTTCTGGTCTATTCCCTGACGGGGCTGGCACAGGCCGCCGTATCGGCGAGGAAGGCCGGAATCCGCGACCGGGCCGCCGACGTCTTCACCTGCGAGGCCCTTTTCGCCACCGTCACGAACGTCGATTTCGATCCGGAGCGCTTCCTGCCCCTGATCCGCAGGGCCGTCGAACTGCGCGACACCCTGCTTACGAAGGCAGGCGATAAGGCCGACCGCTCGGGCGCAGCCGTGGCCTTCCAGCCGGCGGGCGATCTCGCGGGGCTCGTGGCCCAGGGCGAGACGCACGGCGTCCAGTCCTATCCTGCGGCGGATGCCGATATCCTTTCCCTGAAGCACACGCTTCTGTACGGCATCAAGGGGCTCGCAGCCTATGCGGACCACGCCCAGATCCTGGGGCAGACGGACGAGGCGGTCTTCGACTTCTTCCATGAGGCGCTCACCGCCCTCATCGATCCGAAGCTGGCATTGGGAGACGTCCTGGGGTTGACGATGAAATGCGGCCAGGTGAATCTCCGGGTGATGGAACTGCTCGACGCGGCCAACACCGGTGCCTACGGCCACCCGGTTCCCACGAAGGTTCCCCTGGGGCCCCGGAAGGGGAAGGCGATCCTCGTCTCCGGCCACGACCTGAAGGACCTCGAAGAGCTGCTGAAGCAGACCGAGGGGAAGGGGATCGATATCTACACCCACGGCGAGATGCTGCCCGCCCACGGCTATCCGGGGCTCAAGAAGTATCCGCACCTCTATGGCCACTACGGCACCGCCTGGCAGAACCAGGTCAAGGAGTTCGCCGCGTTTCCCGGCGCCATCCTGATGACGACCAACTGCATCCAGCGGCCGCAGCCTGTCTACAAAGACCGGCTCTTCACCACGGGCCTCGTGGGGTGGCCGGGCGTCGCGCACGTGGAAAACGGGAAGTTCGCGCCGGTGATCGCATCTGCCTTGGCCGCGCCGGGATTCGAGGCGGATCTGCCGGGGAAGACGATCATGACCGGGTTCGCCCGGAACGCGGTCCTCAGCGTGGCCGGCCAGGTGATCGATGCGGTGAAGGAGAAGAAGATCAGGCACTTCTTCCTCGTGGCTGGCTGTGACGGGGCGAAACCCGGCCGCAACTACTACACCGACTTCGTGGAGAAGGTTCCGGCGGACTGCATCGTGCTGACGCTGGCGTGCGGGAAGTTCCGCTTCTTCGACAAGGAGTTGGGCGACATCGGCGGGATCCCGCGGCTCCTGGACATGGGG
>JAJFTY010000143.1 GCA_021372695.1 Deltaproteobacteria bacterium
CACCCTCTCTTCGAGGGCTCGGATTCTGGCCTTGTAATAGACCTTGCTATGCGTCTTTGAATGTTCCGTATTCGGCAAGGCTATGAGATTTTCGGGCCGATTGTCGTCTTTAATTCCGTTCAGGTGATGAACGGACATATCGGGCGTCAGCCTTTTCCCGTTGGCCTGCTCCCATACCAGACGATGTTCACGAACATACCCCTTAGGATTCGCCAAATGATGATCGGGCATGTAGAGATGGACATATCCGTGAGCTATGAACCTTCCACCGCGCCAGCCTGGGCTATTAGGGCCAGAGCTTTTACCCTGCTTAGAGCGCAACAACTGGGCTTCCTTGCATGATCTGGAAATGCCCATGTTTTTGACATGGATTGAGACAAGCGCCGGAGCACAACCAATGATATCAGAGATCTCTGTGCTACTTTTGCCAGACAAATAAAGATCGCGTATCTGATTAATATCATAAAGCGACCTGGCTTTATTGGCTTCGGTCCTTGTCCTGGATATTCCCATTTTGCGAATCCGCTCAGTTATTGTAGCCTTTCCCGCACCAAGCATCTTGGCAATGGCATTGCATCCCAAACCAGATTCATAGAGTTTTCTGATCTCCTCTGAATCAAACTTCTTGGCAGACATAGAATCTCCTTCATTCGGATTTTCTACGATACAACCATGTTTGATTTGGTTTGTCAATGCCATTGCCATTTCAATACCTTATTCGGGATTAGCCGTCGCGCAACATTCTAACCTGGCTACCCAAGCCTGGTTCAATATAGCCGCCGTTTGATAAGTTTTCCAGCTGACCCATCCGATCTGACCGAGGGGGTCGCCCGCGCTCGGCTTCGGATTGACCACGGTGGGGGTGATGGAGTTGAAGCCCTGCAGCGGGACGATGCCGTAGCCATCCCGGGCAACCACGATGACGGGGTAGACGTCGGGGGCCAGGGCGGACGCCGGGGCCGAACCGCTCGAGAGGTAATCCGTGCCGGTCGCGGAAGTGGCGGCAGCGGCCCAGGGCTCGAACATGGCCGTCAGGATGATCCTGAACTGGTCGATCTTGCCGATCTCGCCGGGGAGCGCCTTGCCGGAGTCGGAGTAGTTGACCACGGGCACAAAGCCGGGGATTGCCCTGAAGTCGGCGTCGAGGTCGGTGTGGCCCATGACGAAGTACGCGGCATCCACCGGCTCGGTGCTGATCTTGGCCGATGCGGAGATGATCTGGGAGATCTCCCGGGCCTTGTTGTTCTTGAAGTACCGGTAGATCTTCCGGAAGTCACCGCGGGTCGGGGGAGACTGCACCGTGGTCCTGCCGGATGCGCCATTGGCGTAGAACACGTTGGTCCCGGCCTTGAGGACGTTGATGCGGATCGCCTCGATGGTTTCGGCCGCTGCCTCACCCGCGAGATCGACCATCTCCTGAAGCACGGGGTCTTCGTGGGTGTCGGCGATCACGTCGGTGATCTTGTAGGAATCACCGTACTGCTCCAGGGTCGCCGTGATGTCGGTGTAGGTGAGCTTGTTGCCGGCCGGGGGCACGCCCTCTGCGAGAGGCTGGGTCGCCCTCGGGAAGGAGTTGTACCTCCGCCACTTGACCGACTTGGTCTTGTTCTTCTGCTGCGGGTCGACCTGGCCGAAGCGCTCGACAACCATGAGGTGCTGTCCGCGCTTGAGCAGCCGAGCTACGGCACGACCGGCGGTACGAGGGGAAATGTCACCGTAGGTTGTGGTGTTGGTGGGAATACCCATAGTCCTAGTCTCCTTTTCTTGTGGAGTCTCTAGGACTTCGGGGTTAAATTTTTTGCGGGGGCCTCTCGGCCCTCCGCGTTACAGCCGTCTAAATCTGTTTATCGTTTTACACCTCGGACATTTAAGTTCGAGTGTACCACCTTCACCTATTTCCCCCTTGGCAAAGAGCTTGTTGCAGCCTACGCAGCGAAGCTCCTTGCCCTCGTCGACCTCGATGTAGGTCGAATCACTTTTTCTTTCGTTCGAGCTCTTCAACTTCTTCCTCGAATCCGGCCTGTATGTCGTCCTTATCGTTTTCACCGGACGATTTTTGAGGGGACGGTTTCGTTCTCACGCCGTCGCTGTGCAGGCCGTCCTTCTTTTTCTTCTTGGCGCGGAGTTCGTCGTCATGGTTCTTGACAGTCTTCTTCGCCTGATCTTCCTTGTAGAAATCGAGCAGCGAAATGGCATCGTCCGCATCCGGGGAAGTGTAGAGCCCCTGGATGGACTTCGACTGACCCTTGATCCAGGCCTTGAACTCATCGCTCTTGACGACCTTCTTCCCATCGGCGTGAACATCGCGCACGGCGTCCCAGAAAGCGAACGTGGCCAGGGCGTTGCTGACCCCCTGCATCTGCTTCTCGACGTCGGATGCCTTGACGAACTCACCCTTTTCAAGCGCACCATCGACGATCCTCTGGGCGATGACGCCGGAGAGCACCTTGATGGAGTTGAAGTCCTCCGGGTAGGAGTCCTTGAGGGCCTTGAGATCGACGGTTTCATTCCCGATCACGAGCTCCCCGGGAAGAACGTCGTCCTCGACGAGGGAGAGAATGTTCTTGACCTCTTCCTTGGTGAGAGATAGCGGCCCGCTCTTGCCGG
>JAJFTY010000164.1 GCA_021372695.1 Deltaproteobacteria bacterium
TCCGCCAGAATCCGTTTGGCCTCGCGGATCTCTTCAACCCCGGAAATCATCGGGAACATGATCCGGAGCTTCCCCCGGGCGCTGGCCCGGAGGATGGCCCGGAGCTGGACCCGGAAGAGCGCCACTTCTTTCAGGCAGAAACGGATGGCCCGAAGCCCGAGCTGCGGGTTCAACTCGCGGGAGGGCTTCCGGTCCGGGAAGAACTTGTCGCCGCCCAGATCGAAGGTGCGGATCGTCGACCAGGAAAGCCCCTTGACGCCGACCACCGAGTTGTAGTTGGCCAGGTGGTCCTCTTCATCGGGAGGCTGATCCCGGTTGATGTAGATGAATTCCGTACGGTAGAGGCCGATCCCATCCGCACCGTGGGCGATCACCGAGGGGATCTCTTCGATGAACTCGATGTTGCCCCCGATCTCCACACGGTAGTTGTCCTTCGTCACGGCCGGCAGGCTGGCCTGATCCAGCAGATCATCCTGCGCCGCCTCGTAAAGTTTTTTCTTCTCTTCGTATCGCTTGCGGATCTCCGGATCCGGATGGACGATAACGACGCCCGCGGAACCGTCGATGATGATGTCATCGTTGGTCCGTGCGGCCCGGGTGATTCTCTCCAGCCCTACCACGGCCGGGATTTCGAGGGAACGGGCCACGATCGCGGTGTGCGAGGTTTTGCCTCCGACATCGGTCGCGAATCCGAGCACCTTGTCGATTTTCATCTGCGCCGTATCGGCCGGCGAGAGGTCGGACGCGATGATCACGACCCCTTCCCCCATGTCGATGGCCGCCCGTTTTTTCCCGGCGAGGTTCGAGAGAATCCTCTGTTCCGCGTACAGAATATCCCGGATGCGGCCCCGGAGGTACGGGTCCTCCATCCGGTCGAAGATCTCCCGGTACTTGTCCACCGTCATCCGTACGGCCCACTCCGCGTTGACGGACATCTCCCGGATGTTCTGCAGGGTCAGGTCGATGAATTTCCGGTCCCGCAGGATCATGATATGGACGTCGATGATGTAGAGCGGCTCCATGCCGCCGCCCATGTCGCCGAGCCTTTTTTTCAATTCGAGAAGCTGTTTCACCGACTCCCGCAGGGCCTTCCGGAAACGCCGCATCTCCGCATCCACCAGGCTCGGATCGTTCAGTTTGTAAAAGGGAACCTGGGCATCCAGACGATCGAAAAGATAGGCCTTCCCGAGGACGATTCCCGGCGAGACGCCGATCCCCTTCATCACGAATGTTTTTTTCAGATCATCCTGCGCCATGAAGTCTCCAGCCTTCTGCCTCCGGGAGAGCGGACCCAGTTCGAACGCATCGTCACGCCTCCCCGAACTTTTCTGCGATCAGGCGGGCAAAGGCCGCAATGGCCTCTTGCGCATCGTCCCCGTCCGCACGGATGGTCAGTCGGCTGCCCTGGGGACAGTAAAGCGTGAGGATCCCGAGGATGCTCCGGCCGTTCACCTCGACGCCATCCTTCTCGAGAAAAATTTCAGACCGGAAGCGAGTGGCCGTCTCCACCAGCTTGGCGGCCACCCTTGCATGAATCCCCAGCCGGTTGGTAATTTCAAACGTTCTTATTTCTACCATATCAGATGGACATGACCATGGACAAGAGGGCCGTTCCGTACAATGCCTGTACCGTGGAGACCCCCCTGCGGATCCCCAGGATAATCAGTGCGAGTAAAATCGAGGCCGCGACCGGCATGGGAACGACGGGCAGGAGGCTTCCCGGCCGGGAGACGGTATCCACGGCAATGGCGGCCAGGATGCCGATCAGGACCAGCGAAAGGAAACGTACACTCGCAGCCGCCCGCGGCAGGTTGAGTCCCCGGATGAAATGGATCCCTTCTTTGCCCTTCCGGTAACCTTCGAGAAAACCCTTTCCCCTGACCCAGAGATGGGCCGGATTGTAGAGGAGAAGGAACGCAAACGGCGCCCCGATGCTCCCCGAAAGGGCGACGATCACAGCGGCAACGGCCGAAAAGGTCCGGAGCGCCCCCCAGAAGAACGAATCGCCGATGGCCGCATAAGGACCCATGAGGGCCGCCTTCAGATCCGCCGCTTCGGCAATGCGCCCCTCTTCCTCAATCCTCACCACGGCGCCGATGATCGGGGCCGCCATGTAGGGATGGGTATTGATCATCTGCAAATGGCGCTCAAGCGAAGCAGCGATCCGGGTCCGATCGCCATCCTCCCGGCGGACCAGCGGAAGCATCGCGAAGGCAAAACCCAGATTCTGCATCCTCCCGAAGTTGAAGGAGGCCTGAATGGTCAGGGAACGAAGGAAAATGCCGAAAAGCGTCGATCCGTTCATCATCAAACCGTTGCCGGCGGGATGGTCCCCGCAAATCCGGGCCGAAGCGGTCCTCCAGGAAACCCGCGTCAAAATCCGCTGACGCTGCCTAACATGAATGGCCGGCGAAGTCAATCCAATCACCTCTCTGGATCAGCTATTTTTTCACGATTCCGACGAGATAGGGTTTTGCGTTCTCGATCCAATTTTTTTCTTGACATCCATTTGATTTTTTGATAGCAAGGCTCGCCCTTGACAAGGGGAAAAGTCGACCCGACTTGGCCATGCAGATGGTTTTGGAAGCGGGTCGTTTTTTTATAGAATTCGGCATACCGACAACAGGTGGAAGAAAAGGAGAGAACATGATTTGTCAGACGACTAAGAACGGCATCGAGTGCGGCTTCATGACCAAGAAGGGCTGCGGTTTCAACGGGGGCTCCTGCGTGGCCATTATCGACAAGTGCGAGGGGTGCAACAAGATTATTGAGTGTCCGACGGGCAAGTACTGCCGCGTTTATCCTGACCCGGCCGTCAAATGGCGTACCGGGAAATGTCCCACGGCAAGCCACATCAAGGTGGAGATCAGAGAGTCGACGCAGAAGATCAACCCGCTCAAGGCCTCCAAGAGGGCAAACAAGAAATAGGCCGTCGACGGCCTCTTCTCCGCTTCGCAGCGTTGATCGGATGTGCGGGCCCATTCGCGTTTGGCAATGAAAAGGCCGATGGAAATCTTCCTGTTTCCATCGGCCTTCTGCTTTGCGTCGCAGCCTGCGCTCTAGCGGACGAGTTCCCGGATGTCCCGCAGGCCCTTCTCAATCTCGTCGAGGAGTTCGGCCACCCCATCCCTCCCCGCAGCCGCCTCTTCACTCCGCAGCTTTACGAGCCTTTTTCTCGCTCCGTTGATGGTGAAATTCTCGTCATAGAGGAGCTGCCGGATCATCAGCAGTTCCTGAACGTCCTTATACCGGTAGAGCCGCTGGTCGGATCGGGTACGGATCGGTCTGACGGTTTTGAACTCCGACTCCCAGTAGCGGATCACATAGGGCTGAACGCCCAGCAACCGGCTCACCTCACCGATCCGGAAATAGGACTTGTCGGGAATCGAGACATCCATCATCCAATCCCAATACTCGAATGACGTCCCGGTCCGCCGTCATCCGGTTCGCCGCATTACGGAACGCAGAGAGAACGGTGCGATCAGTCGTTCAGCGCTTTGCGGAGAACCTGGCTGGATTTGAACGTCAGCACCCTTCTCGCGGAAATGGCAATCTCGTCCCCTGTCTGAGGATTTCTGCCCCGCCGGGATTTCTTCTCTTTTACGACAAAATTTCCAAAACCGGAAATCTTGATTTTCTCACCTTTCGCCAAGCTGTCCTTGATGATGTCGAAGACGGATTCCACGATCCTGGCCGAATCCTTCTTCGAAAAACCCAGCTTCTCGTACACATCCTGAATGATATCGATCTTTGTCATTTACTGCCTCCTCCGCTCTCTCGATTGATCATGGCTATCTGATGGATGCTCCCGATGCATGAATGATCTTCTGCACAATTTTTGCGTGAACCTCATTCACCTCGTCATCCATCAAGGTCCGGTCTGCACTGCGGTATGAAAATCGCAAGCCCAGACTCTTCATTCCCGCAGGAATATTTTTGCCCTCATATACATCAAAGATTCGAACTTCTTCAAGCAATTCTTCAAGGGAGTCCGTGGCCAAACGCTGCAAATCCGCGGCCGTCGTCTCCCGGGGAACCAGGAAGGCGACGTCCCTCGAACTCGACGGGAAGCGGGGGAGGCTGCGGAAACAGGCCTTCGGAGAATCGCCGGCCGTCAGCAGATCCAGGTCCAGTTCACCGACGACAACGGGAGCGGTCAGGTCCATACGGGCCAGGGTATCCGGATGAACCTCCCCCAGATAGCCGAGTTGCGTCTCCCCGCTGAAGATGCCACAGGATTTCCCCGGATGGAGGAAGGGCTCCGGCGCGCAAGCCCGAAACGCGGGATCGGCGATCCGGCAGGCATCCAGAATATTTTCGGCACACCCCTTCAGATCATAAAAATCCGTCCGCAGCTCCGGGAAATGCCACCGGTCTTCATATCGCCGGCCAGTGATCAGAAAGGCGGCCCGGTTGCGCTCCCGGGGCTGTTTCCCCTCCCCCTGCGAAAGGAATGTCCGGCCCGTCTCGAAAATCTTCAGATCGAAGCGACCGACATCGGCATTCCTGCGCACATTGAGCAGAAGACTCTGGACCAGCGTGGTCCGCATGACGGCCTGCTCTTCCGTCAGGGGATTCCGTATCCGTACCAGCAGCCGCCGCTCATCCCCCTCGGGCAGGCCCAAACGACCGACCACATCCGGGGCGACAAAGCTGTAATTGATCACCTCCTGATAACCGCTGCCGGTCAAGACCTCACGGAACCGCGCCTCGACCTCACCCCGCCTGCCCGCAGCTCCGGAGATCACCGAAACCGCCGGAAGGGTCACCGGCACCCGGTCATAACCATGCATGCGGGCGATCTCCTCGATGAGGTCGATCTCCCGGGCGATGTCCACGCGGCAGGTCGGCGGGGTCACCCGGAAACATCCCTTACCCGCCGGTTCGACGGTCATTTGGAGGCTTTCGAGGATCCGCACCACATCGGCCTCCCCAACGGCAGCGCCCAGAATGTCCTCCACGCGTTTCAAACGCAGGGGAATGTCGTGAGCGGTCGGGACGGTTTTGGGGTACTGGTCGATCACTCCCCGGCAGATCGTCCCTCCGGAAAGTTCGGCCATGAGACCTGCCGCGCGGTCGAGTGCCCGGACCACCCCTTCGGGATCGATCCCCCGCTCGAAACGGAAGGCAGCATCGGTGCTCATTCCCAACGCCCGCGAGCTCCTGCGGATGGAGGCGGGACTGAAATAGGCGCTCTCCAGGAGAATCGTCTCCGTATCATCCCCGATCTCGGAATTGAGGCCGCCCATGATGCCGCCGATGGCCACCGGCTTGACGCCGTCGCAGATCATCAGCGTATCGGCCCTGAGAAGCCGCTCTTTTTCGTCGAGGGATACGAAGGTCTCGCCCGCGCGCGATCTCCGGACCACGATTCTTCCCTCCTCGAGGTGGCGGAAATCGAAGGCGTGCAGGGGCTGCCCCAATTCCATCATCACGAAATTGGTCACATCCACGATGTTGTTGATGGCGCGCAGCCCCACCGCCTCCAGCCTTCGCCGCATCCAGAAGGGGGAGGGCCCGATCCGGACGTCGCGAATGACGCGGGCCGTGTAACGGGGGCAGAGGTCCGGATCAACGATGGTCACCGAGGTGATCCCGCCGATCTCCTCACCGGTTTCCGTCAGGGACGAAACGGGAGGGCGCAGCTTTTTCCCCGTGATAGCGGCCACTTCCCGAGCCGCGCCCACGATCGAAAGGCAGTCGGACCGGTTCGGCGTCACGCCGATATCGAAAACCGTATCGCACAGGTCGAGCGCATCAGCCAAATCCGCGCCGACGGTCACATCCGGAGAGAGGATCATGATACCGGAAGCATCGGCGCCGATTCCCAACTCCTCCTCGGAGCAGAGCATCCCCTCGGAGAGCTCGCCCCGGATTTTGGTGCTCCGGATGACATCGCCTCCGGGAAGGGTCGCGCCGACCCCGGCCAGCGGCACGATGTCGCCGACGCGGATGTTGGTCGCTCCGCAAACGATGGGGTAGGTCGCCTCACCGGTCGTGACCTCACACAGGGAGAGTTTATCGGCCTGCGGATGGGGCCGCAAAGAGACGATCCGGGCAACCCTGATCCCGCTGAACGCCGGTTCGATCCAGCGCAGGGAGTCCACTTCCAGGCCCGCCATGGTCAGCCGTTCCGCCAGTTCTGCGGGAGGCAGATCAACGTCCACATAATCTTTCAGCCATTTCAAACCGACTTGCATAAGGATTTTCTCCGGGTCGCCTTCCCGGGATGAAGGACACCGGCTCGCGGCCTTTCGGGATCAGAACTGTTCCAGAAATCTCAGATCGTTTTCAAAAAAGAGGCGGATATCGGAGATCCCGAATTTGAGCATGGCAATCCGTTCGAGGCCCAGCCCGAAGGCAAAGCCCGTGAACTCTTCGGGATCATAGCCGACGTTCTTGAACACCTCCGGGTCCACCATGCCCGAACCCAGGATCTCCAGCCAGCCGCTTTGTTTGCAGACCCGGCATCCCTTCCCGCTGCACATGACGCATCGGATGTCCACCTCCGCGCTCGGCTCCGTGAAGGGGAAGAAACTGGGGCGGAAACGCAAAGCCGTCTTTTCGCCGAACATCTGCCGGAGAAAAAAGGTCAACACCCCCTTCAGGTCGCCGAAGGTAATCTTGCGATCTACCAGCAGACCTTCGATCTGGTGAAACATGGGGGTGTGGGAGACATCCGAATCGCGGCGGTAGACGCGTCCCGGCGAGAGGATCCTGACCGGGGGTTTCGTCTTTTCCATGATCCGGACCTGAACCGGTGAGGTGTGGGTCCGCAGGACGATGTTGTCTTCGACGTAAAAGGTGTCCTGCATGTCCCGCGCCGGGTGGTCCTTGGGGATGTTCAGCGCCTCGAAATTGTAGTAATCCAGCTCGACTTCCGGTCCTTCGACGACCGAAAACCCGAGGCCGGCGAAGATCCGGCAGATCTCCTCCCGGACCTGGGTGACCGGATGGAGACGGCCGTGACGGACGGCCCTTCCGGGGAGCGTCACGTCGATTGTCTCGCGAAGGGTGATCCGCTCCTTCCGGGCGGATGCCAGCCCATCGAGAGCGCGGTCGATTTCGGCCGAAAGGGCTTCCTTGACGGCGTTGCTATCCTTGCCGAACTGGGGCCTCTCTTCGGGCGGCACATTCGCGATGTTGCGGAGCAGCCCGGTCAGCAGCCCTTTTCGCCCGAGATAACGGGTCCGTATGGCCTGGAGTTCCTCTTCGGATCCCGCTTTCCGGAGCTCGGCCTCCGCCTGATCCCGAAGGGCCTGAAGCTCTCCGGTCATGCCCGCTGCTCACCCTTTGCCAGGGTCGCGATCTCCGAGAATCCGCGGGGGTCGTGAACGGCCAGATCCGCGAGGACCCTCCGATCGATCTCGACACCGGCCTTATGCATCCCGTAAATCAGACGGCTGTAAGAGATCTCGTTCAGCCGTGCGGCCGCGTTGATCCTGGCGATCCAGAGCCGCCGGAACTCCCGTTTTCTGACCCTTCTGTCCCGGTACGCATAGGCCATCGCATGGTTCACGGCCTCCGTCGCTGTTCTGAGCAGTTTGCTCCTGGACAGGAAAAATCCCTTGGCCGCCTTCAGGATCTTTCTTCTTTTTTTCTGAGCCGTCAGGCTCCTCTTTACCCTCGGCATTGCTTATCTCCTCGTCAAAAAATAGATCCTCTTCCCGATGCTATCCGGCGACCGGGTTCAGATACGGAATCAACTTCCGGAGAGACTTTTCGTTGGTCCGGTCGACTATGACCGATTTCCTGAGGTTTCTCTTCCGCTTCGTCGTTTTGGGCGTCAGGATATGGCTGGTATTCGCCCTGCTCCTCTTGATCTTTCCCGTCCCCGTGACGGAAAATCTCTTCGCCGCACCCCGATGGGTCTTCATCTTTGGCATCACATCACCCCTATTCTAAAATACCGGGGCCGCTTTTGCGGTCCTGGCTTTGATCATCGCACACCAATCCCCAGTCAAACCTGGTCCGATCGGCTCACTTCTTCGGCGAGACGACCATGACCATGTTTCTCCCCTCCAGCTTCGGCTGCTGGTCCACCACGCAACTGTCGCCCAGGGTATTCTTGATATTCTCCATGATCTTTCTTCCGATCTCCGTATAGGCGATCTCGCGCCCCCGGAACATCATGGAGACCTTCACCTTGTTGTGCTGCTCCAGAAACTTCACAATGTGTTTGATCTTGACCTCCAGGTCGTGCGCCTCCGTCTTCGGACGGATGCGGATCTCCTTGACCTGGATCACGGTCTGGCTCTTCTTGGAAACCTGAACCTTCTTGCTCTGCTGGTATCTGAATTTTCCGTAATCCATGATCCTGCAGACGGGCGGTGCAGCGGTCGGCGAGACTTCCACCAGATCCAGCCCCGCCTTGGCCGCCTCTGCCAGGGCATCCGTCAGGGTAATGACCCCCAACTGCTTCCCCTCCATATCGATCACGCGAACCTGAGCGGCCCTGATCTCACGGTTGATCCTCAAATCCTTAGCGATGGGTCACCTCCAAACATTCAAGATACTATCGAAATTGCGCGCACTGCTCGCGCACCAGGTCGATGAACGCCTCCACGGTGATGGAACCCAGGTTCTTTCCATCCCGCTGCCGCGGAGAGACCTGACCGGAGGCCTCCTCACGATCGCCGATCACGAGCATGAACGGCGTCTTCTGCATCTGAGCCTCGCGGATTTTGTATCCCAGTTTCTCATTACGGAAATCGCCCTCGACGCGGATGCCCGCCTCGAGAAGGCGCTTCTTGACTTCTTCACCCCAGGGGATATGCTTCTCCGTCACGGTCACCACGACCGCCTGCACCGGCGACAGCCAGAGGGGAAACGCCCCGGTGTACTGTTCGATCAAAATGCCCGTGAACCGTTCGATGGCACCCAGGATCACACGATGGAGCATGACCGGCCGGTGGCGTTCGCCGTCCTCGCCGACGTAATGGAGATCGAAACGCTCCGGCAGCGTGAAATCGCACTGAATGGTCGCGCACTGCCACTTCCTTTTCAGGGCGTCCTTCAGCTTGAAGTCGATCTTCGGCCCGTAGAAGGCGCCGTCCCCCTCGTTGACCTCGTAGGACATGCCGTTGTCCTTCAGGGCGCCTTCCAGCGCGCGGGTGGCGAGATCCCAGTCCTGATCTGTGCCGATGGAATTCTCCGGCCGGGTGGAGAGCTCCACCTCGTACTCGAAACCGAAGATCTTCATCGCGTAGCCCACGAAGTCGGCGATCGCCCGGATCTCACTGTTGAGCTGTTCCGGCGCGCAGAGGATGTGGGCGTCGTCTTGGGTGAACTGGCGAACCCGCATCAGGCCGTGGAGCACACCCGCCTTCTCGTGGCGGTGCACCGTTCCCAGCTCGAAATAACGCAACGGCAGATCACGATAGGAGCGGATCTTGGACTTGTAGATCAGCATGTGGGAGAGGCAGTTCATCGGCTTGATGCCGTAGGTCTGCTCGTCCACCTCGGTGAAGTACATGTTCTCCCGGTAGTGGTCGAAATGGCCCGACCGCTTCCAGAGGTCCACCTTGAGGATCTGGGGGCCGATGACGATATCGTAGCCCCTTTTCAGATGCTCTTTCCTCTCCCAGTCTTCGATGATCGTGCGCAGGAGAGCGCCCTTGGGATGCCAGATGACCAGCCCCGCACCCGCCTCGTCGTTCAACTGGAACAGGTCCAGTTCCCGACCGAGACGGCGGTGGTCCCTTTTCTTCGCCTCCTCCAGGAGCCGCAGATGCTCGTCGAGCGCCTCCTGCGTCGCGAAACCGGTCCCGTAGATGCGCTGGAGCATCTTGTTGCGCTCATCCCCGCGCCAGTATGCGCCGGCCACGTTCAGGAGCTTGAAGGCCCGGATCATTCCCGTCGAGGGGGCATGGGGTCCGCGGCAGAGATCGACGTAGCCGTCCTGGGTATAGAGGCTGACCGTCGTGACATCCGCGGGCAGGTCCCGGATCAGTTCGACCTTGTAGTGTTCGCCCTTCTTCTGGAAAAGTGCGATCGCCTCTTCGCGGCTTACCTCGCGTCGCTCGAAAAGAAAATCCGCCGATGCGATCTCCCTCATCCGCGTCTCGATCTTCTCGAGATCCTGCGGCGTAAAGGTTTCGGCGTATTCAAAATCGTAGTAAAAGCCATCCTCGATGGACGGACCGATGCTCACCTGGACATTGGCGAAGGTCTCCTGGACCGCCTGGGCCATGACGTGGGACATGCTGTGCCGAAGAATCGACAGCCCCTCCGGCGACGCCGCGTCGATCGGCTCGACCACGGCGTCCGCGGTCAGAGGGTGGCTGAGGTCGACCGGGGCACCGTTCACTCTGGCCGCCACCGCGGAACGGAGCTTTTCACCCGGCAGACCCGCAAGGATCTCCTTCACCGTCGTGCCCGCCGGGTATGACGCTTCTTTTCCATCCGGCAAGGCAATTTTGATCTGATCCGCCATTTCCCGATCCCTATGAAGAAAGGGCATCAGCACGATGCGATGATGCCCCGTCAAGACCTGACCCCCGTGACAGACGATTCTGCCGATCCGACACAATTCCGCCCTGTCTCATGGGAAATCAGAGCAATTCTAAATGGTAGGCACGCAGGGATTTGAACCCTGGACATCCACCGCGTCAGGATGGCGCTCTCCCCCTGAGCTACGTGCCTACGGATGATTCTCCAATCGGAGAAGGCGAACTAACTAACAAGAAAAGACAGTGATGTCAAGGCAAATATCATTTTTTTGTATCGTGGTTGATCAGCTTCATGCCCCTCGCAATATAATTGAACCCGGAAACGATTGTAAACAGGGCCGTGAGCCAGTAGACGGCCAGGAGCCATATCCCGTTCAGGTCGTAGGGAAGAGACCGGAAGGAGAGCGCCAGCAGCACCGTGGTCAGTTGCAGAGCCGTCGTCACTTTGCTGACGTAGGTCGGCCGGATTTCGACCGGAATCGACATGATCGACAGAACGGAGATCCCGAGCAGGATGATGAAGTCGCGGCTGATGACGATGACCGCAAGCCAGCTCGGGATGATATGGAGGACCGACAGGGTCACGAAGGAACTGGCCAGAAGCGCCTTGTCTGCGATCGGATCCAGATAGGCACCGAGCACGGTCTGTCGGTTCAGGACCCTGGCCAGGAAACCGTCGAGGGCGTCGGAAAGGCCGGCAACGACGAAGACAACCAGGGCCTTGAAGAAAGAGCCCTGAATGAGCAGGATGACGATGACCGGTACGAGGATGATTCGCAGTAGCGTGATGAGATTCGGTATGTTCATGCGTCAGCGATGTCTGCTTTCGTGCGTATCCCGCCCTTGGGCGGGGTGTCCCGGCCGGGAAGCTATCCCACGGTGATCATTGCGCCCTGGCACCTCGCAGCTTCGAGCTTCCGATCAAATTTCGCGATCCCTGGCGCGGTTCCACTCGACCCACGCATCGCGGTCTTCCTCTTCGGTGAAATCCCTCGGTTTCCCCGGCACCCCGTCCGCGCCGATCCTCACCTGCTGCATCGCCTTGATGATGACGGTCCACTCCTCCATGGTCACCTTGTGCGGGCCGGGGATCGGTTTCGGCCCGGACACCCGGGTGGGCGGCCCGAACGGCATCGCCGCCTCCTTCTCCTTCCCCCCGCCCGACACGTGAACCGTCCCATCATAGACCCGGACCAGAGCCGAGCGGTCGGCCTCGACATTCATCCGGTAGACGGTTCCCCTGACCCCAGCAACGGCCTGATCGCAGGAGATCGCGAAGTTCCCTTTGACCCCCAGAGTTTTGGTGACCGTCGCCCAGGCCTTCCCGAGTTTCACATGCACATTCACGTCACGGGGGGTTGAAGAGGCGCCCGTCTCCATCCGGACCACCCTGAATTCGGAATTACCGGCAAAACGCAGGCGGCTGTTGTCGGTCAGGAGGAGTTCGATCTGTGCTCCTTCATGGGTGCGCACCTGATCGCCCTCTTCCAGAACGTCCTGGAGCTTCAGAGGCACATAAGGTGCCTTCCCGAGTTCCAGAATTTCAGCGGAGCCTTTCAGATAGCTGACTGTGGCCGAACCCTTTCCGATATCCAGGGTCCCGGGCCTCTTTGCTTCCGCCGGAGAGAAGCTGAACAAGAAGAAAAAAACCAACAGCAGCAGGCTCTTTTTTCCCATGGCTCTTCTCCTCCCGAATCGGTCATCAAAAGCGGTTGTGAGAAATCCCGAAGCAGGGTGCCCCAAAAGTGTCCCGAAGCGCGGTGGATCGAACGTCCGTTCCGTCGGGCGGAGGAACTCGCCCCGTCGCGGAGTATTGCCGGGTGCCGCGGATGGCGGACGACAAGGGGGAGGAACTCGAGACTCCCCCCGGGATCGTCCGAAGGTCGTTCAGGGCCCGTCAGGAACCGATCGCGTCCGGTCCATCCGGCAGGGTCTCCAGGGCGCGGTCAAGGACCTCCTGGATCGCCGGTTCATAGTCCCGGCTCGATTTCAGTTCCAAGCTCTTCCGGGTGATGCCGTAGTTGCGATAGACCGCGCGGTACCGGGCGCGCCAGAGGCTTTCTCCCGTTTTTGCGCTCTTCAGCTCAAACTCCGCATCGACGGCCACCGGCGAGTAGAGGAGTCGCACGGGCCCGAGCCCTTCGCGGAGCGTGGTATAGAGAACGGCATCCGCCTTCAGAAGCTCCCCGATCGCCTGCGGAGCGGGATTCTCCCTGTCCGCGCCTGCCGGGAGGGTTGCCAGCCGTTCATCGATCAACTTTGGCGGAATCTTCGGATAGCCCTTGAAGTAGAGCTCCTCGATCAACTTCACCCGCAGCACGGAAGCGGTGACCGCATCGTCGGATTCAAGGCTCCGCACCGGCAGGACGGCGATGAGCCTCGTCCCCTTCTTGGCGTAGTCGGGAACCAGTGTATGCGGGATCTTCCCGGCGCAACCCGCCAGGAAAAAGAGCGACATCAAAAGAAAAAAGGGACGAAATCGTTTCGCCATCACGTGAAATCCCTCATTCCACCTTTTTTCAATTTTTCGATCTCTTCACGGATGACACGTTCGGCGACATCGGGAATGACCTCGCGGGCGATCTTTTCGGCGATCTCCACAGCCCTTTTCATGATCTCGTCATGAAGCCCCGTATCGACGATCGCCATGCGGGGTCTTCTTTCGACGACATCGACGAGGTCGTAGATCTTTTCGGGCCCCGGCTTCGTCTCTGGAACACTCTTCTTGCGAAGCCCGGGTTCGGAATCGAGGGGATCCACGAGGTCATGGATCCTGTCTTCCGGCCTCAGCATGCGCCCCTCAATCATCATGACCCGGTCCCCCTCCTCCTGGGAAAAACCTTCCGCCACGGCGGCACCGCCTTCCCGCCTTTTCCGGAAAAGACCGGCTGTGCCACCTGATTTCCATACGTCGGCCTGCTCCGAGCTCGACGGCGACCGTTATCACACCTCTCCGGACAGTTCAAGGAAATAGTAGGAGCCGATAGATGCGCCGGCGGGAGACTCCCGTGTCCTGTGCGATCCGGTCCGCCATGTCCCGGAGCGACAACGCCTCTCCCGATTCACGCCGGATCTGCTCGCATCGCCGGATGAGTTCGTCGTCGGACCACTCCGGAATGGTCCCGGTCCGGCCCGCGATGATGAGCGTCACCTCCCCCTTGACTGCGCCATTCCCCATCGCAGCGATCACCTCCGCAGCGGGCCCCCGCAGGAACTCCTCGTAGACCTTGGTCATCTCCCGGGAGACGACCACTTCACGATCGCCCAGCAGCTCCGCGATGTCGTTCAGAGAGGCAAGCAGGCGGTGGGGGGATTCGTAGAAGATCAGGGTCCGCTCGTCTGCCCGCAGAGAGGCCAGCAGCTTTCTCCGCCGCACGGGTTTTGACGGCAGGAATCCGCTGAAGATGAAACTCTCCATCGGCAGGCCCGAGACGCTGATGGCGGAGATCAGGGCCGATACGCCGGGGACCGGTGTCACCCGTATCCCCTGGGCGACGGCTTCCCGAACGAGGAGGTAGCCGGGATCGGAGATCCCGGGCGTCCCCGCATCCGAGACATAGGCGAGATCCTCCCCCTGCCGCAGTTTCGCAATCAGGGGCAGGCTTTTTTTCGCCTCGTTCTGATCATAAAGACTGGTGAGGGGCGTCGAAATCCCGTACCTGTCCAGGAGAATCCTCGTATGCCGGGTATCCTCGGCCGCAATCAGGCGGACCTCCTTCAGAATCCGGAGCGCCCGGAGGGTGATATCCTCCAGGTTCCCGATTGGGGTCGACACCACGTAAAGCGTTCCCGCCGCCGGAACGGCCCCTGTTTCCGCGCCCGCTTCTGCCGGCCGGCCGGCCGGCATTCCCGCGGCCGCCGGTTTTTCGCAGACTCTGTTTCCCCGTCGGGGCCCCCTGGACTTAGGAAGGTTCTTTCTCATAGTGAGGCTGAAGCCCGAAAATGGTTTGTCAGAACGATAAATTGATTGACAGATAAAATCGCTGTGTGGTTTATAGCAGTGTCGCGCCGGAAATGCCAGAAAAACAGAGTCCCGACGAGGGCGGCACAGGTTGCCGCTTTTTTTCAGTTCATATGGGGGATGGACCAGATGAAGCGGATTCTCGTCACCGGCGGTGCCGGTTTTCTCGGATCGCATCTGTGCGAGCGGCTTCTCACCGAAGGCGAGGAGGTCCTCTGCCTCGACAATTTTTTTACGGGCAGCAAGGACAATATCCGCCACCTCCTCGGGAATCACCACTTCGAATGCATCCGTCACGACATCACCAACCCCATCTATCTCGAAGTGGACCAGATCTACAACCTGGCCTGTCCGGCTTCCCCGATCCATTACCAGTACAACCCCATCAAGACGATCAAGACCAGCGTCATGGGGACGATCAATGCCCTGGGGCTGGCCAAACGGGTGAAGGCCCGGATCCTCCAGGCCTCGACCTCCGAGGTTTACGGCGACCCGGAGGTCCATCCCCAGCCCGAAGGGTACTGGGGTCGCGTCAACCCGATCGGAATCCGGAGCTGCTACGATGAGGGAAAACGGGCTGCCGAGTGCCTCATGATGGATTATCATCGGCAGAACCAGGTGGATGTGAAGATCGCCCGCATCTTCAATACGTACGGTCCGCGGATGGCGGTTCGAGACGGGCGGGTCGTCAGCAACTTCATCGTGCAGGCCCTCAAAGGCGAAGGGATCACCGTCTCCGGAGACGGATCGCAGACCCGCTCCTTCTGCTACGTGGACGACCTGGTCGAGGGCCTCATCCGGATGATGAATTCCCCGGCCGGGTTCAGCGGCCCCGTCAACCTCGGCAATCCCCGGGAGTTCACCATCCTGCAACTGGCGGAGACCCTGATCCGGATGACAGGCTCGCCATCGCGCATTGCGTTTACACCCCTCCCCGAGGACGATCCGCTCCAGCGGCGCCCCGATATCACGCTGGCCAGAGAAAAATTGGGGTGGGAGCCCCGGGTCCAGCTTTCCGAGGGATTGGAGAAAACCATCGCCTATTTCCGGATGGTCATCGGATAATAGAGTGATCCACACGTGAGGATGCCATGACTTTCGCAAAGACGATTCTCTGCATCGGGGCCGGTTACGTCGGCGGCCCCACCATGGCGGTGATCGCCGCCAAATGCCCAGACTGCCGCGTCACGGTCGTGGACATCAACCCCGAACGGATCGCGGCGTGGAACTCCGACGACCTTCCCATCTACGAACCCGGCCTGGACGAACTCGTCAGGGCGACGCGCGGCAGGAACCTTTTCTTCAGCACCGACATCGAACGGGAAATCCGGGAGAATGACATCATCTTCGTCGGCGTCAACACCCCCACCAAGACCTTCGGACTGGGAGCCGGGATGGCTGCCGACCTTCAATACTGGGAAAAAACCGCCCGCCAGATTCTGGGATTCTCGGAATCCCCCAAGATCGTGATCGAAAAGTGCACCCTGCCCGTGAAGACCGCTCTGGCCATGGAGAGGATCCTGAACAGCCGGAACGATGACGGCATCTACTTCGATGTCCTCTCCAACCCCGAGTTTCTGGCCGAGGGCACGGCCATCCGTGATCTGGAACAGCCTGACCGCGTCCTCATCGGCTCACGGGAGACGGAGAGCGGACTCAAGGCGCGGCAGATTCTGGTGGACATCTACGCGGCGTGGGTTCCGCGGGAGCGGATCATCACCTCCAACATCTGGAGCAGCGAACTCTCGAAGCTGGTCGCCAACGCCTTTCTCGCGCAGCGGATCTCGTCGATCAACACCATTTCTGCCCTTTGTGAAAAGACGGAGGCGGATGTCGCCGAGGTCTCCCGCGCCATCGGCATGGACAGCCGCATCGGCCCCAAATTCCTCAACGCGAGCATCGGCTTTGGCGGTTCCTGCTTCAGGAAGGATATTCTGAACCTTGTCTACCTCTGCCGGCACTACGGCCTCAGCGAGGTCGCCGATTACTGGGAGCGGGTTGTTGCGATCAACGATTATCAGCAGGAGCGGTTCATCGGAAACATGCTGGAGGCGATGTTCAATACCCTGAGCGGGAAGCAGGTCTGCCTCTGGGGATTCGCGTTCAAGGCAAACACGGGCGACACCCGGGACAGCCCCGCCATCTTCATCGCTCGGAGACTTCTGGAGGAACGCGTCTCACTGGTGATCTCCGATCCTAAGGCCCTGAAGAACGCTCGCAGTGACCTGGCGGGCGTCGCCGGCCAGGTCCGTTTCGTCGAGGACCCGGTTGAAGCCGCGGAGGGGTGCCACGCCATCGCGCTCCTGACGGAGTGGGATCTTTACCGCCATCTCGATTTCCGGAAGATTTACGAACGGATGGCCAGGCCCGCCTTCATCTTCGACGGTCGGAACCTCCTGGACCACCGGCGCTGCTTCGATATCGGATTCAATGTCTATCCGGTCGGCAAGCCTCCCCTGCGGCACTTTTAGGAGACTTCGAAGGCATCCCTGATGAGTTCGATCTGAACCCGGCCCGGCAGCAGTTTCACCGCCACGACATCAAATCGCGCCGGGCGGCTGCACAGCCGCTTTTCCGAAAGATAGTGCATGGCGATCCGGGCCATTTTTTTCTGTTTCTCCCGGCCGACCGCCAGTTGCGGATCACCGTACCGCTCGGAGCTCCGGCACTTCACCTCGACGAAGACCACCGTTTCCCCCTCCTCGGCCACGATATCGATCTCACCGAAAGGGCACCGGTAATTGTGTTCGATGATCCGGTAACCGGCCTTTGCGAGGTGGGCCGCGGCAATCTCTTCACCTCTTCTTCCCATGTGGATCCGGGTGAGCGACATGGCTAGACCTTTACAAAACTTGAAAATCGGATCCCGGAAGCGCGCATTGGAGATTTTTCGGGGCACCCTGCCCCCGCAGCGGAGCGTCCGCAAAGACGACTGTCTGAGCGCTTCAGCGCGAGTTTTGTCTTTGCAGCGAAGCGAGGAGGTGCAGGGTCGAAACAATATCCAGCGCGCAAAGGGATCGTAATTTTCAAGGGTCTCATGGCGCTGCCCAGACTCGGTTCAGAAGTCCAGCTCTCCCGCAGCCGGCGGACCATCGATCTCCGCAATGCGGAAGGAACGGCGGTGAATCTTGCACCGGCCGAAGCGGAGAATCGCCTCGCGATGTTCCTGCGTGGCGTATCCTTTGTTGCGGTGAAAATTGTACTGGGGGAACTGGCGGTGGTACATTTCCATCAGGCGGTCGCGGGAAACTTTGGCCACGATGGAAGCGGACGCGACGGAGACGCTCCGGGAATCGCCCCGGACGATGGTTTCCTGGGGAATGGCAAGATCGACGCCGTTCAATCCATCGATCAGGAGATAGTCGGGACGCGGCGAAAGTTCGAGTACCGCTTCCTTCATGGCGACGAGTGATGCCTGGAGGATATTGAGGGTGTCGATCTCGGGCGCTTCGGTGATGCCGATGCCGACTGCCACCGCTACCCAATGGATGACCGCATAAAGCCTCTCCCGTTGCAGGGCTGAAAGCTTCTTGGAGTCCGTGATTTCGGGATTCCGGTATCTCGGCGGCAGGATCACGGCGGCGGCGATCACGGGGCCGGCCAGAGGACCGCGGCCCGCCTCGTCGATCCCGGCGATCAACCGATACCCCAAGCGGCCAGCCTTGTTTTCGAAGCCGTTCATCCCAGGCCCGCCATCGCCCCGCCGCCTCCTGTCTGCGGCGGGCCTTCAACCGGAAAACCTGTTACAGCTTTCCGGCCTCTTTGATCCTGGCCTGCTTGCCGCGGAGGCTCCGCAGGTAATACAACCGGGACCGCCTGACCTTGCCCCGGGTGACCACCTCGATACGGTCGATGGAGGGGGAATGGAGCGGGAAGGTCCTCTCGACGCCGACGCCATAGGAGATCTTCCGGACCGTAAAGCTCGACCGGACATCCCCTTTTCTCCGGCGGATCACGACCCCTTCAAAAGCCTGGATCCGCTGCTTTTGGCCTTCGACAATCCGGACGAACACCTTCACCGTATCGCCCGTTGTGAAATCGGGGATATCCCCGCGCATCTGTTCTCTTTCCAGCATTTCCATGACATTCATAACCTGGGACTCCTTGTTGAACTGATATGTGATGTTCTCATTTATATTCTCATTGATTGGAACCGTTTCTCAAAAAAATTCATTCGTCCAGCCATCTTTTTTCTTCCGCCGTCAGGACTTGGTCCCGGAGCAGATCGGGCCTTCTTTCGCTGGTCCTCCGGAGGGACTCCCTGCGCCGCCACGCCTCAATCTCCCGGTGGTTCCCCGAAAGAAGCACCTCGGGAACGCCCCAGCCCCGATAATCGGCGGGGCGCGTATAATGGGGATATTCGAGAAGACCCATCGAAAACGAATCCGCCGGTGCGGATTCGCAATTTCCCAGCACCCCCGGCACGAGCCGGGAAACGGCGTCCACGATCACCATGGCCGACAGTTCGCCCCCCGTCAGCACATAATCGCCAATGGAGATTTCGCGATTCACCAGATGAACCCTGACGCGCTCGTCCACCCCCTCGTAATGGCCGCAGATCAGAACGAGTTGCGGATGTCCCGCCAGTTCCTCCGCCATCTTCTGGTGGAAACGCTCCCCCTGGGGGGTCATCAGCACAATAGGCACATCCTCGCCGATGAGGGGCACCGACTGGAGCGCCCGATCGATGGGGTCGACTTTCATGACCATCCCGCCCCCTCCGCCGTAGGGAGCATCATCGGTCATGTGGTGTTTGTCCTCGGCATAGCGGCGAATGTCGTGCAGGTGAACGGCAATCAGCCCGGCATCCGCGGCCTTCTTCAGCAGGCTGCAACCGCAGGGCGATGCGAACATCTCCGGGAATACGGTCAGAATATCGAACCGGATCATGATTCAGAAAGCCCCTCCGGAAGCCTGACCACCATGACGCCGCGATCCGTATCGATCTTTCTCACCACGTCGCCGATGGCGGGAAGCAGGATCTCCTGCCCGCCTCCCTGGCAGACAAAGACATCGTTGCTCCCCGTCGGGAAGACGGACTGGACCCGGCCCAGGACCTTCCCGTCCTCGGTCGCGACCTGAAGCCCGATGATGTCACGCCAGTAATACTCCCCTTCCGGGAGCTTCTGCATCTTTTCCGCAGGCATCCAGACGAAGGATCCCCGAAGCTGCTCCGCTGCATCCCGGTCATCGATTCCGTCCAGCTTCAGGAGGAAATAATCCTTCCCGAACTGCGCGGCAACGAGCGGAAAAAGGAGAGCCTTCTGCGCGCTGCGTCCGACGAAGAGCCCGGATAGCGTGTTCAGCACCTCGGGCGATTCAAGATATGACAGAACCTTCACCCGGCCTTCCAGGCCGTGGGAACGGACGATCCTGCCTATTTCAATGAGCTCCATGGGGGAATCATTCGATGATCTCAAGAACAGACCGTTTGCGAACCTTTGTGGATGCGGCGCTCAGGATGGTCCTCATCGC
The DNA here is from genome assembly GCA_021372695.1 of Deltaproteobacteria bacterium. The sequence continues at coordinate 19,888 of JAJFTY010000164.1, forward strand.
CTTGGCCGTTCGGCCCTGCTTGCCGATGACTTTTCCGAGATCTTCCTTGGCCACTCTCAGTTCAAGGACGGAAGTCTGCTCCCCGACGATCTCGGAAACCTCGACCATATCGGGGTTATCCACCAGAGCTTGAGCCATGTACTTGATCAACTCTTTCATCGCCCATCCTCCACAGTCCCAAAAGCTACGCCTTGATCCCCTTCTTTTCAAGCAACTGAGATACCGTCACTGTCGGTTTGGCCCCTTTCGCGAGCCACTGCCGCACACGCTCCTCCTTGAGGACCACCCCAGCGGGATTCTGGTTCGGATCATAATTCCCCAGTATTTCCAGGAATTTTCCATCCCTTGCGGATTCGGAATTGGCCACGACCACCCGGTAGATGGGTTTGCCTTTTCCACCCACCCTTGTCAACCTCATTTTTACCGCCATCCTTGTATCGATCACCTCCTGAAATTAGTTTTTTCGCAGAACGCGATATTTAACATATCTCTTTCCGATTTAAAAGGGGAAATTGCCCCGGCGGAGGGATTTTATTCCTCCCTGGGTCATCCGCTTCATCATTTTTCTCATTTCCGCGTAATTCTTCAGCAGGCGATTGACATCCTGGACCGTGGTCCCGCTCCCCAGGGCGATCCGCTTGCGGCGGCTTCCATCGATGATCAGGTGGTTCTGCCGTTCCCGGCGGGTCATGGAATCGATGATCGCCCCGATCCGCACCAGTTCACCCTCATCGGGTGTCATCTCCTTGAGGGCCTTGATCTTCTTCATCCCCGGAATCATGCCGAGGATATCCTGAAGCGGCCCCATCTTCCGGATCTGGTTCAGCTGGCTGCGGAAATCTTCCAGGGTGAACTCATTCTTCCGGATCTTCTGTTCCAGCGCCCGCGCCTCACGCTCATCCACCGCCTCCCGGGCTTTTTCCACGAGCGTGAGGACATCCCCCATCCCCAGGATCCGCGAAGCCATGCGTTCAGGATGGAAGAGTTCCAGCGCCTCGATCTTCTCACCGACGCCGAGGAACTTGATGGGCTTGCCGATGACGGCCTGAAGCGACAGGGCCGCGCCGCCCCGGGCGTCTCCGTCCATCTTCGTCATGATCACGCCGTCGATCCCCAGGAGTTCGTTGAACCGGCCCGCCACGTTCACCGCATCCTGCCCCGTCATGGCGTCCGCCACGAAGAGGATCTCCGACGGATGGATCGCCGCCTTGATCCTTTTCAGCTCATCCATCAGCTCCGAATCGATGGCGAGCCTTCCGGCCGTATCGATGATGATCACCTCGTAGCCGTTCCGCCTCGCCTCCTCCACGGCCTGGACACAGATCTCGACCGGGTCCCCGAGGCCGGCCGCATCGAAGATGCCTGCCCCGATCTGCCGGCCGAGAATCTTCAACTGCTCCATGGCGGCGGGCCGGTAGACGTCCGCCGATACCAGATAGACCCTCTTGCCCTGGCCGGCGATAAAGCGTGCCAGCTTGACCGCGGTCGTCGTCTTTCCGCAGCCCTGGAGGCCGGCCAGCATGATCGGCGCCGGAATGCGGCTGCCGAATTTCAACTGGCTCCCCACGCCGCCCATCAGCTCGGCCAGCCGGTCATGGACAATTTTCACCACCTGCTGCCCCGGGGTGATACTCTCCAGGACCTCCTGCCCCACGGCACGCTTCCGGATATCCTCGATGAAATCCCGGACGACTCGGAAATTCACATCGGCCTCGAGCAGGGCCATGCGGATCTCCTTCAGGGCGGACTGGATATTCTCCTCGTCCAGGCGCCCCCGCCCCTTCAATTTCCGGAAGATGCCGTCCAGTTTGTCGGTCAGATTCTCAAACATTTTTTCTCTCTTGAATTGTCGTCCGCCTCCGGCCGATTAACTCCCGGCCGGCCGGATCACGCACTGCGCCCCGCGGATCTTCCCTGCGATCTGGTCGGCGGCCGCCTTTGCCTTTTCCCGGTTTTCGAAACCGCCGACGATCACGCGGAACCATTTTCCCTTGCCGGGGATCTCCTTCATCACCACCCGGGAGGTAAACCCGTGGGGCCTGAGTTTCTCGGTCGTCTGAACCGCCTTCTGGCGGTCCTGGTAGGCGGCCACCTGAACCTCGAAGCGCCCTTCCTCCGTGACCTCCCCACTGGCCGTTGCCTTGCCGGCCGGGACCGCAGCCGGGCTCCCCGGTCCGGAATTCGCGGCCGGCTTCCGCTCGGCCGGCGGGCTCGGCTTCTTCCCGTCTCCGCCCACCGCCGCAGGGGCGGCACTCCCGGCCGCGGCAACGGAGGCCGGGGGCACCGAGGCCGCCGTGCCTGCCGCCGGGACGGGCGGAGCAACGGATCTTTCCGGCGATGGATCCTTCACCGTGCCGGCGGCTTCACCGGCCTTCTTTCCGCCCGGGGCATCATAAGGCGTCAAACCGGCAGTTTCCTCCCCGCCCGCAGGTTCATCCCGCTTCGCCGTTTCTGTGGGCGGCTCCGCCTTCTCCGTTTGCGGTGCCGAGAGAAAAAGCCGCTCCCGGACCACCCCCGCCATTCCCGAAGAGAACCTCTCGGGGTAGGCCTCCATGTCCTTGCCGACGTAGATGCCGAGGGAAAACATGGAAAAGAGGAGGAGGGACATCCCGCCGATGAACAGGATCAGCCCCACTTTTCCGAGCCGCAGTTCGAACATCCGTCTGTTTTTTGCCGCCATCGCTCTTTTTAGGGAAACCGCTTCTACATCTTCTCCGGGGTGGAGACCCCGAGCAGGTTCAGCGCATTCTTCAGGACCGTGAGGACGCACCCGACCAGAAAAAGCCTCGCGGCCGTGAGCGCCCCATCTTCGGACAAAACCTTGTTCTTGTTATAATAACTGTGGAAAATGGCTGCAAGATCGTTCAGGTAGAAGGTCAGCCGGTGGGGCTCCAGGGTAGACGCCGCCCCCTCCACGACTTCGGGAAAGCGGGTGATCGCCTTGATGAGGTCGATCTCCTCCGGAAGTTTCAGGAGTCCCGCATCCGCCTGCCCCGGTTCGGGCATGGCAAGCCCCCGTTCGGCCGCCATCCGCAGGATGCTGCAAATCCGGGCATGGGCGTACTGCACATAATAGACGGGGTTTTCGTTCGACTGCCGCTTGGCCAGTTCCAGATCGAAGTCGAGGTGGCTGTCGGAACGCCGCATGAGGAAGTTGTAACGCGCGGCATCCTTGCCCACCTCGGCGACCACCTCGTGCAGGGTGACGAACTCCCCCGAACGGGTGGACATCGCCACCGGCTTGCCGTCCCTGAGGAGGTTCACCAACTGCACCAGGATCACCTTCAGGGCCTCCTTGTCATACCCGAGGGCCTGAACGGCAGCGGACATCCGGGGGATGTAGCCGTGGTGGTCGGCTCCCCAGATGTCGATGACCGTCTCGAATCCCCGCTGGAACTTGTTCCGGTGATAGGCGATATCCGCGGCGAAATAGGTCGGCTCCCCGTTCTGGCGGATGACGACCCGGTCCTTCTCATCCCCGAAGGCCGTGGTCCTGAACCAGAGCGCCTCACCCTCTGGGTAGATGAAGTCCTTCTCCTGAAGTTCCCGGAGGAGCTTCCCCACGCCGTCATCCCGGTAAAGCTCCCGCTCGCTGAAATAGAGATCGAAGACGACGCCGAAAAGCCGGAGATCCTCCTTGATCCCGTCGAGGATGGCGCCTGCCGCGAAATCGGTGAAAGGCCGGATGAGTTCCTCCTCTCTTTCATGGAGGTGCCGGTCTCCGTCCCTCTTCAGCAGTTCCGCAGCCAGCTCACGGATATAATCCCCCCGGTAGCACCCCTCGGGGAACGCCACCGTCTCGCCCAGGAGTTCCCGGTATCGCAACAGAACCGATTTCCCCAGGTTGTTCATCTGGTTTCCCGAATCGTTGATGTAATACTCGCGGAAAACCCGGTAGCCGACCGCCTCAAGGATATTCGCCATGACGTCGCCTACGACGGCCCCGCGGGCATGGCCGATGTGGAGCGGCCCCGTGGGGTTGGCGCTGACGAACTCCACCTGGACCCTCTTTCCCTTCCCCAGTTCCCTGGATCCGTAGCGCTCCCCTTGCCGGGCGACGGTTTCCAGGAGCGTCGACCATGCCCCCTCCCGAATGAAGAAATTGAGAAAACCGGGTCCGGCGATCTCCACCTTCTCCAGCACTCCTTCCCGATCCGCGATCCCATCGGACAGGATCTTCGCGACCTCGCGGGGATTCCTCTTCATCTGCTTGGCCAGAACCATGGCAACGTTGGAGGCGTAATCGCCGTGGCCCGGATCCTTGGTCAGTTCCACCTCGATGCGGGCAGGGAGCGCTGCGGGTAAAAGCCCTGCGTTCACTCCGGCCCGAAGCGACTCACCAAGAAGATCTGTCAGTTTCCGTTTCATCTATTCCCTTCCCCTATACAAAAAGGTTGGCCGCAAGGCCAACCCGTCATCTCAACACTGCCGCAAGAAAGCGCGCCCGACGCCCCGTCCGACGTCCCACTCCGCGCGGCTGCCGCGTCGATCCCCGAAGGGCTGGCGGCCGTCCGTCGGGAAGTGAGGCCATCCAGATTATTTCTCCCGGCTGTCTCTTTCGACCGAATCGATATCCTTCTCCTTGATGGAAAGGTCGCGCGAATAGTCCGGACACCGGACGCAGCCCGCTGCATCGGTAACGATGCTGTAACGCTTCTGGCAATTCACCCGCCAAGCGCAGATCGAACAGTACTTCTTCTCCGTACCCATAATCGTTCAACCCCCTTAAGCCGGCGTTTCCCATCGCAGTTCAGCCGCAACCTTATCTTGATCCGGATATGGAGTCAAGAAAATTGATGAGACGGGGACGACTCAGCTTCAACCGTAAACACCAGCCTCGACTTGCGCTCAGCCATTTTTCGACCCTGCAACGTCTCGCGCAGCTGCAACGGCAAAATTAGCTTCGCTCCGCTGATTCTTCGAATGTGCCTCGCCTTGCTCGGCAGATTCTTCGAATTCCGCGCCTGACGGCGCTCAGACAATTGCCGTTGCGGCCGTTGCGCTTCGCCGGCAGAGGTACCCCGAAAAATCTTTAAATCGCGCTGCGCAAGGTGTCTTTGCAGCCAAATGAGTTACTACTGATGAGACGACAGCACGGCCGGGGGCTGTCCCTGACGTCTCAGTTCCAGGTTTCGCCGGAATGACGACTTCAACGTATATCATCGCCGGTGCAAAAAGAAACGGGGACAGATGAAATCTGTCCCCGCTCATCTCAGGCCGCTTTCAACAACGGGCCAGGGCATTCCCTCCGCGCTAATCGACGCGTCTGTCTCTCCAGTAGAGCATGTTCGTGCGATTCGCCAGCCCCGGGGGATTGATGTTCACGCGCTGCGTCTGTGCGCCGATGCCTCCGCCGCCGCTCGTGGTGACGTATAGATCGGGCGTCGTTCCTCCGCCCGGTTTCAGCGAAATCACCGGTGCGGACGGGATGCCGGTTCCGAGGACCATGCTGCGGGGAGGAGGGTCTGCACCCACAATGGGGAGCGCCCCGGCACCCGTCGTGTACGAAAGGCCGAACAGGCTGGCCGTGCCGCCCTGCTGGCAGGGGTCGCTGCTGCCCTGGGCCGGGGTGAAGGTGGTGAAATAGACGAGCCCTCCGAAGACGGTCGGTTCGGAGAGCATCTTCTCGCCCTGCCCGGCAAGGTTGATGTAATAGCCGACCTTGCTGCTGTCATTGTACACCCCGCCCTCGGTCGTGATGTTCTGCAGATCGCTGATGGTCCGGGTGCTGGTCCGGTCGGTGTCCTTGATGCCGAAGAATTTCTCCTGGGCGCTGGGGCTCGTGGGGTCCGTCTTGTCGCCCGTTCCCCAATAGATCCAGAGATTCAGGGCCGGGTCCACCGTCACGGCCGCGGAGGTGTAGATCGGACGGTTTCCCGACGAGCTGTTCGCCTCGAAGAGGCGTCCGCCCGACCAGTTGGTCGTGCTGCAACTGCTCCCGTCCGCGTTGGTGCACAGTTTGAAACGCCACATGTTGCTTCCCAGATCGCCCAGATAGACCGTATCGATGAAGCCGTCGTTGTCCGTATCGACGATCGCCGGCGGTGCCGGCATGGGGTAGTCCAGATTGGCGTTGTCCACTTTGGTATAGCTCCACAGGATGCTTCCATCGACGAGATCGACCACGAAGAACCCTCTGCCGCTGTTTGCTGCACCAGGCACCTGGACGCCGCCCCCGATGAAGGCGACCCATTTCTCGTTTCCGCCGACCAGAACACGGCTGACCATCGGCTTGCTCCAGGGCGCGCCCATGTAAGGCCCATGGGCGGAAGTCAACCCGAGCCGCCACTTGAAGATCGGGGCAGGGAAAGGGGTGGGCAGCGACGGAACTGGGGGATTGATGTTCACGTCGAGGCAGTAATAACCGCAGTAATTGGTGTAAGTGGAAGTGTAAATCTGGTTGAAGCCGGAATCGCACGACGCGGACGAGCTCCAGAGATTCGACCCGGCCCCTCGCCCCTCTCCGAAGATCAGCAGCGTCTTCCAGTCGGCAGCGGACTTCGATGTACCGGCGCTCGCCGTGGAGGGCACCCAGGCGTCGGCCACGGTGACCGGGCCGTCGACGTAATACTGGTGCGTGAGCGAAGAGGGGTCGGTCGCATGGGCGGTCAGCTTCAGGCGCGACAGCAGGTTCGGCGGGATGAAGCTCCAGGCTTCGGAGCCGTCACTCGTCCTGAACGCGTGCAGCTGTCCGTCGTTGGCCCCGACCAGGATGACCCTTCCACTGTAGGGAGAAGAGGCACGGAGGTGGTTCGCCCGGTGCTGGGCGAAAGCGTTTGGGCTTCCGCTCGCATCGCGGAGGTCGTCGAAGAAGTAAGAGGGTGTTCCGACGGTGATCGGGGTCGAACGGAAGACGTCCCCCAGCTTCCAGTTTTCCGGATTGTAGGCGCTCTCACCACGGAAATAGCCGACCACCGCGGTGCGGGCAGCATTCGACGAGACGGCGAGGTCCGCATTGGTCAGGTTCGCCACCGTGAAGTCGATCATCGCCCCCGCCTTGTAGGTCTTCATGTTCCGGTTAGCCGCTGCGGTGCTCTGCAGGACGTTCCCCGCATCCCAGAGTTCGTCGCCCACGTTTCCGTCGGCGTCGACCGCGTATTTTTTCAGGTGGCCAAGCCACACCGGGTCGCCCGTCACGGGCTGGAACGAGCCTTCGTAGATGAAATTTTCATCCAGGGTCCGGCTCGACTGGATCGACGACTGCGAGAAGGAGTAGGTCGCCTCGCGGATGATGTTGATGGCCGCCTTGAGCTGGGCCGCGAGCTGATCGCCGTCGGAGGCGAGAAAGGCATACCCGGAGAGGGGTGTGTTGCCCGGATCGTTGGCGGTGGCGAAACAGTTCGTGCTGGTGCCGTCGCAGGTCCCGGTCGTCGTGGAGTCGCCGCAGGAAGTCACCGCAGCCGGATCGTATCCGGCCGTGCTGCCACCGTTCTCGATCAACGGATTGTCGGTTCCGCCGAAATAGGCCATCCAGTTGAGGGTCTTCTCCATATAGTCGGGCATGGCCGCACCGAAACCGATCACGAAGAGCCGGTATCCGGGCCACTCGGGATGGGTGGGGTCTCGGGAATCGAGCAGCGCCTTGGCCCTGGCCACGGACTCCCGGCGCCGCTTGTACATGTCGGCCTGCGTCTCGGTGCCGTCGCCGCCGCACCCATAGGTATCCACCCCGTCCGTGATCAGGATGACGAACTTCTGGCGGCAAGCGGCGGCGTTGTCAGCGGCCCTGTGGACGTCGAGATAGAGTTTGGCCTCGTTGAGTGCGGAGGTGAGAGGCGTCCCGCTGTTGGCGCATTCGCTGTTCACGCACTCGTTCAAACTCGAGCAGGAGCTGTTGCAGGTGGAAGTGGGGCTGCAGCTACTGCTGCCGTTGCAGAAGATCGAACTGTACTTGGTGTCGAGCGGCTTCGAGAGCCGGTTGTTGCCGGTGAGGTAGTCCCCGGCGGTGTCGTTGCCGTTGTAATACCGCATGTATCCGATCCGGACGCCGAGACTCTTCTCGTCGTCACCGGTGATCGTGCCACTGCCGTTGTCGTCCAGGATGTCGAAGATCGCCCGTTTGGCGATGTCGAGCCTGCTGCACTTGGTCGAATGGCCGTAGCCCGAGCTGCTGTAAAACGTTCCATTGCATGAGGAATTGCCCCAGGTGTAGACACCGCCCGCGGGGTTCCAGTCCATGCTGCCGCTCAGGTCCAGGAGGATCAGCGCGTCGGGCGCCGTCGAGGTGGTGAAAAGGGCCGTCTCATCCGCCCGGGATGTCCCGCCCCAAAGACACAGGCCGACCAGGATCAAAGCCGTGATACGGATTTTCGCAGACATCGCTCCCTCCCCTATCTCGACATGGTGGTGATTTCGATCGGACCGTAGCCCATCCCCACGTCGATCTTCACCGAACTGCCGTAGTTCGTATTTTCGCCCGTGACGCTGCCCGAATACCGCCGCTGCCCCCATTGCTGACCGCCGCCGATCGAGTAGCCCTTCAGGGGAAGCGAACTCGGACCCGAAGCGGGGACGCCCACGGCATCGATCGAGTAGCGCGAGGCCGGGTCCGCCGCGGCATCCACCTGAACGTTCGATGCCAGGGTGCCCGCCATGTTCGCCGGATCGAAATTCTGGATCAGGCGATGAATGCCGGTTTCGGCCGCCGAAAGCGCCTTCTTTTCCCCGACGACGCGGCTCGTGATCTTGAGATCTCCGGTCGTGACGGAAATGGCGAGGTAACCCAGGGCCAGCAGGATCATGATGGCCAGGATCGCCGTGACCAGCGCGAAGCCGCTGCGGCTCTTGAAATCAAAAGTCTCTCTTCTTCTATTGGATGACATGGTTCCTCGGAATCACACTTGTGGAGTAAATCATCCGTCTTCTCTGCCCCGAATTCACGTCGATATCCTCTGTCTCCACCCACAGGGTGATGTCGATCCTGGCGATATTCGGGATCCCCGCCGGCAACGCCGCAGCAGCGATCTCGCTCCCCTGGGCGTCGAAGTACCGGAAGACGGGGACCGCGGCCGTGTTGATGACGCGGGTGGAGCGCGGCCGTCCACTCGCGGGATCGTCTCCCAGAAAAGGCTGGCCCCCCCCGCAGTTCGTCGAGCGGGTGATGTACTGGTTTGCCGCGTCAAAGGTATAGGTGATGATCTCATTAGGGCTCCCGCCCACGACACCGTCCCCATCTCCGCCGCCGCCGCTGATGTCCGCCTCGACCGTAATCGACGAGTCAGTCGCCGCCTGGATCCCGCGATACCCCTGGTTGCCCGATGCACCGGCGCATGTTCCCGGAACCCTCCAGATGTTGGGCGCATAGGTCGGATTGTAGGAGGCCATCTGGATCTCCAGTTCCATCACTTCCAGGGAGGCCCGGGCATCCTGGTGGGCAGCCGTCTTTCTCTCGACATTGACGCTCGACCGCTGCGCCATGTTCACAGCGGCATAGATGGCCGCGATGATCACCAATCCCACAGCAATCGAAACCACGACCTCGACCAGCGTATAGCCTTCTTGTTTTCTCATATGCACCCAAGGGGAAATCGGAAAGGCTCCTGCCGGGTGACGACAACGCTCTCGGTGATGCCTGTAGCATTGAGCGGCGGCCAGCTCACCCGGACCGTGATCCGCCAGACGCTGCCGCCGAGGTTTGTGGTAGTCGTCTGGACGGTGAAGCGGGTGTCACCCGACTGCGCCGCCGCCTGGCCGCTGGCGTTGACGACGCGGCTGACCGGCGTCAGTGAGACCGCGTTGCATGGGTTCATCACCCAGAGCTCCTGCTGCGTCAGCTCCCGGCTGAGGATCACCGCGGCATGTCCGAGATAATCGGCCCGGGCGCTGGCCCGCCAAGCGGAAGGCTGCATGGAGAGCAGCCCGACCAGTCCGATGGAAACGATCAGAATGGCGATGAGCGATTCGATCAGGCTGATGCCCCGCGCAGGCCGGTGAAAAACGGCGGACCCGAGCAGCGTACTTCCCGGCACCTCGCTATTGCATGTTGAACTGGACATAGGTTCTTCCCGTGATGTTGACGGTGATCGTGGCCGTGGATCCCGGCGCGTTCTTCAGTCTCAGATTTCCCGGCGACAGGGTGCCCCGTTTCCTGAAGCTCACCACGGAGCCGCCGCTGAAATCGGGCGGGCTTCCGCTGTCGATGCTGATGCCGCTTCCGAAGCCGGCCAAGGACTTGGTCCACACCGTAACCGCCGCTCGGGAGAGTGTATAGCTGTTGCCGGCGACGTTGAACGTCATGCGATAGACATCCAGATTTTCTTCGACGGCCCGCTGCTTGGCATCGGAAAGATCGGCCATCACCTCCCTCGCGGCAGCCTTCAGATTGGAGTTGGCTGAATAATTCTGCCACAGGGGAACGGCAAAGGTGGCCACGATCGCGATCAGGGCAACCACGACGAGGAGTTCAACCAGTGAAAACCCTGTTTGAAAACATCTCCTTCTCATACGGCCCATTCGTTCCCCGTTCTTCGGAACCGGATATCCATTTTCCCGAATATTTTCAGAAGGAAAACCACTTTCGGCGCCATGATAAGGTCAAGGGGGATCGTTGTCAATGAAAACATCGCCTCCTGCGTGAAGTGCCTCACACCTTCCATGTGATTCTCTTCACTTTTCCGGGCGGTCTCCCTCCCCTCACGTCCTGAAGGAATCCGCCCACAGGATCAACGACTCCCCGAAAAACAGATAGATGGCGGCAGCCAGGCAGAGAAAGGGACCGAACGGTACGGCATACTTCATATCCTTGCCGCGGAACACGATGAACGCAAGGCCGACGACGGCGCCTAGGAGTGAACTCGCCAGCAGGATGAAGAGGAGCGATTTCCAGCCGAGGAATGCACCCAGCATGGCCAGCAGGTTGACGTCTCCGCCCCCCATCCCCTCTCTGCCGGTCAGCGCCTCGTAGTACACGGCCACGAAGTAGAGGGTGCCGGCGCCGATCATGATGCCGAGAAAGGCATCGACGAGCGTGATCCCCATGAAGAGGACGGCCAGGGCGGCAAAGACCGGAATCCCTCCGAGGGTCAGCGCGTGCGGGATGATCTGGTGATCGAAATCGATGAAGCTGATGACGATCAGGGTGCAGACGAAGATGAAAACCGCAAAAAACGCGGGGGTCGGTCCGAAACGCTGGAAGATGAACCAGGCAAAGACCGCCGTCAGGAGTTCGACCAGCGGATAACGGAGGGAGATGTGCGCCCGGCAGTCCCGGCATCTTCCTCCGAGAATCAGAAAGCTGACCACGGGAACGTTATCGTAGAAGCGGATCGGATGGCCGCATTTCGGGCACCGCGACGCAGGGGTCACGATCGACAGGCTCTCCGGAATACGGGCGATGCAGACGTTGAGGAAACTCCCCACGGCGGCGCCCGCCAGGGTGAAGATGACCGCCAGCCACCACGTCGAAAACATGCCGATCCACCCTCCGGCGAGGCTTGCGGCCCTCAGCCGTCCTTTCGCCCCCAGTCGTAGGGGATGTCGTTCTCATGGGGGTGAACCCGGAATTCATCCGGCTCCCCGTAACAGTAAGGTTCGGTCGGGGTGTTGACGACGATCGCCTCTTCCGTGGAGATGCACTTGAAGCCGTGAAAGACGAAAGACGGGATATGGACGAGAATGGGGTTGTGCACCCCGGCAAAAAACTCGTCCACCTCGCCGAAGGTGGGGGACTCCTTTCTGCCGTCATAGAGGACGATCTTCATCATCCCCCGGAGAACCGCCATGTTGTCCGACTGCACCTTGTGGTAATGCCACCCCTTGACCACCCCCGGGTAGGCCGTCGTCATGTAGACCTGGCCGAAGGCGGTGAACATCTCGTCATCGGCGCGCAGGATCTCCATCAGACGGCCGCGCTCGTCGGGAATGACCTTCAGCTTCTTGACCATGACCCCGTCGATCATCTCGGTCCCCCTGACCCTTTCACAGAGTCCCTCAAAAAATGCCTCATTGCAGGCTGTTCAAAAATGTCCAGATGCAAGGCCCCCGAAATCCTGAGCCGTGAGGCGTACTTTTAGGTACGTTGAACGGTGAAGGATGAGGGAAACTCCGCAGATAGACGTTTTTCAACAGCCTGCCTCAGGGCTTGTTGGCCCCGGTCTTAGCCACCATGCTGCACGCATACTGGAGGGAATCGAAGGTCCCGGCATCCGTCCACCAGCCTTCCAGAACGTCCCAGGCGATCTTTCCCTCCCGGATGTAGAAGTTGTTGACGTCGGTGATCTCCAGTTCTCCCCGTTCCGACGGCTTCAGCGTCTTGATGAAATCGAAGACGCGATGGTCGTACATGTAGATCCCGATCACGGCATAGTTGGAGGCGGGGGCGAGCGGTTTTTCGTCGATCCGGACGATCTTCCCCCCTTCGAAGACCGGCACGCCGAAACGCTGAGGATCGGGGACCTCTTTCAGCAGGATGCGGGCCCCCTCTTCCTGTGCCCGGAACGACTCCACGGCGCCGCGGATGTTTCCCTCGATGACGTTGTCCCCTAGGATCACGACGATCTTGTCATTGTCGGCAAAATATTCCGCAAGGCTGAGGGCGGCGGCAATCCCCCCCTCGCCCTCCTGGTAGGTATAATTGATGTGCCTGAGACCGAACTCCTTCCCGTTTCCCAGGAGGCGCAGAAAGTCGCCGGCGCTGTTCCCGCCGGTGACGATGAGGATCTCGTCGATCCCTGCGTTCACCAGGGTCCGGATGGGGTAGTAGATCATCGGCTGGTCATAGATCGGCAGGAGATGCTTGTTGGTGACCTTCGTCAGCGGATACATCCGGGTCCCCAGGCCTCCTGCCAGCACGACACCTTTCATGGCTTCTCCTCTCACGTTTCCGGGGAGGCATCTGAATCTCCCCACGGCGCGATCCATAGCATATTTCGAAATGGGACCACAACGAAAAACCGTTTACATCCCCTCCGGTCGTGCTATAAAGACGGACCGGAACGACAAGGCAGCCGCGCGAAGGTTTCCTCTGGTAACGCACTGCCGGGAGCGATCATGGAGCAGGAAAAACAGCGTTCGATCGATGAGAGATTCATGCGCCGGGCACTTGCGCTGGCCCGGAAGGGGGAGGGATGGGTCAGCCCGAATCCCCTGGTCGGCGCCGTGATCGTCAGGGACGGACGGATCATCTCCGAGGGCTACCACGAACGTTGCGGCGAAAGCCATGCGGAGATCAACGCGATCCGGAACGCCGGGGAACCCGTTGCCGGGGCCACCGTTTACGTCACCCTGGAGCCGTGCAGCCATTACGGCCGGACCCCCCCCTGCGTCGAAGCCCTGATCGCCGAGCGGCCCGGCCGTGTGGTCGTCGGCGTCATCGATCCCAATCCCCTCGTCTCCGGAAGGGGCATCGCAGCCCTCCGGCAGAGCGGCATCGAATCCGAGGTCGGCGTCCTCGAGGAGGCCTGCCGGGAGATCAACCGCGCCTTCTTCAAGTACATCCGGACCGCTCTTCCCTATGTGACGCTCAAACTGGCTCAGACGATCGACGGCCGGATCGCCTCTGCGTCGGGCCACTCGCGCTGGGTCAGTTCGCCTGCCTCCCGCTGTTTCGCGCACCGGCTGCGGGCGGTCCACGACGCCGTCCTCGTCGGCAAAGGCACCGTCGCCACGGACAATCCGGAACTTACCTGCCGTCTCGTCCGGGGCCGGGACCCCCTCCGCATTGTCGTCGATTCCCGGCTCTCCCTGTCGCCGGATGCAACCGTGTTTTCGGACGGGAAAAGGACACTCGTGGCTGCGACCCGCCATGCGCCCGCGGCAAGGAGCCGCCTTCTGGCGGAGCGGGGAATCGAAATCCTGCGGGTGGACGCGGACCCGGCGGGCCGTGTCCACCTGCCTGCGCTTCTGGCGGCGCTCGGCAAGCGGGAGATCTCTTCCCTCCTCGTCGAGGGAGGCGGAACCCTGGCCACCTCTTTCCTGAAGGAAAAGCTCGCTGACCGCCTGATCGTCATCCTGGCCCCGAAGATCTTGGGCGCCGGGATCGACGCCGTGGGCGACCTGGGAATCCGGCAGATGGATGACGCGATCGAGCTCTCGTTCCGGCGCATCATCCGCCGGGGCGCGGACCTCATCCTCGACGCCCGATTCAACGAAACAAGGTAACGCACTCCCACCACAGCGGAGCGACCGCAGAGGGATCCGGATTTTTTCAAAGGTTCTCGCAGGCCATCGCGAGCCTCTCGGCCGCCCGGATGCCGTCGAGGGCGGAGCTGACGATGCCGCCGGCATAGCCGGCTCCCTCCCCACAGGGGAAGAGCCCTCTGGTATTCGTTCCCTGACCATCCTCGCCCCTGAGGATGCGGACCGGAGAGGAGGTCCTCGTCTCCACGCCGATCAGGAGGGCCTCTCCGGTGACGAACCCGGGCATTTTCCGCTCGAATTCGGCAAATCCCCGCGTCAGCGCCTCCACGACAAAGCGGGGCAGGAGATCCTGGAGTGCCGCGCTCCGGACGCCGGGACGGAAGCTGCACCCGCCGACGGGCAGGGGACCGCGGCCGTTGAGGAAATCGGTCAAGCGCTGCGCCGGGGCGAAATAGTCTCCCCCGCCTGCCGCGAAGGCCATCTCCTCCCAATGCCGGCGGAAGGCGAGACCGGCGAGCGCCCCTGCCCCTCCCAGGTCTTCGATCCCGACATTCACGACCACCGCGCTGTTCGCAAAGGCCCCCTCGCGGCGGGAGCCGCTCATCCCGTTGGTGATCACGCCGCCCGCCTCCGCGCTGCACCCGATGACCTGACCGCCGGGGCACATGCAGAACGAGTAGACCGAGCGGTTCAGCCCGGCAATCTTCGCCGTGAGGAAATAGTCGGCCGGGGGCAGGTCCGGGTGGCCGGCCCACTGCCCGTACTGGATCCGGTCGATCATCTCCTGGGGATGCTCGACACGGAGCCCGATCGCAAACGGCTTCGGCGCGAGGGCAACCCCGCGTTCCGCCAGTCTCCGGTAGGTGTCGGCGGCGGATTGCCCCGTGGCGAGGATGAGGCGGTCGGTCCGGATCTCTTCGGCATCGTTCACGACGATCCCGAACAGTCTCCGTTCGCGGATCAGGAAATCGGTCACACGCGCCCCGAAGCGGACCTCGCAGCCCATCTCGATCAGCCGGCGGCGGAGATTCACCACGACCTCACGCAGGCGGTCCGTGCCGATGTGGGGACGGGCATCCGTCAGGAGTTCCGCCGGCCCCCCCATCTCGACAAATACGCGCTTGACCCCGGCGGTGTGGGGATTCTTGACCCGGGTGGTCAATTTGCCGTCGGAAAAGGTCCCGGCGCCGCCCTCTCCGAAATGGACGTGGCTCTCGGGATTCAGAATCCCCCTCTCCCAGAAGGCGCGCACATCGGAGAGGCGCTCGGGGACCGGCATCCCACGTTCGAGGAGAAGAACGGGCATACCCTTCGAAGCGAGCGTCAGCGCGGCGAAAAGACCGGCCGGACCGCAGCCGGCTACCACGGGCCTCCGATCGGTCCGGAAGCGTCCCCTCCCTGCCGCGGCGCCGCCCGGCCCTGAGACCGAGGGCGTTGCATTGCGCCCCGGTTCTTCCCTTGCCGGCCCGGGCTTCCGGGCGGCGCTCGTGGCAGGTTCCGCCCGCGGTTCCTCCGGAGGGTCCGGCACCTCCGTCACGATGATGCCCGCTGCGTCCGCTCCCGCATCTTTTTGCCAGACCGCGCCTTCCGACAGGCGGACGGCCAGTTGAAAGACGAAGCGCGGGGGACGGGAACGGCGTGCGTCGATCGATCTCCGGATCACCCGGAGTTCGGCGATTGCCCCCTCGGGGAGGCCCAGAAGGGTAGCGACCCGGGCCGGGAGGAGTTCCTCCCGCTCGCCCAGAGAGAGAGTCAGACCATGGATATTCAATCCCATTGACGATTCACCATTGAAAAATGCCCAACGTAGCTGTTATAGATGCCGAAACATTCCGAAACGGCAGACGGAGTCCGTCTGCCTGGAGCCGGAGAGGGAACTCCATGCCTTGGTATGCCGTCCACACGCGAAGCCGCCACGAAGACCGCGCCTATCTCGGTCTTCTGCAAAAATCCTTTCACACCTTTCTACCGAAGCTGGAGGTTTGGAGCAAGCGGAAAGACCGGCGGAAGAAAATCATGATTCCCATGTTTCCGGGATACATCTTCGTCGAAGTCCCGACGCTGACCAACGAGGCCAAGCTCGACGTCCTCAAGACTTTCGGCGTGGTCCGCATCCTCGGGAAATCGATGGGCTCGGAACCCATTCCCGTTCCCGACGGCAAGATCGATGCGATCCGGCGTATCGTCGATTCCAAGGTAGAAGTGCAGCAGTTTCAGTATCCGAAGGTCGGGGAGCCGGCCCGGATCATCGACGGTCCCTTCAAGGGGCTGGAGGGCCAGGTCCTCCGGACCGACTACGAAAAGGAGCTCTTCGTGATCGAAATCGAGCTCCTTCAGCGTTCCATCGCGATCAAACTGGAAGGGTTTCAGATCACCCGGCTTTGATCTGCCACGGGCGTCGAGAGTGCTGCGCCCCCTAAAATACGATTCCCCGGTTTGCGTGGACACGCCTCTTACAGTTCAACGCCGTAATCGCTTCTGAGAAAATCGATATTCTTCCGGGCGTTTTCGTATTTCGTCCTGCCGTACTGGTAATAGTCGAATTCGATGGAGGAGATGTTCAACTGGATCAGGCTCCAGAGAAACCAGTAGATATCCGGAAACGGTTTGAAGAGATCGGTCATGTACTGATGCCGGTCCGTATCCTTCCCCTCCCAATAGAGGTCGAGCAGTTTCTTCTCCACCGACCGGGGAAGCAGGATCTCCTGGAACAGGTCGGCCAGATCATAGTAAGCGGGGGCCATGCCTCCGTACTCCCAGTCGATCAGACACATCCGGGGACGCGATCGCTCCGCGCCTTCGGCCCACACGAAATTGTCGGCGAGAAGGTCGTTGTGGCAGGCGACGTACTGAGAAGGAGAGACTCCGGCCCTCCGGTCGATCTTCTTGAGGATTCCGATCATTCCCGGGATGTCGAACTCCGGGTAGCCCGTGTGGATCTCCGCAAGGGTCCTGGATAAACGCTGCACCTCAACCAGGGGGTTGAAGAGAACAGGCAGCCGGACCCCGCTCCGGTGAATCGCCCGGATGGGAGAGACGATCCTCTCCCAGCACTCTTCCTTCAGGAAGTCCGCGTTTTTCAGCACATAGCCCGGGATGAACTCGACGATGGTCACGCCCTCTCCGGGAAGGTAACGGATCAGTCTGGGGGTGATCCCCAGCGGTTCGAGCCGGCGGAGGTTCTCCATCTCCGCGTCACGATCGATGAAGAGCTCGGTCTTCTGGCCGTAAAACCGGAATACGGACTCCCCCCCGCCTGCGGAGGTGACCCGGTAGAGCCGATTGGTGATCCCGCCTTTCAATTCCCGGATCTCGAGCGTCAGACCGCTCCATTCCGGCATCAGCCTGACGCAGTCGTCATAGGTGAACTCCATGGACACCTCTTAAGGGATTCGGACCTTCTCCCCTATCACCCTTCCGCGAAATCGGCAACAGCCCGTGACGGGGCACAGGCCCCATTTGCGGCCTTGCCCGGCCATACCTCTGCCTGGGTTCGATCTCCCCCCTTCCTTCGCCGGTATTCCCTCGCCGCTCGGCGTACAGATTCATACGCCTCGCGGCTCGGGATTTGGGGGTTTCAAACCTTAGGCAACTTCGGTTTTGACGTCAAATCGAATAATCCGATAGCAGGTATCAGCAAAATTGATACATCGCCGGAGAGAAGCGGCAACGGCGTTTCCAGGCGATCCATCACCGGTATGAATACATCGCCCATGCCGTCTGGAATGGGCTCCGCGCCGAAGCTGAATCGCCCCCGCGAAAGGAAGAATGTCGATTTTCGTCTTGACTTTCTTCCGCAGTTGCGCAAGAAGTCACAGCTTCTTCACGATGCGTCTGATCGGGATGATGGGGAATCCGCTGAATTTCCGGGGCGCAGTGAGAAGAAATCCATTCGACAGGAGACGGGAAAGTTGAAAGGACACATCACGATCGACAGGGAGCTGTGCAAGGAGTGCCATCTCTGCATCCAGGCCTGTAAAAAGGGTCTGATCGCCCCCTCCCACGAATACAACAGCCGGGGCTACCGTCCGGTCTGTTTCAAGGAAGACGGGGAATGCACGGGGTGCGCCCTGTGCGCGATCACCTGTCCGGATATCGCAATCGAGGTATACCGTGAACAATAAAGTACTGATGCAGGGCAACAAGATCATCGGCGAAGCCGCCATCCGGGCGGGATGCCGCTTCTACGCCGGCTATCCCATCACCCCGCAGAACGAAATCCCGGAGTACATGGCGGACCGTCTGCGGCAGGTGGACGGCGGCGTTTTCATCCAGTCGGAGAGCGAGGTCGCGGCGATCCACATGGTGATCGGGGCAAGCGCCGCCGGATACCGTTCCATGACCTCGTCGTCGAGCCCGGGGATCTCCCTCAAGCAGGAGGGGATCTCGTCGCTCGCCGCCTGCCAGCTTCCGGCCGTCATCGTCAACATGATGCGCGGCGGCCCGGGGCTCGGCAATATCTGCCCCTCCCAGGGGGACTATTTCCAGGCCACCCGCGGCGGCGGCCACGGCGATTACCGGGTCATCGTTCTCGGCCCCGATTCGGCCCAGGAACTGGCCGACCTGACGATGGACGCCTTCGACCTGGCCGATCAGTACCGGACGCCCGTCATGATCCTGGCCGACGGGATGATGGGGCAGATGATGGAGCCGGTGGTCTTCAAGGAGCCCAAACCGCGGGTCTATCCCGAGGACTTCATGATGCGGGGATGCGGCGCAGGCAAGAGCAAGATCATCCGGGGGCTCATCCTCGACCCGCTGGAGATGGAGGAGCACAACTGGACCCTGGACCGGAAGTACAGGGTGATCGCCCAGAAGGAGACGCGCCACGAGCTCGTCAAGACCGAAGACGCGGAACTGGTTTTCGTGGCCTACGGGACGGGCGCCCGGATCGCCGAGGGTGCGATAAAAAGGCTGCGCGAGCAGGGGATCAGGGCCGGGCTCTTCCGGCCGATCACGCTCTGGCCCTTTCCGGCGGACGAACTCAGGGAGCTGGCCGGGAAGGTCAAGAACTTCCTCGTATTCGAACTCAGCACCGGTCAGATGCTGGAGGACGTGAGGCTGGCCATCCAGGGGTGCGCGAAGATCGGTTTCCACGGCCGCCCGGGCGGGGTGGTTCCGACGCCGGTGCAGCTCGCGAACGTCGTCATGCGCCGGTATGACCGGAAGCAGGGAATCACCGAACAGGCTTAGCCGCCGGATCGCTCCAGCGGGAGGGCGGACGCAGGAAGGATCAACAGGGACGGAAAAATGAAGAAGGTTTTCGGCAGACCCAAAAGCATGAAAAAGAACATCTTTCACTACTGTGCGGGATGCGGCCACAGCATCGCCCACCGGCTGGTCGCCGAAGTGATCGATGAACTGGATATCCGGGGCATCACCATCGGCGTCCCGCCGGCGGGATGCGCGGTCCTGGCCTACAACTATTTCGACGTGGACATGATCGAGGCCCAGCACGGACGGGGGCCGGCGACGGCGACCGGCCTGAAAAGGGCTCTTCCGGACCGCGTCGTCTTCTCCTACCAGGGAGACGGCGACCTGGCCGCGATCGGCATCGCGGAGAGCTTCCACGCGGCCAACCGGGGGGAGAACATCACGGTCATCTTCATCAACAATGCGGTCTACGGCATGACCGGCGGGCAGATGGCCCCGACCTCTATGCTGGGACAGAAGACCACGACCTCGCCGACCGGAAGAACACCCGTGCTGGACGGCCATCCCGTCCGGGTTTCCGAGCTCTTTACGGAGCTCCCGGGAACGGCCTACATCGAACGGTGCACCGTCAATTCGCCGGCCGCCATCCTCAAGACCAAGAAGGCGATCCGCAAGGCCTTCCAGTACCAGATCGCAGGCAAGGGCTTCTCCATGGTGGAGATCCTCTCTCCTTGTCCGACCAACTGGAAGATGACGCCGGTCGAATCGTGCAAGTGGATCGACGAGGTGATGAGCAAACAATTTCCCCTGGGCGTCATGAAGGACCTCCCGGCCGCGGAAGAGAAGAAGGGGGATGAAAAGCCATGATGGTCAAAACCATATTCGCCGGCTTCGGCGGCCAGGGGGTGCTGATGATGGGCTACACCCTGGCCCACGGCGCGATGAGCGCCGGGTACAACGTGACCTTTCTGCCGGCCTACGGAGCGGAGGTGCGCGGGGGCACGGCCAACTGCACCGTGGCCGTGTCGGACGACGAAATCGCTTCGCCGATCGCCTCGGAACCCGACAATGTGGTCGTTCTGAACACTCCGTCGCTCTATTCGTTCCAGAACCGCGTCGCTCCGGGCGGCTCGCTTTTCCTGAATTCGTCGATCATCGCCGTCGAATCTTCCCGCCACGACGTCCGGATCATCAAAATCCCCTCCTCGGAAATCGCGGAGCAGATGGGAAATTCGCGGGCGGCCAATACCGTGATGATGGCCGCCTTCCTGAAGGTGACCGGCCTGGTGCCGCCCGATATCTTTCTCAAGAGCATGGATGAGGTCATGGGCAGCAAGAAAAAATCGGTCATCGAGATCAACCACCGGGCCTTTGCGGCCGGGTATGAATTTCTGAAATAGGGGAGCCAATAGAATCATGGCAGTTAAACAGATATCCGTCACGCTGGGCAATGTCCCGGGGACCCTTTCCCGGCTGACAAACATCCTCGACAAGGAGGACATCACCGCCAAAGCCTTGCTGGCCGCGAGCGCCGCGGAAAGCAGCACGGTGCGGATGGTCGTCAACGACCCGGAAAGGGCAGCGGCGATCCTGGAGAGTTTCGGATTCAACTACGAGGTCTCCCCGGTCCTGGCCGCCGAGGTGCCGCTTCACCCCGGCGGGATGAATGCCATCCTCAACCCCCTCAACAAAGCGGAGATCAACATCCTCTACCTCTACACGACGATCAACCGGATCGGCGAGGAGACGATCGTCATCCTGGGCACGGACAAACTCGACGAGGCACGGGAGGTCCTCCAGCGGAACTGGATTCACCTGATCGAAGAGGAGATCTATTCCCTGTAGTCGAAACAGAGTCCGATATTGCCGAGCGAGGCCAGGGAACATGGTCATTTCTCAAGAGAAAGAGGCGGCGCTCCGCGAACGGATGGAGCAGCTCGGCGTCCGCGAAGAGGAGTTCCGCGAAACCTTCATCCGCTCCTCCGGCCCCGGCGGGCAGAAGGTCAACAAGACTTCATCCTGCGTCCAGATCGTCCACCTGCCGACCGGCCTCACCGTCAAATGCCAGCAGGAGCGCTCCCAGGCGCTCAACCGCTTCCTGGCCCGCCGCCTTCTCCTCGACCGGATCGAGCGCCTCCGCACGGGAATCGTCAAGGCCGAACGGATGCGAGTCGAAAAGATCCGGCGGCAGAAGCGGCGCCGCTCCCGGCGGGCCCAGGAGAAGATCCTGGAGACCAAGCACATCCAGTCCGAAAAGAAATCCCTCCGCGGCCGCGTCGGCCCGGAGGAGGGATAAAAGCCCTTGCCAGCACCGGCATGATCTTCCTGTCCTGATTTTCCTTGATATCCCACCGGTTTTTGTCATATGATTTTCCGCCAGAATCATCCTGATATCGCTGCCGCTTGCCCACTGTCTCTATTCACATTCGTTCTCGTTCCTTTGTCGTAACGCCCCTCGGGGCTGAAGCCGATCACAGAGTCAGGTTCGTATCAGGCATAAGCGAGGCATGGACCTACCGCCCCATATCCCTCCCATCAACGGGGAGAAGCGGGGTGGTAACAGTGGGTTATTTTATAATCACCGGAGACCAATTACCCCATGAAAGGAGAGGCAAAATGGATCCCAAGACAGCGGCGATTGTTCTGATCGAGTACCAGAACGACTTCACCACCGAGGGCGGAACGCTCCACGGAGCGGTCAAGAGCGTGATGGAAAGCAGCAACATGCTCGCCAACACGGTTGAACTGGTCGCGCAGGCGCGCAAGGCCGGGGCCGCGATCGTCTTCGTCCCGATCACCTTCACCGACGATTATCATGAGCTGTGCGCCCAGCCCTATGGCATCCTCAAGGGCGTGGTGGACAGCAAATCGTTCCGCAAGGGCACCTGGGGCGCCGAGATCGTGGACGTCCTGAAGCCGCAGCCGCAGGATATCATCGTCGAAGGCAAGCGCGGCCTGTGCGGCTTTGCCAGCACCAACCTCGACTTCATCCTGCGCAGCCGGGGCATCAGGACCGTCGCGCTGGGTGGCTTCCTGACCAACTGCTGCGTCGAGTCGACCATGCGCACCGCCTATGAGAACGGTTATGACGTCATCACCCTCAAGGACTGCACGGCCACGCTGAGCGAGGAGGAGCAGCGCCTCTCGATCGAGAAGAACTATCCGATGTTCTCGCGGGTGATGACGCACACCGAATTCCTGAGGGAACTCACCGGAGCACAGGCAGCGGCAGCAGCCGGCAGGGGATACAACGCGTAAACGGTGAATCAGGGAAATTTCTGTGTGGCGAAGTCACCGTAACCGCCGGATTCACGGCGGCCGATTCGTCGCGTTGCACCTGTCTCATGGCGTGCTTGACAAACTTGCCGGGCATCCGGAAGAGCAGCCGGCCCCACCGGTGCGGTTGCACGAGAGGCGAGTCTTCATTGGAAATACGAGGAACGGAGGTGACAAGGATGAAAAACATGCGGAGCTTGGCAATCGCAATCATCTTCGCAGGGTTGGCCAGTCTGGCCATAGGGATCATTGGTAAATTCATGGGGACTGAGATTGTGGGATTCAGCCCGCGCGGGTTCGGCCTGGCCACGGGTATTTGCTTCCTGCTATCGATGAATCTGCTGCTTTTGGACAGGAAACCCTAGAGGAAAACACGGGAAGTCCGCGGGAAAAACCGTTGCCTGGGAGGTACCGACCAGGAAACCTCCGGGGGGACTGTTTCCCGGCTCGGGTCATAGAAGCCGCGCATGGCGACGTCTGAGGACGCTCAGGAGTTCAGAAGGGAGTGGAGGCTGTGTCAGCGCTTCCGCTCCCCTGCTTCATATCGTGAACGGTTCCCTGCGAAAAAGCGGATCACCTCTGGCAGCGGATCACCGTGTAGAGAGACCAGCGCCATGACCGCGTTCAGCGGCTGGTGATTCACGGCGTCTCCTCAGCAAGGCAGGATGATACGGTGGTATCAACGACCTGCTCGACGCAACTAGTCAGAAGTGGTTCCTGAAGATTCCCCTGGCTGCGATGATCCCGGAGATTCCGGCGCCCACGATCCCGCGGCTCTTTCCGGCGCCATCGCCTGCCACAAAGATCCCTTTGACGTTCGTTTCGAGATTCTCATCCGTGACAAAGTGGGTATCGAAAAACTTGATCTCCGGCGCATACATCAGCGTGGACGGGTGAAGGATCCCGGGCACGATCTTATCGAGCTTTTTTGCCGATTCCCAGAGGTTGTCGACGATCCGGGCCGGCAAGCCCAGCGTGATATCCCCCGGTGTCGCATCGTAGGTTGCCCGGCACACCCCAAAATGACGGGCCGCGCTGTTGAAGGTCGCTCCGGAGCTTCTCCTTCCCTCCCGGAAGTCCCCCACCCTCTGCACGATCGGCCGGCCTCCGCCCAGCAGGAAGAACTGTTTGGCAATCATCTGCCCGAATTCGGTCGTGTCTGAGAAAGGTTCGGTCAGAAAAACCGTATTGATCAAGGCAAAATTGGTGTTTGCCGTTTTGCGGCGGGAGAAGGCGTCGCCGTTCACCAGCTTGAAGTTGCAGTAGTTCTCGACCCGCACCCGCCCGCCGGGATTGGTGCAGAAGGTCCTGACCCTGTCTCCGTGGCGTGCCGTGCGGAAAAGGAATTTCGGGTCGTAAACGATATCCGTGACGGCATCATAATACTTCCTGTTCAGTTCGAGGCGGATTCCCACATCGATCGGGCCGAAATCATGCCGAACGTTCAATTTTTCGGCAACGTCGCGAAACCAGTATGCGCCGCTGCGTCCGGGGGCCGCGAGGATGACTTTCGCGGTATAGTCGACTCTTTTTTGCTGGTGCCCACAGGAAACACGATAGGTGTCACCATCCTGCTTCACAATGGAGGTCACCGCGGTTTTCAGAATGAATTCCGTCTTTTTCAGACGGTTTCTCAGAAAATCGACCGCGGCCTTGCCGTTGTCCGTTCCCCAGTGCCATTGCTCCGGCGCGATGAATTGGGTGCCATGCTCCCGGGCAATATCCGCAAGCGCCTCGATCATGCTATCTCGCTCCGGAAAGGTCACCTGCCGGCACTTGGGGAAAGCGATGAACACCTGCCGGATCTCTTCCATCAACCGCTGCGCCGAATCGCGATCGATCTTGAGTTCATCCAGGTCGATGCCCACCCGGTAGTCGAAATTCAGCTTGCCGTCGTTCAGCAATCCTCCGGCCGGATAGGGGCGGCGATCGATGACGGCAATCCTGTCCAGGCCCAGCCTCTCGAGTTCCATCGCTGCAAAGAGGCCTGCCGGGCCTGACCCGATGATCAATACATGATAGGTATCCATGGCTCTTGAACTCCTGACGATTCTTGCACCCGATGATCTCGACCATAAACGGTTCATATCAAAGTTGCCACGGCCGGGCACGGCCGCATACGGCATAAAAAAAGGGAGTGAAAGTCGTGTCAGCGCTTCCCCTCCCCTTTTTCTAAGATAACATGTTCGCTACGAAAGGCCGATCACCTTGAGCAGCGGATTGGCGTAGAGGACGACCAGCGCGATGACCAGCGCATAGATCGCCAGGGATTCGATCATGGCAAGCCCCACCATCATGGTGAGCAGGACCTTGCCCTGCGCCTCCGGATTCCGACCGACGGCGTTTGTGGCGCCGCTCAACCCATGCCCCATGCCGACGCCGGTGCCGATCGTTCCGAGCCCCATCGCGATCCCCACGGCGAGCAGGCTGCAGCCGACCACGATGGCCTTCGTATAATCGACGGAGGAACCGGGCGCCGCCGCTTCCGCGGCTGCCGCGAGCGATGCCGAGAACAGAACCGCACAGATGGCCAGAACAGATTCAACCAAAGTCTTTTTCATCATTCTCCCTCCTCTTGTCTTTGACAAAGCCATTGACGAACTGTGGGATTTCACCTCCTTTCTTCACGATTATTGTCCGCTCCTTCGGGGAGGGTTTCCGCATCCGCCCTTCCGGAATGATTTCGGCCGGAGAATACCCCATTTTCCACGATGATTTGTGTAACGGCAAGGTAAAGTCTTGTCAAGAAATATTTGGAACCAGCTTGAAGGTTTGTGGTATAAAATTCTCCATCAAATCTCGGGAGAATCCCAGTGCCGATGCCGAAGCAGGGGGGTCGAAAATCGCCGGAAACGTCCGCGCTGAGCCCGCGGGAAGCCGATATCGCCCGGCTGCTCCAGGGGGATATCCCCCTCACCGGCCGTCCGTTTCAGCGGATCGCCGAGGCCACCGGCCTGACCGAAGCGGAAGTCCTCTCGCTCAGCCGCGGCCTCCGGAAACGGGGGATCATCCGGAAGGTCGGCGCCATCGTCCGCCACCAGAAGGTCGGCTACACCCACAATGTCATGGTCCTCTGGGCTGCGCCTCCTGAGAACGCCGAGAGCGTCGGAAAGACCCTCGCATCCTTTGCCGAGGTGACCCACTGCTACGAGCGGACACCGCCATTCGCCGGCCGGTACAACCTCTTCACGATGGTCCATTTCCGGAACGAAACGGATGAGGCGCTTCTCCGGAAGATGGCGGCGGCGGCGAACGTCCAGGAGTTCCGCGTCCTGCGGAGCCTGGAAGAATTCAAAAAAAACAGCATGGAGTATTTCTGATGGAAATGCAGAATCTGTTCGAACACGCGCAGAAGATCATTCCGGGAGGGGTCAACAGCCCCGTGCGGGCGTTCCGGGCCGTGGGCGGAACCCCGGTTTTCATCCGCGAGGCCCTCGGATCGAAAGTCGTCGATGCGGAGGGAAAAGAGTACATCGACTATGTCGCCTCCTGGGGGCCGATGATCCTGGGCCACAGCCATCCGGTGGTCGTCGAGGCGATCCGGGACGCGGCCGGCCGGGGAACCAGCTACGGCGCGCCGACGGAGATCGAGGTCGAAATGGCCGAGCGGATCGTCTCCGCCTTTCCGTCCATCGACTCGGTGCGGATGGTGAGCTCGGGGACCGAGGCGACCATGACCGCGATCCGCCTCGCCCGCGGCTGGACGGGCCGTGAAAAGATCATCAAGTTCACGGGCTGCTACCACGGCCATGCCGACTCGCTCCTGGTGAAGGCCGGCTCCGGCGTGGCCACGCTCGGGATCCCCGGAAGCCCCGGCATCCCGAAAGCGCTGGCCGAGCTGACGATCCCCTTGCCTTACAACGACGCGGGGCAGGTCAGGGAGGTCATGGCGCGCCAGGGCGATCAGATCGCGTGCATCATCGTCGAGCCGGTTGCCGGAAACATGGGGGTCGTGCCGCCCCGTCCCGGATTCCTGGAGACCCTGCGCGAAGTGACGCAGGCGAGCGGCACAGTTCTCATCTTCGACGAGGTGATCACCGGCTTCCGCCTGGCCTATGGCGGCTGGCAGACTCTGACGGGCATCGTTCCCGACCTGACCTGCCTGGGCAAGATCATCGGCGGGGGCCTCCCGGTCGGCGCGGTCGGCGGCCGGCGGGAGATCATGGAGCATCTGGCACCCACCGGCCCGGTCTACCAGGCGGGCACCCTTTCGGGAAATCCGCTCGCCATGTCCGCCGGGATCGCGACCCTAGACCTCCTCCGGGGAATGTCCTACCAGGACATCGACCGGCGGGCCGCGGAGCTCGGCGACGGGTTCATGGACCTCTTCCATAAGAAAGGGCTTCCCGTCCGGATCAACCGCGTCCGGTCGATGTTCACCCTCTTCTTCACGGCGGACGAGGTCGTCGATTTCGACTCCGCGTCGCGAAGCGATACCGCCCTTTTCGCCCGCTTCTTCCGGGGAATGCTCGCCGAGGGGATCAGCATCGCCCCGGCCCAGTTCGAGGCCGGCTTCGTCTCCTTCGCGCACACGGCCGGAGACATCGCCCAGACGGTCGACGCGTGTGCCAAGGTGCTGAAGACGCTGTAGCAAACCGGGGGCAGCGGACCGGGCTCACGGCGGAGGACAGGACAACCCGGCTTTTCGTTTGACTTCACGCCCTGATTGTGTTAGGAGGCGCGCGGTGGATAAGGGGATGAAGCAGTACGCGATCCAGATGGCCTACGCGAGCAGCGTCGGGATTGCGATGGTCCTCGCCATCTTCGGATGCCTTTTCGTGGGATCATGGCTGGACCGGAAGCTGGGTACGGCGCCCTACTTCACCCTCCTTTTCCTGCTGATCGGCATCGTCGCGGGCTTCAGAAATCTGTATGTGCTGATCCGAACCTATTTCAAGGATGAACAATCGCTGATCACGGGTGTGAAAAGTGAAGCGCACCGAAAAAGACCCCCTCCAAAAAAGGCTTGAGATCACCAACTGGATTCTCCTGGCGGTGCTGGCCGCCGGTAGCCTGCTGGTGCGTTCCGACCGCTTCAGCCTGGGCGTCCTCGCCGGGGGGCTGATCAGCATCATCAATTTCCACTGGCTCTACCGCAACCTCTTGAGTGTCTTTACCAAACACCTGAACCGGGCCCGGGCGGCCCTGATACTCCGCTATTACCTTCGCCTGGCCGTCACGGCCGTCGTGCTCTACTGGATCATTTCCCGCAACCTCGTCGATGTGATCGGGCTGGTCATCGGCCTCTCCATCGTCGTTCTGAATATCGTACTCACAACCGTTCTGGTGCTGTCCAGGAAAAATCACGTTGAGGAGGTCAATTGATGGAACCCGTTCTCTTTTTCGAAAGCCACTGGCTCAAGGAGCACCACCTGGTCGTCGTCACCTACACATGGTTCGTCATGGCGGCCCTCGCCCTCTTCTCCTTCCTGGCCACCCGCCGGCTGAGCATCCTTCCCGGAAGGTTCCAGAACGTCATGGAGGTGATCATCGGCGGATTCGACGCGCTCCTGATCGACACCATGGGGCAACAGGGGCGGAAATTCTTCCCGCTGATCGCGACCCTGGGCCTCTATATCCTGACCGCCAACCTCCTCGGCCTGATCCCCGGCTTCGAATCGCCCACGGCGAACCTCAATACGACCGTGTCGCTGGCCCTCGTGGTCTTCGTGATGACCCATGTCGTCGGGGTCCGGGTCCATGGATTCAAGTACCTCAAGCAGTTCTTGGGACCGGTCTGGTGGCTCACGCCGCTGATGATGCCGATCGAGATCATCAGCCACTTTGCGCGCGTCATTTCACTCTCCATGCGGCTCTTCGGAAACATCATGGGTGAGGACCTCGTGCTTGGGGTCGTGCTCCTGCTGGTTCCGCTGCTCGTGCCCCTGCCGGTCTTCGCGCTCATGATCTTCACCTCCTGCATCCAGACCCTCGTCTTCATGCTCCTGGCGATGATGTACATCGCCGGGGCCATGGAAGAGGCCCACCACTGAGCGTCAAGGGGAGGGACCACGGTCCCCCCCCTTTCTCTCTCCGCTCCCGGGAATTCCCAAGCCTGGAAAAAGGATTGCTCACCGGATCGTTTTTCCTCCGGGACCGTCTCGGACAGCCATCTGCGGGTTCACGATCGTCATTCTCATGAGAGGTTGACTTCCGGGGCTCCCGTGCCTTTAATAATGGCGCTCGCCGCCATTCATTTTTGACCCTTCGCCACGGCCGGCCGACTCGCCGTCATGGGAATTGACGTACCCCGGCAATGATGGTATCGTCCAACGGCTTTTGTGGCGAAAGAGGAGAGAGGAGGAAAGAAGTGCCGCATTTTGCCGCAAATCTCGTATTTCTGTTCAACGAACACCCGTTTCTGGAAAGGTTCGAAGCCGCCCACCGGGCCGGCTTCGACGCCGTGGAGTGCATGTTCCACGCCGAATACGACCTGGACGATATCAAGGCGCTCTTGAAGAAGAATCAGCTTCAGCTCATCCTGTGCAACCTCCCTGCCGGCAACTGGCCGGGAGGGGACCGCGGCATGGCAAGCGATCCGGGTCGCCGCCAGGAGTTCCGGGCCGGCGTCGCTCAGGGACTGCACGCCGCGGTCACGCTGGGGATCCCCCGAATGAACTGCCTGGTCGGTCTGAAAAACGAGACCTTGACCGCAGGGGAGACCTGGAAGACCGTCAAGGAAAATGTCTGGTATGCCGCGGAAACCCTGGGGAAAGAGGGGATAAAACTCATGGTGGAACCGGTCAACCATTTCGACATGCCCGGATTCGCCCTGAACACCTGCGAACAGGTCGTGACCCTTCTCGACGAGATCGGCCACCCCAACGCCTACCTGCAGTTCGACGTCTATCACGCCCGGCGCGAGAACGAAGACCCGGCAGAGATCCTTCACAACCATTTCGGCCGGATCGGGCACATCCAGATCGCCGACTGCCCCGGCCGCCATCAACCGGGGACGGGGACGACGGATTTCAAGTATCTCCTGCCGGAGATCGACCGCATGGGTTATCGGGGATTCGTCTCGCTGGAATACATTCCCGTGCCCGATACCCTGACGTCGCTGGAGTGGCTTCCCGCGTACGGATATCCATTAAACAAGAAAAGGAGTGGAGAGAAATGAAGAAAATCGGTTTTATCGGCCTGGGAATCATGGGAAAGCCCATGAGCAAGAATCTGCTCAAGGCGGGTTACCCACTCGTGGTCTATGACATCACGGCCGCTGCCGTCGATGAGGTGGTGAAGGCGGGAGCGGAAAAAGGGACGTCCCCGAAGGACGTGGCCGCAAGGGTGGATGCCGTGATCACCATGCTCCCCAACTCACCCCAGGTGAAGGAGGTTGTCCTGGGTAAGAACGGCATCATCGAAGCGATGAAGCCGGGATCGATATTGATCGACATGAGTTCGATCGCCCCGCTCGTCAGTCGCGAGGTCGCAGCCCAACTGGCCGAGAAGAAGGTCCGGATGCTGGACGCCCCGGTCAGCGGAGGGGAGCCCAAGGCCATCGACGGGACGATCTCGATTATGGTCGGCGGCAACCAGGCCGACTTCGACGAATACCTGCCGGTCATGAAGGCGATGGGCTCCTCCGTGGTCCTCTGCGGGGAGATCGGGGCGGGCAACGTCACGAAACTCGCCAACCAGATCGTCGTTGCCGCCAACATCGCTGCGGTCTCCGAGGCGCTGGTCCTGGCCACCAAGGCGGGCGTCAACCCCGACCTCGTCTTCAAGGCCATCCGCGGAGGACTGGCCGGAAGCACGGTCATGGACGCCAAGGCCCCGATGATGATGGACCGCAATTTCAAACCCGGCTTCCGGATCAACCTCCATATCAAGGACCTGACCAACGTTCTCGACACGGCCAAGGGAGTCGACGTGCCCACGCCGCTCACCGACGAGGTCATGAAGATGATGCTGTGGCTCCGGGACGCGGGTATGGGGGACGCCGATCACAGTTCGCTGGTCCGTTTCTACGAAAAGCTCGCCGGAATCGAAGTCCATCGATAGCGTCGACAATTCAAGCGCGGATCCCTGACCGGATGCTAAAAAACGTCCGGTCAGGGCAGACTGCCCCGCAGTGACCCCTTAAGATTGAGGAGAGGATCCATGACCGTTCAAAATGCAAAGCTGAATCAATGGGTAAAAGAGGTGGCGGACATGTGCCGCCCCGATGCCGTCTACTGGTGCGACGGCAGCAAAGAGGAGTACGATCGCCTGATGGGGCAGATGGTGGCCGCAGGCATGGCCACGCCGCTCGCCAAACGTCCGAACAGTTTTCTCTTCCGCTCCGATCCGAGCGATGTCGCCCGGGTCGAAGACCGCACCTACATCAGCACGACCCTGAAAGAGGATGCCGGCCCGACCAACAATTGGAGGGATCCCCAGGAGTTGAAGACGGTGATGCAGGGATTGTACAAAGGGTGCATGCAGGGTCGGACCCTGTACGTGATCCCCTTCTCCATGGGTCCGGTCGATTCGCCGATCGCCAAGATCGGCATCGAAATCACGGACAGCCCCTACGTGGTCTGCAACATGCACATCATGACCCGCGTCGGCACCAAGGTGATCGAGAAGCTCGGCGCCGACGGCGAGTTCGTCCCCTGCCTGCACTCGATCGGTGCGCCGCTCGCACCGGGGCAGAAGGACAGCTCGTGGCCCTGCGCCCCGCTCGACCGGAAATACATCAGCCATTTCCCGGAGGAGAACCTCATCTGGTCCTACGGGAGCGGCTACGGCGGCAACGCCCTGCTGGGGAAGAAATGTCTGGCGCTCCGCATCGCCTCGGCCATGGCGCGGAGGGAGGGGTGGATGGCCGAACACATGCTCATCCTGCGTCTCACGAACCCCGCGGGCAAACGGTACCACATCGCGGCCGCCTTTCCCTCCGCCTGCGGCAAGACCAACCTCGCCATGCTCACGCCGACCATCCCGGGGTGGAAATGCGAGTGCGTCGGCGACGACATCGCCTGGATCAAGATCGGGCCGGACGGACGGCCTTACGCCATCAACCCCGAATACGGCTTCTTCGGCGTGGCTCCCGGCACCTCCTACGATTCCAACCCGAACGCGATGAACACGCTGAAGGAGAACGTCATCTTCACGAACTGTGCGCTGACCGACGACGGCGACATCTGGTGGGAGGGAATGGACGGGGCGCCGCCCAGCCATGCCATCGACTGGAAGGGGCGGGACTGGACCCCCGCGAGCAAGGAGCCGGCGGCCCACGCCAACTCCCGCTTCACAGCCCCGGCCAGCCAATGCCCCGTGATCTGCCCCGACTGGGAGAAACCCGAGGGGGTTCCGATCGACATCTTCGTCTTCGGCGGCCGCCGCATGGGCGTGATGCCCCTGGTCCACGAGGCCTATTCGTGGGACCACGGCGTGTTCATGGGCGCCACGGCCTCTTCGGAAACCACCGCGGCCAACCTCGGTGCCGTGGGAAACCTCCGGCGCGACCCGTTCGCCATGAAGCCCTTCTGCGGCTACAACATGGCCGACTATTTCGGCCATTGGCTCAAGATGGGCGACCGCCTCGGCAAGTTTGCCCCGCGGATCTTCTACGTGAACTGGTTCCGAAAGAGCCCCGAAGGCAAATGGCTCTGGCCCGGATTCGGCGACAACAGCCGCGTCCTGAAATGGATGTGCGAGAGGATCGACGGAACGGTCGGGGCCGTTGAAACCCCGATCGGCCTCATGCCCAAAGAGGGGGATCTCGACGTGGCGGGGCTCAGAATCGATCCGGCCGATCTGAAGGAGCTGATGCGCGTCGATCCCGCGGCATGGAAGGCCGAGGCCGCGGACATCGAACGGCACTTCGGTCAGTTCGGAGACCGGCTCCCCGCAAGGCTCCGGAAGCAGTTGGAGGACCTCCGGAAGCGGCTGGGGTAGACGCGCTGAGATAGCGGAAGAAAAAGGAAGAGGGGACAGATTCCGATCTGTCCCCTCTTTTTAAATCCGTCCCTCCTTCAGCAGGATGATCATGACAGACCGGCTCCCTATGCCTCTCCCTCTTTGATCGCGCAGGCCTCTTCAGGCTTAGGCTTCGCCCAGAGGTACCGGGTCGCGGTATAGAACATGAGCGCGGCAAAAACGAGGCGAAGTCCATTATCCGGCATGAGGTGTGCGAAGCTGCCGCCGGCATACACCCCGGCAAGCACCCCCACGATGAGTCCGGGCAGGAGTTTCTTGTTGGTATTGCCGGCCTTCCAGTGGGTCCATGCCCCCACAGCCGAGGCCGGGATCATGGCCAGCAGCGAGATTCCCTGGGCCGTGTGCTGGGCGATGCCGGCGAAGATCACCATCATCGGCACCATGAAGATCCCGCCGCCCACCCCCATCATCCCCGAAACAAAGCCGGTCAGAATACCCAGAACGACCAGAACGGACCAGCGGATCCAGGCCGGCGACACCCCTTCGACGGCATGGGGCAGAAGGGGCTTCAGCAGGAGGAGCACCGCCATCAGCAGGAGGAAAACGCCGAAGTACCGTTTCAGTTTCCACTCCGGCAGGAAGCAGCAGTATTTCGCACCGATGCGGACCGTGCAGAGGGCCATTGCGGCCAGGAGCGCCGAAGCCGGAACATCCGCGGATCCATGGAGGTAATAGATGAAAGCCCCTGCCACGGCAGTAAAGACAACGGCGAAGATGCTGGTGCCGTGGGCCTCGTGCTGCCGGAAATGAAGGAGTTCGGTCATCATGGGGATCATGATGACCCCGCCGCCCACCCCGACCAGCCCCCCGAGAATCCCGGCCGTCAGCCCCACCAAAAGACCCGCCATGACAACACCCCATTTGGAGGAGATCCCGCGGATCTCCGTATACTTCCCGTGCCGCTCAGGATCGAACCTACGTCACCGCAATTGTGCGCGTCTACTACAGGCCGAAATCCACTGTCAACTGTTTTGTTTGACCGGGAGCGCAACCTTCAGGCGCGCCTTAAGGCCGACCTCTTCCTTTCCGGGAAGCCCGCCCTTCGGGCGGAAAGCTTCAAAATATCCCACTTTACAATCGCCGCTCCTTTTGTTAGTTTGCACAAGAACGATTCCTGCCGGCAGCGGGCCGAGCAAGGAGCCCCGGGGCGCGGCAAGAACCCGAGGATGGGAGATTCAAGGTCAACAGTCAGCCATGAACAGAAACGCCGTTATCAAGATCGTGATCCTGCTTGCAGTGATCCTTATCTGCGTTTTCCTTTTCTTTCATTTCGATCTTTACCGATTTTTCGTCAGCAAGAAGAAAATCATCCATTTTGTCAGCTCCTTCGGCCCCCTCTCCGTTGTGATCTTCATCAGCCTCCAGATCGTCCAGGTCCTGGTTGCTCCGATTCCGGGCGAGATCACCGGCTTCGTCGGAGGCTATATCTACGGCCCCATCCTGGGCACTCTCTACTCCACCGCCGGCCTCACGATCGGTTCATGGTTCGCTTTTCTGCTCGCCCGCTGGCTCGGACTGCCCTTCGTGGAAAAGATCATCAAGCCCCAGGTCATCCAGAAGTACGACCACTTCATGGAGCACCGGGGGATCCCGATCACCTTCATCCTCTTCTTGATCCCCGGTTTTCCCAAGGATGCCCTCTCCTACATCATCGGCCTGAGCCACATGAGATCGGCAACCTTTCTCATCCTCTGCACCGCCGGCCGACTGCTCGGCACAATCATGCTATCCGTGAGCGGCCACTATGCGCGCAACGATCAGAACACCGCCATGCTGGCCATTCTCGGGATCAGCGCCCTCGTCACGCTCGCGGCCTGGTATTACCATGACGATATTCTCCACCTCGTCCGAAGGCATAACAAGCACAAGGACAAGAAACGAGTCTCCGCTCCGGGCGACCACGGGGAAGAACCGATCGATTTGTAGCCGGAATCTTTTTGGGAGGTTGCTCCATCTTGGAATCTGTCTTCAATGAGTTGTTCCTCATCCTGGTCCTGATTCTCGCCAACGGTTTTTTTGCCTGTGCCGAACTCGCCGTGCTTTCCGCCCGCAAGAGCCTGATTGCCAGCCTTGCCGCAGCCGGAAATCCCCATGCCCGCCTCGTCGAACGGATTCAGAAGAACCCGCACCGGTTTCTGGCGACCGTCCAGATCGGGGTCACCGTGGTCGGCTCGCTGGCCTCGGCGGTCGGCGGGGCCGCGGCGCTCCAGTACATCAACCCCCTGCTCAAGGATGCTCCCATCGCGTTCGTCCGGCACGCGGCGGAACCTCTCTCCATCGCCCTCGTGGTTCTGGGGATCTCCTATCTTTTCCTCGTTCTGGGAGAGCTGGCCCCGAAGACCATCGGCCTTCAATACGCCGACCGCCTTGCCCTGGTCGTCGCCCGGCCGATCCACATCCTCTCGATCATCGCGGTGGTTGCGGTCCAGTTCCTCACCCTTTCCAACCGGGCGGTCCTTTCCCTTTTCGGCATCACACCGAAGGAAGGGCACGCTTTCGTGACCCGCGAGGAGGTGCAGCAGGTCCTCTCGGAGGGAAGCGAAACCGGCGCCCTGACCGAGACGGAGCATCGGTACATCGAGAATATTTTTGAATTTACCCACACCGCGGTCCGCGAGGTCATGGTCCCCCGGACCCGGATCGTGGCCCTGAACCTGGAACTCCCCCGCGAACAGATCATCCAGACGATCCGGGAAAACCTCTACACCCGCTACCCGGTCTACCGGGGTGACATGGATCACGTCATCGGCTTCGTCCATTCCAAGGACATTCTCCTCGGCCGGGTCTGCAATGAAGAGGACTTCGATCTGGCCGGGATCATCCGGAATCCGCTGTTCGTCCCGGAGGGGAAAAAGGTCAGCAGCCTGCTCAAGGAGATGCAGCGCAAACGTATCCAACTGGCGCTCGTCGTCGACGAATACGGTATCCTGAGCGGCCTCGCCACGACGGAAGACCTTCTCGAGGAGCTCGTCGGCGAGATCGAAGACGAGCATGACGTGGGCGAAACGCGCCGCTTCCAGAAACTCCCGGACGGAAGCCTTCTGGTCGACGCGCTCCTGCCGGTCAACGAGATCGAGGAGCTCCTGGGGGTGGAACTGGGCGACTTTCTCCCCTATGACACCTTGGCGGGGCTGATCCTCGACCGCCTGGGACGCATTCCCGAGAAGGGCGAGAAGCTGGAATGGCAGGATTTCATCCTCACCTGCGAGGAGGTCACGAAAACGGCCATCCAGAAGGTCCGGATCGTAAGGCGCGAAAAGCCGGCGGACGCTCCCCCGCCCGCACAATAACCCCCCAATTTTTTCGAAATATAACTCCACCTTTCAGCGCCGGAGCCTGGGGTCGAGAGCGTCCCGGATCCCTTCGCCGAGCAGGTTGTAGCCCAGCACCGTGACCAGGATCGCCAGCCCCGGGTAGAAGGAGAGCCACCAGGCGATGTCGATGTTGTCCTTCCCCGCCGTCAGGATGTTCCCCCAGCTCGGCGTGGGCGGCTGGACCCCGATGCCGAGGAAACTGAGGGCCGATTCCGTGAGGATCGCCCCGGCCACGCCGAGCGTCGCCGTGACCAGGACCGATGCCATCGCATTCGGAAGGATGTGAAGGAAGATGATCCGCAGGTCCGAGGCCCCGATTCCGCGCGCCGCCTGGACGAAATCCCGCTCCCGGAGAGAGATGAAGTCCGCGCGCACGAGGCGGGTCACCCCCATCCATCCGGTCAGGCCGATCACGATCATGATGTTCCAGATGGAGGGTTCCAGGATCGCGATCACGGCCAGGATGAGGAAGAAGGAGGGGAAGCAGAGCATGATGTCCACGAACCGCATGATGACCGCATCCACCCAGCGTCCGTAGTAGCCGGCCAGCGCCCCGAGAATGGTCCCGATGAGGATCGCGATCCCGGTCGCCACGAAGCCCACCTTGAGGGAGATTCCCGCCCCCCAGATCATTCGGGAAAGCACGTCCCGGCCGAGCGGGTCCGTTCCGAAGGGGTGGCCCGCCGACGGCGAGGCGAGGACGTTCTTCAGGTCGATCGCATTCGGGTCATAGGGGGCGAGCCAGGGTGCGAGGAGGGAGACCGCGAAGAGGGCAAGGACGATCACGCTCCCGGCGACAGCCACCCTGTTCTTCAAGAATCGTTTCCGAAAATCCTTTCCCATCTGAGCCTCTTCAGGAAACCCTGATCCGCGGATCGGCCACGGCATAGGAGACGTCGGCGATCAGGTTTCCGAGCAGCGTGAGAACCGCCCCGATGAAGAGGATCCCCATCACCACCGGGTAGTCCCTCGCCATGACCGCCATGTAGAAAAGCTGCCCCATGCCGGGAATGGCAAAGATCGTCTCGAAGATAACGCTCCCGCCGATCAGCCCCGGCACCGACAGGCCGAGGATGGTGATCACCGGCAGGAGGGCGTTGCGCAACGCATGCCGGTAGATCACAACCCGCTCGGAGAGCCCCTTGGCCCGGGCCGTCAGGATATAGTCCTGGCGGATCACCTCCAGCATGTTCGCCCGCATGTACCGCGAAAGGCCGGCCAGCCCGCCGAAAGCGGCCAGCAAAACCGGCAGGATGAGATGCTTGATCAGGTCCCAGAGGGCCATGCCCGGCGGCAGATACTCGTAATTGAGGGAGCGGATCCCCGATATGGGGAGCCAGCCGAGGTCGACGCCGAAGAGGATCATGCAAAGCAGGGCGAGCCAGAAGGTCGGCACTGCGAAACCGATGAAAACGAAAACGCTTGAAATCCGGTCAAAAAGGGAATCCTGGCGGACGGCGGAGAGCACCCCCAGGGGGATCGCCACAACCAGGATGAGGAGCATCGAGAGCACGTTCAGCAGGATCGTGATCGGCAGCCGCTCGAGGATCTTGTCGGCGACCGGCCTGCGGTCCGTCGAAAAGGAGACCCCGAGATCCAGCAGGAGCAGTTTGCCCACCCACCGGATGTACTGCTCGGGAAGCGGCTTGTCGAGGTCGTACATGGCCCGGAGCCGCTCCTGCATCTCCACGGAGGCGCGCGGGTTCATCTGGGTCTGGATGTCGGTCGGGGAGCCGGGCGCCAGGTGCATCACGGTGAAGCAGACGACCGTGATCCCGAAGAGGAGCGGAACCATGAAGAGGAGTCTCTTGCCAATATAGCGAAGCATGCTTTCCGATCCGCTCCCCATGACGGGGAACCAGCGTTACGAGAACTCCGGCAACTCCATGGCCTGGAGGTTCTGGAGCATCCGGTCGAGAATCTTTTTCGAATGGGATTCGACGGTGAAAATCGGCTTGAGGCCCTTCTGCCGCACGAGCGCGAAGAGCTCATGGAAGAGGATGTTTCCCTCCCCCACCGGCAGGTGCTCGTCCGTGACGCCGTGGTTGTCGTGGATGTGGATCTCACCGAGCCGATCCCCCAGTTCTGCGATCCAGACAGCCTGCGGCACGCTGCCGAACACATTCGCATGCCCGGTATCGAAGCAGAATCGGGCCTGAGGGGAATCGAGCGCGTCGAGAAGGCGCCGGAGCGGCTGGGGAGTCCGTTCATAGACGTTCTCCAGCACGATGACCGTCCCCGTTCCTGCGATGCCGTCGAGGAGAGTCCGCCAGGTTGCGAGGCTGTTCTCGAGCCACTGCGCCTCGGCTGAGACGTAGTATTTCTCATCGAAGGAGGCGTGACAGACGACCGACTTGGGCTGGAACCACGGAACCATGTCGAACACCGGACGGAGCCGGTCGAGGGAGGTCTGCCGGATCCTTGGGTCGAGCGCGCCGGGCCGGAGGTCCATGAAAGGGGCGTGAAAGGTGACCGAAAGGGCCGAATCGACGAGCCGCTTCGCGACCTCACGTAAATCGGCCTCCCGATAATGGTCCAGGTCATGGTGGTTGAACGCGATCTCCGGGTTGATCCCCTCCCCGATCACCCAGGGGAGCAGCTTTTCCCGGAGGAGACGGAAGGGCACATGAACCTGGATTTTTTGCAGAATTCCTCGCATGCGGATTTCACCTCTCTCTGCCTGAAGTGGCCATTTTCTACCACAGGCATCCGCTTTTCACAACCGCCAATCGCCCGCCAATCCTCTGAGCGTCCTGACGAGCGGGGCCGTTCTGGCCGCCTCTGCGCCGCTGCCCCCCCTCGCTTCGCGCCGCCCTCTGAAAAAGAAGGGCTGAGCCGCGGATGGGTTCGATCCCGTCAGGGAGGCGCGTTCCTTCGGCCTTTACGGTGATTGACATAAACGCCTTGTTCTGCTAATCAAAAGAACCCGTCGGCCACCATCGGTGAGCCGCGGACGAGGCAGCCGCCGCATGCGGCCCGGCGTAAAGAAGTGCGAAGGGGGGAGATTGGCCAGAAAAAAAGAGAAAGAGAATGGTTCCCGGGAGAGGGTGCTTCTGTGCGTCAACGCCGCGCTGGAAAGAAAGGCGAGGGCGCTGGTCATCCTCAATGTCAAGGAGATCTCAGCCTTTGCGGACTATTTCATCATCTGCGGGGGGACGTCCGACCGCCAGGTCCGCGCCGTTTCCGCCACGATCCAGGAAAACCTGAAAAAAGCGGGGATTATGCCCCTGGGCGTCGAGGGGGAGGCTGCGGGAAAGTGGATCCTCCTGGATTACGATGACGTGATCATCCACGTCTTTCTCGAATCGGCCAGGGAGTTCTACGACCTTGAACGGCTCTGGTCCGAAGCTCCGTGCATGGCCGTGCCCGACGAGACGGCTTCACTGAAGGTGCTGGCAGAAGGGATGTAGCCTTGAAAGGGATCCTGACCGGGATCGCCGACCTCATCTTTCCGCCCCGCTGCATCACGTGCAGCTCCCTCCTGGAGCGGCACGATCCCCTTCCCCTCTGTCCCGCCTGCGCAGGGAAGATACAGTACATACGCTCCCCCCTCTGCACCCGGTGCGGGTACCCCTTTGCCGCTGCTACGGGGGAAGATCACCTCTGCGGCGACTGCATCACCGGTGAAAAACCGTTCGCGGTCGCGCGGGCGATGGGGGAGTACGAGGAGACGCTGCTCGAGGCGATCCACCGCTTCAAGTACAAGGGGCGGACCGGCACGGGGGAGATCCTGGGCGGAATGATGGCCGATTTCGCTGCCGGGATCTGGGACATGAAGGTTTTCGACCTGATCGTGCCGGTCCCGCTGCATCTCAAGAAGCTGCGGCAAAGGGGATTCAACCAGGCCGTCATCCTGGCGCGGCAGATCTCGAAGCGGTTCGGCATCCCGCTCGACCTGACGGCGCTCCGGCGGAAGATCTTCACGTCGCCGCAGGTCGGTCTGGGCAGGGAAGAGCGGTCGGCCAACGTCCGGGGCGCCTTTTCGGCGAGGCATCCGGAGCGGATCGACGGCCGGAGAATCCTCCTCGTGGACGACGTCTACACGACCGGAAGCACGCTTGCGGAGTGCGCACGGGTGCTGCTCAGGGCGAATGCGGAGTCGGTCGCCGTCCTGACGCTGGCCCGGGCGGTCCGGGGCCACTATCGGCCGCTGGAACCGGAGCCGGCCTTGCCCGGAAGGGATGATTCGGCGGGGGATGCCAATCCGTCTCCGGCATCAGTTGCGTAGTAACATCGCATGGATGCGTCACCCGGTCTGTTAGAGGAGAACTCAGGAATGGGCAAAATTCTCGGTTGGGAGGCGTTGAAAGCAGAGGTGGAGCGCCGCAGGCGCCAAGGCGAGAAGATCGCCTTCACCAACGGCTGTTTCGACATCCTCCACGTCGGTCACGTCCGGTACCTGAAGGAGGCTCGCGGGACGGGAGATCTGCTCGTCCTCGGCCTCAACAGCGACCTCTCCGTCCGGGCGATCAAGGGGGAAAAGAGGCCCCTCGTCCCGGAGCAGGAGCGGGCGGAAGTCGTCGCCGCCCTCGCCGCGGTCGATTATGTCACCCTCTTCGATGAAGAAACGCCGCTCAGGCTGATCGAGCACCTGCGGCCGGATTGCCTCGTGAAGGGCGCGGATTGGAAGGAGGAAGCCGTCGTCGGGCGCGATGCCGTCCGTTCGTGGGGGGGCCGCGTCGTCCTGATCCCTTTTGTCGAAGGAGCCTCCACGACGAACATCGTGGAGAAGATCCGGCAGGTCTATCGGGACAGGTAAGCATCGTTCCCCGGCGATGTCGAAGTTGTTACTTTTTTCTTTACAAACACCTTCTGATCATGTAAGAGCATGTCCCCAAATTGGTCATTAGGAGATGATAAAAGACGTGCCAAAAACAACCATGAAATCCGAAAAACTAGAATTCTTCCGGCATATGCTGAGCCAGAAGATAACCGAGCTTCTTGGAGAGGCAGGGAAAACCGTGTCGGAAATGACGAGCGGCGTGAAGGAAAACTACCCCGACCCAAATGACCGCGCCTCTCTTGAATCGGACCGGAATTTCGAACTGCGAATCCGCGACCGCGAAAGAAAGCTGATCGCGAAGATGCAGGAGGCGATCCAGAGGATGGATGACGGCGTTTTCGGCATCTGCGAAGTCTGCGGAGGCCCGATCTCCGAAAAGAGGCTGATGGCGCGGCCGGTGACGACCCTCTGCATCGACTGCAAGATGAAGCAGGAAAAGATGGAAAAGCTCAAGGGGGAATAACTCCTTCCCTTCGATCCCGGGCGGCGGCAACGCCGCCCTTCCGGTCCCCCTTCGTTCCCCGATCCCAAGGGAATGAAGAGGGATTTTTTGTTGAAGGGCCCGTCATGTTCGTCAAAGTAGCCATT
Organism: Deltaproteobacteria bacterium; assembly: GCA_021372695.1. The sequence goes on from JAJFTY010000164.1 coordinate 61,006, forward strand.
CCCATCCCATCCTCGACCCTCTTCGCCTACGTCGTTCCCGACGCCCTGGCCCCGCTCGCGGCCGTCGGGAAACAGGTCCTGGTCCCTTTCGGGAGAAAGCGCCTGTCCGGGTGGATCGTCGAGATCCTTCCCGAGACCCCGCCCGACCGGGTTGTCAGGGAGATCATCGAGCTCTCCGATGCCGAACCCCTCTTCGGCGGGGAGGAACTCGCCTTTTGCGAGTGGATTTCCCGCTACTACATCCACCCCCTGGGCCGGGTCCTGGCCGAGGTTCTCCCCGGCGGCACCGACCTGAAGAGCGACCGCTGGCTCCGGCTTTCCGGAAGCCCGGCGGACGGGGTGCCGCTTTCCGCCGGACAGCAGGAGATCCTCCGGCAGCTTGCGGCCTTTCCCGAGGGACTCCCCCTGGGCCGCCTGCGGAAACGGATGGGTGCAGAGGATCTCTACCGGGATCTATCCCTCCTCGAAACGGCAGGGCTCCTGGCCTCGGAGGAGCGGCTGAAGCGTCCGGCCGTCCGAACGAAGCGGGAAAAGTGGATCGGGCTGAATCCGGCCGCTCCCGTGGGAATCAAAAAACTCACGCTCAAGCAGGAGGCGCTGATCAGCCTGCTCGAAGAGGCAGGCGAACTGCCGCTGGCGGATCTTCCCGACCGCCTCCGGGAGGCGGCCTTCATCCGGACCATAGCGCAAAAAGGGTTCATCACGCTTCAGGAGAAGGAAGTCTCCCGCGGAGCAGGCCCCTCTCCGAAGCTGGCGAGAAACGGCGACGGCATCGCCCCGAACGCGGCGCAGGAAACCGCCCTGACGGAGATCCGCGCGCGCCTGGCCGCGGGCGCCTTTTCGCCCTTCCTCCTCCACGGCGTGACCGGAAGCGGCAAGACGGAAGTCTACCTCCGCGCCATCGCCGGGGTGCTTCAGGCAGGCGGCGGCGCGATCTACCTCGTCCCGGAGATCGCACTCACGACCCAGCTCCTCTCCCGCATCTCCGCGCGCTTCCCCGACCGGGAGATCGCGGTCCTCCACAGCGGGATCACGCTGGGCGCCCGGTACGACCAGTGGAGGAGGATCCGGAACGGCGAGTTGAGTCTCGTCGTCGGCGCCCGGTCGGCCATCTTCGCCCCGGTGCGGAACCTGAGATTGATCGTCGTGGACGAGGAGCACGACCCCTCCTTCAAGCAGGACGACCGGCTACGCCACAACGCCCGGGACCTGGCCCTTGTCCGCGGAAAATCCGC
>JAJFTY010000187.1 GCA_021372695.1 Deltaproteobacteria bacterium
GACGATCCGGGAGCTTCTGGTCATCTTCCACATCGCGTCGCTGCTCATCACCAATGACGGCGGTCCCGGCCAATTTGCCGTCATGACGCCGATCCGGTCGATCCTCTTCTTCGGCCCCGAGACGCCCGTCCTGTACGGACCGAACAGCCCCGGGGCGATGGTGTTTTTCAGCGGGATCGCCTGCTCGCCCTGCCTGACGGCCTACAATCACCGCAACTCCCCCTGCGACGGGGACAACCGGTGCCTGAAGGTCATACGACCGGAAAGCGTTCTGGACTGCGCGCTGGGGATGCTGGCGGAGGAACCCCTACGATGAGCGCCTTGCTGCGGGCCAAGCAGGCCGTCAAGGACGCCGTCTCCCGCCTGCCGGGCGGAGAGTGGCTGGTGAAGCAGCGCTTCGCGAAGTTCGGCGCCGTAGGGTTTGCCGGGACGATCGTAAACGTCGGCGTGCTCTACCTCGCCGACAAGGTTGTGTATCGGGGTGTCGAGTCCCCGGACCTCCGGGCGAATCTGGCCCTCGCGACGGCCATCTTCATCGCCACGGCGCACAATTTTCTGTGGAACCGGGCCTGGACGTGGGGAGACCGGAAGGTCCACGGCGGGACATCGATCGTCGTCCAGTTTTTCCAGTACTGCGCATCCTGCTCGCTGGCCATCGCGCTGCAGGTCCTGTTCACGAACGTCCTCAGGCAGCACATGCTTCTGGAACTGGCCAATTTTCTCGCCATCGGCATCTCGGCGATTCTGAATTACCTGATCAACCACAACTGGACGTTTCGCGTGCGCAAGCCGCCGCATGAAGACAGTGGTTCGTCTTGAAAGAGAGCAGGGACGAAGCCAAGCGTTCTATTCTTTGCAGGGTACATGCCGCGCGGCCGGCCGCGCAGAGACGGTTCCTTGGCAGCGTACCCCGTAACTCACTGCGAGGGGATCATTGTTTTTCCGCTATGATCAGCATTTCAAAATCTTCAGTCGATAAGGTATCGTTTCGGCTGAAAGCACCGAGCTTCGCCCCGAAAATATCGACGGTTTTGAAATTCAGAGTACGCAACAGCCACGTGATCTCGGATGGCACATAATACCGTTCGTTGCACTGCAGTTCCTTCTTGTTCCCGAGATCGTCTTCGACATGAAGAGTGCTGTGCTCTCGAAACGTCATCAGATCAAACGACAGGCTTGCGGTTTTCGCATTTCCTTCTTCAGTCTTTGAATCAAGAAAATCCTTGACGGAATGATACAGGGGAAATAGCCCATTCAGGGTGGTAAATATCAATTTCCCTTGTGGTACCAAGGCGTTGGCGGCGTTTTGGAGAATCTGAAAATTCATTTCATCCGTTTCCATCAACGAAAATGCGCCTTCGCAGATCATCAGGACCAAGTGGAATTCATGCAGAAAGGGAAGGCTCCTCGCGTCATGTTTATGAAAAACGACGCGCAGCTTCTGTTCGGAAGACTTTTCTCTTGCCCGTTTCAAAAGCGATTCCGATAAATCGATTCCGACTACGCGATACCCTCTTCTGGCCAATTCAATGGAATGTCTTCCGGTGCCACACCCGATGTCCAGAATGCGTGCCGCCTTGTCGTATCCGATTTCTTTCTCGATAAAGTCGCATTCTCCGATCGTTCCCTGCGTAAAATTTTCATGGTCATACTTCATCCCGTAGTTTTCAAACAGATCTTCATACCATGGTTTCATTCGATGAACCCTTTCATGCTCAGGGACGGGCAGGAGTCGAGTCCTGCCGCGAAGCGGCCGTCCAGCTTCCCACGAAACCCCTCGCAATGAAGAGCTTCACGCTGAGCCCGTCGATCTTTACCCCGCGGAACAGGTTGTCGTGCGCCCCCGCGGGCTCGATGGAGTCGAAATAGCCCTCGTATCGTTTCAGGCCCGCCTCGTTTGCCCCGTGGAGCACCAGCACGGCATCCCTGCCCCGCAAGGTCGAGAGATCCCCCAGGAAGACATACCGCTCGGGCTGGAAGAGATCGAGTCCCGTGAGGCGTGTCCCGCTGTAGAAGACGGCCTCGGCAGCGGTTGTCCCCTTGTCCGACACCAGGATATACCCGTTCCCGGAGAGACGTTCGCCGGTGATGCGGGAAATCTGCCCGCCCAGTTCGCGCCATCCGTGGAATTGCCGGGTCTGGTCTTTGCCGGGGGGGATCGGCAGGAAGGGCTTCGTCAGGTGCGCCTGGACCACGAGGCCCGCCAGGAGGCCTA
>JAJFTY010000207.1 GCA_021372695.1 Deltaproteobacteria bacterium
TACCCCCATCTGAAGAAGGGGGATGCGGTGACCCTGGTCATCCGGCCGGAGATGATCGAACTTTCGGCCAAGGAGGGAATCTGCAGCGGAGAGGTGACCCTGGTCACCTACCTGGGATCGGAAGTGAACTACGAGGTGACCGCCGAGGGCCAGCTCTTTTCCATCCAGGTCTCCAATCCGCTCAAGGCAGGCCTGTTTCGCAAGGGCGACCCGGTTTGCCTCAATTTCGATTTGCAGAACATCTACTTGATCAAGGCGTGAATACAGGTACAAGACGAAAGGAGAGTGGCGGCTGATGAAGAGAATCAACGTTGCGGTGATAGGGACCGGGAGGATCGGCCGGATCCATGCACGGAATCTGAAATTTCAAATCCCCGATGCAAAATTGCTCGCGGTTGCGGATGTCGTCGAGGCCTCTGCGCGGAAACTGGCCGATGAACTGGAGATTCCCCTCTGCGAAACCGATTATCACCGCCTGCTGGAGAATAGAGACATTCAGGCCGTGGTGATCTGCTCCTCCACCGATACGCATGCCCGGATCATGATGGAGGCGGCGGGGGCGGGAAAGCATATTTTCTGCGAGAAACCGATCGCCCTGGATATGGCAAAGATAGACGAGGCACTGGAAGCGGTTCGCAAAGCGGGCGTGAAACTGCAGGTCGGTTTCAACCGGCGTTTCGATCCGGGCTTTCAACGGGCGAAGATGCTGATTCAATCGGGGAAGATCGGCATTCCCCAGTTGCTCCGTATCTCCAGCCGGGACCCGCAGCCTCCACCCCTCGACTACGTCAGAGTCTCCGGGGGGCTATTCCTGGACATGATGATTCACGATTTCGACATGGCCCGCTTTCTCATGGGCGAGGAGGTCACGGAGCTGATGGCGACGGGGCGTTGCCTGATCGATCCGGCCATCGGACAGTGCGGCGATGTCGATACCGCCGTGGTGCTGCTCAAATTTCAGAGCGGGGCTCTGGGGACGATCGACAACAGCCGGAAGGCCGTCTACGGCTACGATCAACGGGTCGAAGTGTTCGGCTCCCGGGGTTCGGTCGTCGTGGGGAACAAGACGCCCACGGAGGTGACGATTCAAGATGCCGATTCGATCCAGAGCGACAAACCGCTCCATTTCTTCCTGGAGCGGTATCAGGAGGCCTATCTGGCCGAGATGAACGAGTTCGTGGCGAGCATTCTGGGGGACCGTTCCCCCTCTGTCGGCGGGGCGGATGGGAGGGTCTCGGTGGCAATGGGCTATGCTGCTCAAGAGTCCGTCCACGGGGGGTGTTTCGTGAAGATAGCGCAGGTTTGAAGCTCTCCTCTGTCCAGGAGGAAGAGCGTTCCATTTGAACCGATCAAAGGAGGTTAGTGGCAATGGCAGAGAAGATGAGAGGGGTAACCCTGACGGCGGATTGGTGTCCGAAGCCGGATTTTGTGTTGGGTCCGAAGGATGTGGATCGTGTGCAGACCTATCTCGGGAGCAAAGTCTGGAAGAATCCGAAAATCGAGATCCGG
>JAJFTY010000222.1 GCA_021372695.1 Deltaproteobacteria bacterium
ACCGGAAAGCAGGCCCTCGATCGATTCGCGCGGGTTGAGGGTGAGGAGGACGTCCGTCCCGCGGAGCAGAGGCGAGAGAAAGGCCGTGACGTCGGCCAGGGATGGTGCGGACTGGAGCGACTCCCGGGAGACGCCGGAGGCGTGGTATTCGCGCTCCGTGGTCTTGCCGTAGCGGACCGGGGAGGAGAAGCGCTCCTCGGGCCGGTCCGGCGCGATCACCGCCGCGGCGATCTCGTAGATCCGGTTGCCCCCGTCGTCGGCGAGGCCGGTGTGGACGAAGAGGCAGGCGATGTTCTGGGTCTTCCCGTCGTAGGGTTGCAGCATGCCTTCACGCCTTTTCAAACAGGGGATACCGCGGGCTCGGGCTTGATTCCGCGCCGGCACTGCGACAGGGATTCATATCGCGCCGAGGCCGATTTGGCAACGTATTTATGACTCGCCGCCCCGAGATTGTCCGCGGCGACCGGGAGGATAGACACAATTTCCCCTTGCTATCGCTCCGGTTTTTCAGTATGGTCCTCGCCATACCCATCACAGAACCGCCAGGTATTACCGCTTCTTTGCTCCACGCTCGCTTTCGTTTATCGTTCCAAGGCCCTTTGGGGGCCAGAGTTGATCCCGAACCATGGTGCGCAAGGCATGGACATACATGAGCCACCAGTGACAGCACTTTTTCCTGTGGTGAGTAAGTTGTTAAAATTGCCTTTGCATACTCTACTTCTTATTGAAAGCGGTGACAACAATTGTAAAATATATATGAATTTAACTGTTCCGGCTATATCACTGATTTTACAAGGACGGGTAGTATGGATGAAAAACATCTATTGCAGGATTTTGATGAGCACGTTGGTCGCTACACTTCCTTCGTCGAAAAGCTTCGGACACTGATCATTGATCTTCTCGGGCGTAGCATGGCAGTACATTCAGTCACATGCCGTGCCAAAGACCGCAAAAGTTTCTTAACGAAGGTAGAAAGAGCTAAGGGGCGCTATGAGGCAATTGAAGATGTAACAGATATCGCTGGTGTGAGAATTATCACTTACTTTGCCGATGATGTTGATCGTGTAGCCGAAGTCATACGCGATGAGTTCGTTATAGACGCAGATAATTCGGTAGATAAACGGGATTTACTTGATCCTGACCGTTTCGGTTATCTCTCACTTCACTACGTTGTAACTTTGAATCCAGCCCGCGTCTCACTGGGAGAATATAGACGATACACGGGAATGAAGGCAGAAATCCAGATACGATCGATTTTGCAGCACGCATGGGCCGAGATTGAACATGATTTGGGATACAAGACTGTACTCGGAGTGCCGAAGGAAGTGAGGCGACAGTTCTCGCGACTTGCTGGTCTACTTGAAATTGCTGACAAGGAATTTACTTCTATCAGGCAAGAACTTAATACCTATGAAACGAGACTTCCATCAAGGATTGAGCAAACACCGGAGGAGGTCCTCATTGACAAGTCCTCGTTCAAGGCATTTCTGATTGCCAGCAATACGCTAAGATCGCTTGATCAGAAGATCGCCAAATTTGCCGGTGGAGGTATCTCTGAAATGAATGAGATATCTTACGAACACGACGTGGCCGCTCTTCATGACGTCGGCCTGACAACGATAGCTCAGCTTGAATCGGCACTTTGCGAACGAGAAGAATTTATTTTGAAGTTTGCCCAGGATTGGCTTGAAGGAACCACTGCCGGTGTCGGCCAAGGGGTTTCCCTACTCTACCTAGGCTATGTTCTTCTCGGCGAAGCTGGTGATATTGGTAGAATAATTAAATACCTAGCAGATAACAATATCGGTGGTAAGGACAGACATGCTGACACGGCGAAGCGGGTGTTGGAAACTTATGCGAAAATCAAAGAAGGCTGACAAACCGTGGCGCGATAGAATTCGGTTTGCAGCTGACTCTCATTCGCGTGAAATTGCTGCTGATGTTCACGTTCCTTTTGTACTGAGATCCATGACATGTCACTAAACAACTTATTGCTGGACTTGTAGGTGCGCGTCAGATGGATCTGCCCTCACAGCTTTCCTTCTCCGGCGCGAACGGATGAAATCCGGACACTCTCTTGCCGAAGTTGCGCGGAAACTGGGCGCGAAGTCCCTCAATACCTACGCTCGCTACGAGAAGGGTCGAACTGTTCCGACGGTTCCAAAGCTGAGTCAACTGCTTTCTGCGGTCGCATCGAGGAAAGACTTCGTTCTCTCGGAAAGTCAGGCCTGAAAAAGTGCCGGAGCGAACAAGTCCGTGTGGGAGGCTGCCGATGATTCGCGTCGATGATGATTTCGTCGGAGAAACGTTATGCGTGCTGAAATCCGGAAAGCGAATGCAGTCCCGGAGGTCGAGACCCGGGAGCGCTGCCATATCCTGGAGGTGGCGAATGATACGGGCGACGGGACGGTCTCCATTGCCCGTGCGAGAGTTGAGCCCGGGGTGACCACGGCCCTGCACCGCTTGAGGGGCGTCTCCGAGAGGTACATCATCGTGGCCGGGGTCGGCCGGGTGGAGGTGGCCGGCCTGGACCCGACAGAAGTGGGGCCGGGCGATGTCGTCCGTATCCCGCCGGACACGCCGCAGCGGATCGCCAACATCGGAACGACCGATCTTGTTTTCTATTGCGTCTGTACGCCGCCGTTCACGCCGGAATGCTACGAAGCGCTGGAATGATCGGAGTGCGCAAACGGCCTGAATCTCTCGGATAAGCCAATCTTTGCGATTTCCGAGGTCAATTCCTCGATCTCTGCTTCATTCCTTGCGGTTTCAGATCCCCATCGTGCAGCGCGATTCCGGCCTCAGCGGTTCAGCCGCTCGGCGAATTCATCCGGGGTGAAGCTGTATTCCTGGGTGCCGTAGGATTCGACGGCAAAGGAGGCGCAAACGCTCCCCATCCGGGCGCACTCCTCGATCTCCTTGCCCAGGACCAGGCCGCTGATCAAGCCGCCGCGGTAGGAGTCGCCGGCACCGGTCGGGTCGTCGACCTTCCGGGGCCGGGTCGGGATGATCCCGATGTCACCCTCCCGCGACGAAACCTGCGAGCCGTGCTCTCCCAGGGTGGTGATGATCGTCCCGGCGAGGCCCAGCAGGTCCGCCTTCCACAATCCGGTCTTGCTCATGATCAGGTCGAGCTCGTAGTCGTTCACGATCAGGATCCGGCATCCGTCGATGGCCCGGATGAGGTCCTCGGCATTCCACATGGGCAGGGACTGGCCGGGGTCGAAGATGTAGTCGATCCCCCGGGCCTTGCACTCGGCCGGGTAGTTCGCCATGTCGTCCAGGTTTCCGGGCGAGATGATCATCAGGGTCTCCGCCGGTTTCAGCTTGTCGAAGTCGAGCAGGGAAGAGTATTTCATCGCGCCGGGGTTGAAGCCGGTGATCTGGTTGTCGGCCAGGTCGGTCGTGATGTAGGCCCCGGCGGTGAATTCATCCTCGACGATCCGGATCCCCTCGGTGGTGATCCCGTTCTGGTTGAGCCAGCCGAAGTACCGCGCGTAATCGAGGCCGATCGCGGAAGAGATGGTCGGCTTCTGGCCCATCAGGCTGAGCGAATAGGCGATGTTGCCGGCCGTACCGCCGAACTTCTCCTTCATGCCGTTCACCGTGAAGCAGACGTTCAGCGTGTGGATCTTTTCCGGCAGGATGTGGTCGGAAAAGTGGCCCGGGAAATCCATGATCCGGTCATAGGCGAGCGACCCGGAGACGATGATGTCCATGATGAAACCTCTCAAATCCGTTGATGAAACAATCCCAATCGATGGGAAGTTATAGGCAATAACGGCCGGGGTGTCAATCGATTTCACCCCGTCGGGGAATGCGGCGGCACAACGAGCGCCGCGGCCTGGCGATAGCGGCCGGCGATTTCCGTAAAACAGGCTTGACACGCCGGCCGGGCTTGCTACTATCGCCGAAAGCGAGATTCCCCTTTCGCCACGCCCGGCCTTCCGCCCTCAAACGGGGAGGGAGCCGGGTGCTTCCGGACCGGAGGAGGGTATGAGCCAGATAGCCGCCGCGGAGAAGCCGCACCGGATCAAGGAGCCGAAGAACCTCTCCCCGAGGATCGCCTGGCTCCGGGACTACTACTTCCGGGGAGCCAAGCGTCCCTGGAACAACGAGTTCACCGCCTGGACCACGGGCACGCCCTGGGACGTCCAGTTCGACGAGATGACCTTCTACATCGTCCCCGAGACCTACCCCTTCCTCCAGACCTTCCGCTCCTCGATGCAGCAGGCGGCGCGGGCCGTTCCGCTCCATCCCGATTTCTGGAGCTGGAGCCTCCCTGAGCGCAAGGCCTGGTTTATCCGGGAGGTGATGGTGAACCGTGTGCCCCGGGAGATCCTGCCCGGGGACCTGATCGCGGGCGGCCGCTTCAACATCCAGGCCTCCAAATGCTGGACGAAGGAGGAGGCGAAGGAGCGCGACGGGCTGATCTACGGGAAGCGGGGAGCGCGGGCGCGGATGAAGTGGTTCCACGACCACGGCTACGGGAACGCCGGGGCCACGAGCGGCCACCTGATCCCCGGCTACGAGCGGGCGCTCAAGCTGGGCTGGCGGGGGATCCGGGAGAAGATCGTCTATCACTACGATCGGCTCGGCGAAGCGGAGAAGGCCGGCCCCCGGGGCGCTCAGCTTCGCGCCATGATGACCGCCGCCTCCATGCCCGGCGGACTGGCGGCGAAGTACGCCGTGCTCTGCGAAGAGCAGGCCGCCGCTGAGACAGAACCGGGCCGCCGGGAAGAGCTCCGGCAGATGGCAGCGAACGTCCGCCGCGTTCCCGAGGAACCGGCCAGCACCTTCTGGGAGGCGGTGCAGGCGCTCTGGCTCACCCACATGCTCGTCATGAGCGACGAGAACTACCCCGGCCCGGGCGTCTCCTTCGGCCGGATCGACCAGTACCTTTACCCCTACTGGCAGAAGTCTCTGGACGAGGGGATGGACCGCGAATTCGGCAAGGAGATCCTGAAGTGCCTCTGGGTCCACGCGAACACCGCCTACGACGCGATGATCCGCGTGGGCAACAACGGCATCACCGCGGGCTACGGCCAACTCATCACCCTCTCCGGCCGGGGAGCCGGCGGGAGGGACATGACGAACGATCTCACCTGCGCGATCCTGGAGGTCATCGACGAGATGACGCCGATGCTCGAGCCCAAGCCCAACGTCCGGCTCCACCGGGAGAGCCCCGATGCGCTCCTCGACCGGGTGGTGGAGATGATCTCCACGAGCCAGGGCGCCCCCTTCCTGCTCAATTTCGACGAACGCTCCATGGCGGGCATGATGCGCGAGGCCACG
>JAJFTY010000224.1 GCA_021372695.1 Deltaproteobacteria bacterium
GAAGAGAGGTGACGATGACCCGACATTTCGGTTTCAGGATTCAATGGCTGCTGCTTCTGTCCCTGTTCCTTTTCGGCGTCGTGTGGGCCGCGGAGGGCCCACGGGCATTGAGCGTTCAGGTCCGGGAGGGCCAGCTGCGGAGCACCCCCTCTTTCCTGGGGAAGATCGTGGCCAAGCCCTCATACGGGGAGCGGGTCGCCCTGATCCAGGAGCAGGGCGACTGGCGGAAAGTCGCCCTCGCGAGCGGCGTCCAGGGATGGATGCATGCGACCGCCCTCACCGCGAAAACGATCGTCCTCAAGGCCGGCGCGGCCAACGTGCAGACGAGCGCTACCGGAGGCGAGATCGCCCTTGCCGGCAAGGGGTTCAGCGAAGAGGTGGAAAAGCAGTACAAGAGCCTGAACCCGAACCTCGACTACGCCTGGGTGGACCGGATGGAGCGCTTCAAGGTCCCGCCCGAGGAGATGGTGGCCTTCCTCAAACAGGGAGAGGTGGTGCCGGCGGAAGGAGGTGCCCGATGAAGACCCTCTATTCGCTCCTCGGCCTGGCGCTCGCCGCCCTGCTGGCGTTAACCTCCTGCCAGACCCTCGAATCCGCCGCCGAAATCGCCACGGTGATCGGCCAGGGTACGGGGGCGATCACCGAGACCCAGGCGGAGTCGATCCGCAAGTCGACCAAGGCCGTGGCCCGCAGCGCCGAAGAGTTCACCCCGGAGCAGGAGTACTATATCGGCCGCTCCGTCGGGGCGGTGGTCCTGACGAAATACAGGGCCTTCGACAACGCCCAGTTGAACCGGTACGTGAACCTGCTCGGCCAGACGCTCGCCCAGGCCTCGGACCTTCCCAGCCTGTTCGGCGGCTACCATTTCCTGGTCCTGGACTCCGACGACATCAACGCCTTCGCCACGCCGAGCGGGCTGATCTTCGTGACGCGGGGGCTCCTCCGCTGCTGCAGGACCGAAGACGCCCTGGCCGCGGTGCTCACCCACGAGGTCGGCCACATCGAATGCCGCCACGGCATGGAGGCGATCGAGAAGGCGAGGTTCAACGAGGTCGCGGCCATTCTCGGCACGGAACTCGCCAAGAACCTTGGCTCCCGGGAAGTCGCGCAGCTCACCGAGACCTTCGGGGGCGTCATCACCGACGTCACCACCACCATGATCAACAAGGGGTATGCCCGCGGCTCCGAGTACGAGGCGGACCGCGCCGCCGTGAAGCTCCTCCGGCGCGTGGGCTACGACCCGAGCGGCCTGACGGAGATGCTCTTGGCGATGAAGCGGAACCTGAAGCCGGGCGGCCTCGATTTCGTCAAGACCCACCCCGCCCCGGACGACCGCATCGCCGAGCTCCGCAAGGACGGGGTCGGCTCGGCCGCCGTCCGGCCCGTTGCAGCGCGGCAGAAACGTTTCCAGCAGTCGATGGTCAGGATATGAAACGGGCGGCCGCCTCGCCGGCGACAAAGAAGCTGCTCCTGGGGCTCCTCGCGGGTCTCCTGGGATTCTCCGTCGCGCTCGCGCTCTGGCTCCCGGGGTGGCTCGGCCCCTGGGAGGGCCGGACCTGGGACTGGCGGGCCAATCTGCTGGCAAAGCCGGGCCCGGCCACCGGCACCGTCCGCCTGATCCTCCTGGACCAGAACAGCCTCGACTGGGGTAGGGCAGAAAACGGGCTGAGCTGGCCGTGGCCGAGAGAGATGTACGGCGTGATCCTCGACTACTGCCGGCGGCAGGGGGCGAAGGCGGTCTTCTTCGACATCCTCTTCACGGAACCTTCCGCCTACGGCGTCTCGGACGACCAGGCCTTCGGGGCGTCGCTCCGGAAGGGGCCGCCCTCCGTGGGCGCGCTCTTCCTGGGGGAAAGAACCGGGGCGGCCCGGGAATGGCCTCCCTCCCTTTCGGGGAACAGATTCACGATCGGCGGCCTCGACGCCTGGGACCGGGCCGGCCGGCGGAAAAAGCCCGCCCCCCGCGCCCTCTTTCCCGTCGACGAAATCGCCCGCTCCTGCACCGTTCTCGCCGACACCCACCTCGACCCCGGTCGGGACAACGTCTACCGCCGGATCGGCCTCTTCTTGCGCTTCGACGGCCGCATCGTTCCCTCGCCGGCCCTGGGCGCCCTTCTCGCAGCCCATCCCGAAACGCCGCTCTCCGTCGCCGGGGACCGCCTCACGGTGGGGGAGCGCCGCATCCCGGTCGACCGGTCGGGAAGGGCGATCCTCCGCTTCCGCGGGGCCGCCGGGACCCACCCTGCCTACAGCGCCGCGGCGGTCATCCAGAGCGAACTGCGCCTGCGGGAGGGCCAAACGCCCACGATTCCGGGGAAGGAGCTCTTCCGGGACGCCTACGTGCTCGTCGGCTTTTCCGCCCCGGGGCTGTACGACTTGAGGCCGGCCCCGGTTTCCGGCGTCTATCCGGGCGTCGAGATCCATGCCACGGCCCTCGACAACCTCCTCTCGGGAGATTTCATGGAGGCCGCGCCCTCCCCCCTGGTCTGGGCGCTGACCCTGCTTCTCACCCTGCTCGCGGGCCTGGTGACTGCCCGGGTTTCGGGCATCGTGAGGAGCCTCTTCGCGTACGGGCTCCTCCTCTGCCTGCCCGCGGGCCTCTGCATCGCCGCCTATCTCCAGGGTTACTGGCTCCCCCTGGCCGTCCAGGAGGTCGGCGTCGGCGTGACGCTCCTCGCGGCCGGCGTGATCTACTACACCACGGAAGGACGGCAGAAACTCTTCATCAAGAACGCCTTCAAACAGTACCTGAGCCCCGCGGTCATCGAGGAGCTCATCCGGTATCCCGAACGGCTCACGCTGGGCGGGGAGCGGCGGGAACTCTCCATCTTCTTCTCCGACCTGGAGGGGTTCACCGGCATCTCCGAGGGGTTGCAGCCCGAGGCCCTGACGGCCCTGCTGAACGAATACCTCACGGCCATGACGGACATCATCCACGAGGAGGGCGGAACGGTGGACAAGTTCGAAGGCGACGCGATCATCGCCTTCTGGAACGCGCCGCTCCCCCAGCCCGATCATGCCGTGCGCTGCGTCCGGTCCGCGCTGCGCTGCCAGGCCCGGCTCGCCGAAATGAGGCCCGCGATCCGTGAACGCATCGGCAAGGAGCTCCGCATGCGGATCGGGATCAACAGCGGTCCGGCTGTGGTCGGCAACCTGGGCTCCCGCACCCGTTTCGACTACACGATGCTCGGCGATGCGGTGAATCTCGCCTCCCGCCTGGAGGGGATCAACAAGCAGTTCGGGACCTATACGATCATCTCCCAGGCGACAAGGGACCTTCTGGCCGGCGCCTTTCCCAGCCGCGAGCTTGCCCGCGTCGCCGTCGTGGGCCGCAGGGAGCCGGTGACGGTCCATGAGCCGATGCCACCCGGCGAAGAGGAGCGCCGCCAGGAGGATCTGGCGATCTTTGCCCGCGGCCTGGAGGAGTTCTATCATGGCCGGTTTGCCGAGGCGGAGGCTCTCTTCGCCGGTCTCAAGGAACGCGACCGGGCGGCCTCGGCCTACGCCGAAAAGTGCCGCGAGCTTGCGGCCGCCCCGCCCCCGAACTGGGACGGCGTCTGGGTCGTCACCACCAAGTGAGCCAGGCGCAATCTTCCCCTACCGACAATTGGACGAAGGAAAACTTGCAATTGGACGGACATAAAACTTGCAATTGGACGGGTTTGGTGTTTAAGGTAATCCCATGAAAAATAATGATTTATATCCTCGATACCTCCAGCCACGGGTGATAGAGGCCCTGGCCGATTCTCCGGTGGTGCTGATCCATGGTCCTCGGCAGTGCGGCAAGAGCACGCTGGCCCGGCAGGTCGGCGATGTGGAGGGTTTCACGTATCTGAGTTTTGACGATGATGTGCAGCGGGCGGCGGCACAAGCGGACCCTGTGGGCTATATCGCCGATCTGCCTGAACGGGTGATTCTGGACGAAGTGCAACGGGTGCCGGAACTCTTCACCTCGCTGAAAGCGGCGATCGATGAGCGAAGGAAACCGGGGCGGTTTATCCTGACCGGTTCGGCGAATGTACTGCTGGTGCCTAAGCTGGCTGATTCCCTTGCTGGTCGCATGGAGATTTTGCGACTGCATCCACTGTCTCAAGTGGAGCTTTCGCGAGGAACGCCCGATTTTCTGTCGGCCCTGTTCGGTTCGGCTTTCAAGGCCGGCTCATCCGGTCGACGCCTCGGCCGGATGCTGGCCGAACGGGTGGCGGCGGGCGGTTACCCGGCGGCGCTGGCCCGGGCCACGCCACGGCGGCAAGCCACATGGTATCGGGACTATGCCAATACCCTGATTCAGCGCGATGTCCTCGACCTGGCGCGCATCAGCGCCCTAGATGCGTTGCCGCGCCTGCTGGCACTGGCCGCCGGCCAGACGGCTTGCCTGGCGAACGTGTCGGAACTTGCCGCGCCCTTTCAGGTGAGCAGACAGACCATTCGCGAGTATGTCACGCTGCTGTCGAGGATTTTTCTGTTGGAAGAACTGCCGCCGTGGCACAGCAACCGCCTGAGCCGCCTGATCAAAACGCCAAAACTGCATTTGGGCGACACCGGGCTGGCCTGTTCGCTCCTTGGCTTGGATGCGGAGATGCTGTGGAAAGACCGCGCTCTTTTCGGGCGGATTCTAGAGACATTTGTCTTTCAGGAGTTGCGCCGCCAAGGGAGTTGGCATGGGGACATTGTATCCTTCAGCCATTTTCGCGACAAAGACCAGGTAGAGGTTGATGTTGTTGCGGAGTCCGGTGGACGCTTGGCCGGGGTTGAGGTAAAGGCGGCGGCGACGGTTACCGGCGACGATTTCAGAGGGCTGCGCAAACTCCAGGACGCCGCGGAGAAGAGTTTTGCCGCCGGGGTGGTGCTGTATGACGGCAACGCCGTCGTGCCTTTCGGGAACAAACTCTATGCGGTCCCAATCTCCAGACTCTGGGAGAACAGATGATGCCCTACCTCCACACGGAAGCGCGATATCCGTATGCGAGGATGGAATTTTACCCAGAAACGGCAGGGGCTGCATCGATGATGCGCTCCCTGCGGGAACTGCCGCAGGGGCCGGACGTTGATGCGGCACTCGGCCCGCAGCCGGTCAGCACAGATTTCCCTTGATCTCTATCCGCCTTTTCTGTATCGTCCGTCCAAACGAACCATCCGAATATCTTTGGCGTTTGCGTGCCGCTCGGCAACCAATCGCTCTCCCCGCTTGCCGCCGAGCCAGCTGACCTGATGTGCGTACCGGAATCCGGATCGCAGCGCAGGGCAAACGCCCTGTAGCTGACTGAGCTCGTTCGCAGAATCCGGCGGAGGAAGTCGATCCAAATATTTCAACATGAGGAAAAGACAGTGTACGTTCTAGGACCTACCTCCCAATCCTCTATTTCCAATCGTGCGATGTTCATTATCCTGGCCTCGGTCATCCTGTTCATTTCTTGTTATGAAAGTTCGACGGCACAAGATTTCAAGTTTGTAAAAAAATGGGGTTCAGCGGATTATTACGTCAATCAGCAGAGTTGGCCTAGTGCAGTGGCTGTCGACTCCTACGGGAACATCTATGCTGCGGATAACTTTTTTTGCCGAATCGAAAAAATCTCTGCAACAGGAAAATTCGTGACATCTTGGACGTGGTCGGGTGAGTTCAATACGTATAACACCCAGAGCGGAATTGCTGTGGATGCTTTGGGGAACTTATATCTCTTGGATCCCTTAAAAGCCTGCATTAAGAAGTTTACGTCAACTGGAGAATTCATCACACAATGGGGTTCAGCAGGATTGCATAATGGGAATCTGACCGTAAGCGCCTCGGGATTCATCTACGTTGCCGATAGGGATAACTATCGCGTTCAGAAATTTTCCACCACCGGGGAATTCATAACCGCGTGGGGCTCTCAAGGTTCGGGGAATTCTCAATTTCAATATCCAAATGGCGTCGCGGTGGACCCTGCTGAAAATGTATATGTCCTGGATCTGGCAAATTTTTGTGTCAAGAAATTCACTTCGACGGGAACGTTCATAACGAAATGGGGTTCTCAAGGTTTTGGGAATGGTCAGTTCGTATATCCGAGTGGTATCGTTGCAGACTCCATTGGAAACGTTTACGTGGTGGATGCAAATAAATATAGTGTTCAGAAATTTTCAAGCGACGGATCGTTTATTACCGAGTGGGGTTCCCCAGGAACGGGGGCTGGGCAGTTTTCAACCCCGGGTGCCATAGCGGTCGATTCTGCCGGAAACGTCTATGTGGCTGACTCGGGGAACAGGCGTATACAGATGTTCGATGGCATGGGTAACTTGATCACAGAATGGATTTCCGGTTTAGGTCAGTTCAAATCGCCTTATGGACTTACGGTTGACACGACCGGGACTGTATATGTAGCGGATACCGAACATCACCGTGTACAGATAATCCCTCCCGACGAGAGAATAACAGCTTGGGGAACTCACGGAACGGATGACGGTCGGTTTGATACTCCCTGCGGTACCGCAGTGGATCGCTCCGGGAATGTCTATGTGGCGGACCGGAACAATCATCGCATCCAAAAATTCTCTGCCACCGGAGACTTCATGACCAAATGGGGGTCAGAGGGTACGGGGGATGGTCAATTGTTCTTCCCCACGGGCGTGGCTGCGGATGCCTTGGGGAACGTTTACGTGGCGGATGCGGGCAACAATCGAATACAGAAATTCTCCGCTATAGGTTCATTTATAACCAAGTGGGGGGCTGCAGGAACGCACGATGGGGAATTTACCTCTCCTGGAGATGTCGCCGTGGATGGTTCGGGGAATATCTATGTTGCTGATTGCGTTAATAATCGTATTCAGAAATTTTCAGATAAGGGATCGTTCATACTGAAGTGGGGTTCGCAAGGTTCAGGGGACGGTCAGTTCGAATTCCCTGGCGCCATTGCCGTGGAAGCCTCTGGTGACGTTTATGTGGCGGATGCAGGAAACAATCGGATACAGAAATTTTCCGCTACAGGAAGATTCCTGACGGATTGGGGTTCATTTGGCACAAACGATGGCCAATTTTTCTCACCACGCAGCGTTGGCGTTGATTTGTCAGGAAACGTCTACGTTGCTGATACTTTCAACTCTCGCATCCAAAAACTCATGCCTATAGCAACTGGTGATGTGAATGGAGATGGGTCGATCGATTTGAACGATGCCGTGATCACTTTGAGGATAACGGCGGGGATTGTTCCAGCTCTGACGATATATAAAAGGACGACCATCGGTAACGGAAGGAATATCACATTGGCGGATTCAGTTTTCATCTTACAGAAAATTGCCGAGATGCGAAACTGACGACATCTCCGTGACCGGTGCGTTACCCCTTGGCGCAAATCCCTTCACCCGGATGCAGGTCGCCTCGAAGAGTGGCAGATCGGCGCACCGGATGCTACTTCCCCTAGATTAAAAGCGGGTGGTGAGCCACTACCTGGGCTACCCTCTGCCCCGCCTCGCGATCCCGCCGCGGCCGGGAGATCAGCCGAAGGCGGACGCGGCAAAATGCTTCTGCAGGACGAGCGCCACCGTGCCCCGCAGCCGGGCCATCTCGCCGTCGTGGGCCGGGAGCACGCGGGGCGCGGGACCGGGCAGCGGATAGGCGGAAAGCTCCCGGTCGATCACCGGCGCGAAGCGCTCCCAGGCGCCGGTCACCTCCCCGACCAGGACGATATCCGCCGGGGCCAATCCGACGGCGAGCATCCGCAAGCCCCGTCCCAGATAGAGCGCCATGGTGTCGAGCGCCTGGGCGGCCTGCGCATCGCCCTGATCGGCCAGGGCCAGCAGTTCCTTGAAGCTCGGGCCTTCGTCCTGCCGGCCCTTGGCGTCATAGTAGCGGACGGCGGCGCGGTTCGACGCGAACATCTCCCAGCAGCCGCGGTTGCCGCAGGCGCAGAGGGGGCCTTCGGGGTCCAGGGTGACGTGGCCGAATTCACCCGCCATGCCGTCGGCCCCGCGGACGAGCTGCCCGTTCATGTAGACGCCCGTGCCGATCCCCTCGGAGACGGTCACCACGACCAGGTCATGGAGATCGTCGCTGGGGCCGAACCACACCTCGGCCAGAGCGCAGGCGTTGGCGGCATTTTCGAGCTCCACCTCCAGTCCCGTGGCCTGCGCCAGGGGTGCGGCCAGGTCGGCGTCGCGCCAGCACAGGTTGGGGGCAAACCGCAGGACCTTGGTGTCGGGATGGATCCGGCCCGGGAGGCTCACGCCGACCCCCTCGAATGTCAACCCCTTGCGGGTCTCCACGAGCCTCCGGAGACGGGAGGTCAACTCCTCCACGGCAAGTGCCGCAGAGGGCGGCGTGGGAAAGACCTCCTGGTAGTCGAAACGGGCGTTGACGTCGGAGGTGGCGATAATGGTCTTGGTCGGCCGGATGTCGATGCCGATGATGGACCTGTCCGTGTTGAGGCGCAGAAAGGTGGGACGGCGGCCGCGCGGCAGGCGGCCCATCTGATCGGCGATCAGCCAGCCATCGGCGATGAGGTTCTCGGTGATGGCCGAGACCGTGCTCCGCTGCAGTCCGGAGATCCTGGCGATATCGGCCCTGGAAAGGGGCTGCCGGCTGCGGACCAGGTTCAGCACGATGCGGCGGTTGATGTCCCGGGCGGTCTCGCTCGAGGCCACCTGAATGTTCTGCAAATTGATCTTCCTCATCCTCTGACCTCGCCTTTGCCCGATGCACCGATCCTAAGGGAATCCCCCGGAGGTTGCAAGGGGAACGCATTATCTATTGACAGAACGTTGCCCCGGTGATATAGTTCGTGCCAACAACAATATATCACAAATCGATCCGGCTTGAAATACCAAATGACCGTTTGAGATCGTTTTTTTATTAGTCCACCGTTTGAACAAATTAGGTCGAGGGGTCGCCTCGGAAGGGTGGGCATCACATGCTGAGCCTTGACGAAAAGAGAGACCTGATCGAGAGGAACTGGCGCCTGGAGGAGCTCCCCGAGGTGCCCTTTCTGATCGAGATCGGCGGCTTTCATGCGGCAACGACGCGCTATTTCCACGACCACGCGGCGGAGCTCGCCTGGAATGTGGAGTTCCACAGGCAGCGGGAGGGCGTCTACGACTATGGCATGCCCAACGTGAAGCCCAACCAGGGGATCAGCATCATCGCCTCGGCCTTCGGCTGCCCCTTCAAGGTCAACGACGAGGCCGATCCCTGGGTTACCCCCCTGATCCGGGATGAAAACGTCGCGGACGTGCACGCCCTCGCGATGCCCGATCCCGAAGAGAACCCCGTCTTCCGGCAGGCCTGGGAGAGGGTCGACTACCTCCAGTCGCACTCCGACCTGCCGCTGCGGCTTCTGAACGTGCCCTCCCCCCTGGTGACGGCCTCTCTCATCTGGGAGTACACCTCCTTCATCGCCGCCACCATGCTCTACCCCGACGAGGTGCACGTGCTCATGGCCAAGGTCACCGAGGCGACGATCGCCTATCTCAAGGCCCAGCTCGCGCACATCCGCAACCTCCATACCATGGGCCACGAGATGTGGTACGTCCCCCGCGAGGTCGGCGTGCGGATCAGCGACGACACCGCCGCCATCCTGTCGCCGCGCCTCTACCGGGAGTTCGGCGTGAAATACAACAGCATGATCTCCCGGGCCATGGGCGGCATCGTCGTCCATTCCTGCGGAAACGTGAAAAACGTCGTGGGGCCCATGATGGAGATCGAGGGGCTGAGAGGGCTCGATTTCACCATCCCCCAGACGGAGTGGGAGAGCGTCCGGGATGCCGCGGCCGGGAAGACCGCGCTCTGCCTGCGCCACTACTACTGGGACCACGAGGTGGGGTCGAAAGTGGACCTGGCCGCCTATTCGAAGAGGCTCGTCGACTTTTTCGGCCGGAAGGGGCTTTTCATCCAGACCGCCACGCCGACCGCCCAAGAGGCGCGTGAGCTGGGCGATAAGCTGCACCGGCTCCTTTCGAGTTGACCGGGGTCGAGACGAGGGGGTGTTGTTCATGAGGGAAAGTGTCTTGAACCTGGAGGGGCGGGTCGCGGTGGTCATCGGCGCGACCTCGGGGCTGGGCCTCGCGATTGCGGTGGGGCTTGCCAGCCACGGGGCCATTGTCGTCCCTTCCGGCCGCCGTCCGGATTGCCTCGAAGAGGCCTGCCAGCGCATCGAGGCCCTGGGGCGCCCGACGCTCCGCCGGACCGTGGACGTGACCCGGCGCGAGACCGTCGACCGGCTGCGGGACGCGGTGCTGGAGCGCTTCGGCCGGGTCGACATCCTGGTCAACGCGGCGGGCCACACCTTCCGGAAGCCGACCGTGGAGGTGGGCGAAGGGGAGTGGGCCAGCCTGCTCGACACGGTGCTGAATGGGGTCCTGCGCTCCTGCCAGTCCCTCTATCCCGCGCTCAAGGCGAGCGGGCGCGGCCGGATCATCAACATCGCCTCCCTGGGCTCGTTTCTGGCCTTTCACGAGGTGGCGGCCTACTGCGCCGCCAAAGCCGCCGTCCTCTCCCTGACCCGGAGCCTGGCGTGCGAGTGGGCCGGGGACGGCATCTGCGTCAATGCCATCGCTCCGGGCTTTTTCCCGACGGAAATGAACGCAGCCCTGCTCACGGGGACCGCGCGCGGCGAAGAGGTCCTCACCCGCACGCCGATGCACCGGTTCGGCAGGCCCGAAGAGCTCGTCGGGGCCGCGGTGCTGCTCGCGTCGGACGGGGCGAGTTTCATCACGGGCCAGGCCCTGGCCGTCGACGGCGGCTATCTGGCCTCGGGCGTGAATTCATGATTTCGACCCAAGGGCGGCTGCTCCGCCTGTGGGCTCAAGGAAGAGGGACGGCAGGGAAAGGGGGTGCGGGGGGCAGGCGAACGGGCGTTTCCAAAGGTGTCGAGACAACCAAAGCCTGAATCGGGAACCGGACGTATTTTGATGTACACCCAAAGGGGAACCTCAAGGAGGATGAAATGTACAGGTCAAAAATATTAGGGTTCGTGGTGGCATTGGTTTTCGTGGCGGGGACGATTTCCCTCTGCGAAGCCAAGGACGTTTCCGTCAAGAAGCCGGTCAAACTGAGCATCATCGATGTGGCCGGCAACCTTCAGTTGTCCAAACCGTCGATCGAGGCCTTCAAGGCGGCCAACCCGAAGCTGGTTTCGGACATCGAGTACATCAAAGCAACCTCTCCGGAACTGACCGCCAAGGTCAAGGCGCAGCAGATGGCCAAAAACCTGGATACGACCCTGGTCCTCACGGGACAGGATGGAATCGCCTCCGGGGTGGAGCAGAAGATCTGGGAAAAGATCATGCCGAACTACAAGGATTTCTTCCCGACCATCGAGAAGGATTATCTGCCCGGCGCCAAGAAGGCCTACGACCTGTTCCAGGGATACGGCATCACCCACGTCTACTGCCCGGGCGGCCCCATGTTCACCTATAACCCGGACAAGGTGAATCCGGTCCCCAAGACCCCGGCGGACCTCCTGGCCTGGGCCAAGGCGAACCCCGGCAAGTTCATGTACGCGAGGCCCGCGAACTCGGGGCCCGGCAGGGCGTTCCTGCAGGGGCTGCCCTACATCCTCGGGGACAAGAATCCCAAGGATCCCAAGACGTGGGACAAGACCTGGGCCTTCCTCAAGGAGCTCGACCAGTATGTCGACTACTACCCGTCGGGGACCGGCATCACCTTCAAGGAGCTCGCCGAGGGGACCCGTTACATGCTCGCCGGCCACCTCGGCTGGGACATGAACCAGCGGATCCTGGCGACCATTCCGGCCAATTTCCAGGGATTTCTGCTTGACAAGACCACCTGGGTGACCGACGCCCACTTCCTGTGCATCCCCAAGGGGCTCGACAACGACCGCAGGAACGTGACGCTCGCCCTGATGGCCTTTCTGATGACGCCCGAGCAGCAGGCCGTGACCTATGACGCCGGCTACTTCTACCCCGGCCCGGCCATCAAGAACGTGCCTCTCACCATGGCGCCCAAGGAGAGCCAGGAGAAGGTCAAGCCCGCGATCCGCGAGAGCTACGAAAAGGCGATCAAGGATTTGCCCGCCACGCCGCAGCTCGACGCCAAGCCCCTGGTGGAGGCGATGGACACGTGGGACAGGCTGGTGGGGGCGAAGATCAAGAAGTAGTCCCGGCCCTTTTGAAAAACGGTTTTTTTGCAGGGACGGCGGCGGCCGGAAACCGGCCGCGGCCGTCCCCGGTTTTATGACACCGCCGGGAATATGTCTCAAAATCGTCATTACTACGAAGGCATCGCTAAAATGTATAACCGCTAGGATGAACTCGCAGCAGGCCGTCACCCCGGCGAAAGCCGGGGTCCAGGGGTTTGCAGGTATCTGTACCTCTGGATACCGGCCTTCGCCGGGGTGACGATTTTGAGACCTGTTTTCGCCGGTGTCATAAAGCATCTCCCGGTCTGCGCCGGATGGACCCGAGAGCGATGGTGAATGAAGATGAAAGGTTTCGATAAGTGCATCGTCAAATCGATCAGCAAGACTTTCGGCACCAAAAAGGCGCTGAAGAACTTTTCCATCACCTTCCACCGGGGCGAGTTCGTCACCTTCCTGGGCCCCTCGGGCTGCGGGAAATCGACGGCCCTGAACTGCATCTCCGGGCTCATCCCCATCACCTCGGGCGAGATCTACATCGACGATGAGTGCATCGACGACTCCATCCGCAAGGTCCCGGCCGAAAAGCGCGGGTTCGGGATGGTCTTCCAGAACTACGCCCTCTTCCCCCATCTGAACGTCTACAACAACATCGCCTTCGGGCCCCAACTGACCAAGGCGTCAAAAGAGGTCATCCGGGAGAGGGTGACCCAGGTGCTCAAGATGGTCCACCTGGAGGGGTACGAGGAGAAATTCCCCAGTCAGATGTCCGGGGGCGAGCAGCAGCGGGTGGCCATCGCCCGCTGCATCATCATGGAGCCGCGCCTCCTGATGCTGGACGAACCCCTCTCCAACCTCGACGCCAAGCTGCGCATCGAGATGCGCTACGAATTGAAGACGCTCCATGAACGGCTTCAGATCACGACCATCTACGTCACCCACGACCAGCAGGAGGCCCTGGCCCTGTCGGACCGGATCGTGGTCATGAAGAGCGGCGACATCCAGCAGGTGGGAACGCCCACCGACATCTACGGCCGGCCGGCGAACCTCTTCGTCGCCGACTTCATGGGATTCAAGAACATCTGGCCGGCAAAGATCACCGGGGTGCAGGAAAAGGGAGAGGAGATGGAGTTCGCCCTCGTGGTGGACGGAATCCTCCTGGTCTCGCGGGGGACGTTCTCCTGCGACGACCGGGAACGCAAGGAGGGGCTCCTGGAGGCGTTCCGGAAAGGGGAAACCGTCCTCACGGCGGTCAGGCCCGAAGAGGTGATGATCGGGGAGGCCCCAGTCAACGCCATCTCGGCCCGGGTCCGGATCGTGGAGTACCTCGGGCAGGTGTGCCAGATTTCGGCGGCCCATGAGAACGGGATCAGGATCGATCTGAAATCCGAGTCGCTGGCCCAGGTGCACGAAACCGTACCCCTGTGGGTCGCTCCGGAGAAGATCCTGATTTTCCCGAAGCAGGAGGGATGACCATGAACGAGGAGAAAAAGTGGACCCGGGCACTGCTGGTCCTTCTGCTTCCGGGCATGCTCTTCATCGTCCTTCTTTTCATCTACCCCTTTCTCTACGGGCTCTACCTGAGCCTCACCGACGCGGACGATGCCTTTACCCTGGCCAACTACGTCAAGTTCTTCACCGACCAATGGGAGTACCGGACAGTGGGGATCACGCTCTGGATCGCCCTTCCCGCGACGCTCCTCAACGTGGTGCTCGCCATCCCCTTTGCCTACTACATGCGGCACGGCGTCCGCGGCGAAAAGCTGATCACCTTCTTTCTGATCGTCCCGATCACCCTCGGAACGGTCCTCATCTCCGAAGGCATGCTCTCCTACATGGGGCCGAACGGCTGGCTGAACCAGTTCCTGATGGCGATCCACCTGGTCGAAAAGCCGATCCGCTTCACCCACAACTACCTCGGGGTCATGATCTCGATCGTGATCCAGGGGTTCCCGTTCGCCTTCCTGATGCTTTTGGGCTACATCTCGGGCATCAATCCGGACCTGGAAAAGGCGGCCCAGATGCTCGGCGCCAGCAGGACCCAGACCTTCTGGAAGATCCTCTTTCCCCTCTCGGTTCCCGGGATCGCCATCGCCTTCTGCCTGAACTTCGTGATGGCCTTTTCCGTCTTCCCCTCGGCGGTTCTCCTGGGGGAGCCCTCGGGTCCGACCAGGGTCATTTCGATCGCGGCCTACCAGTGGGCCTTTGAAAAATTCGACTTCAACATGGGGTCGGCCATCTCGCTCATCATGGCCTTCATCGAGCTTTTCGTCATCTCGCTGGTGCTCCTGTGGCGGCAGAGGATCTACCGGGGCGCCTCGATCGTGGGCAAGGGCTGAGATTTCTTCCGGGCGCGCCCGGACGGAGGGGATATATGGGTCAAAAGGGAAAGTTCACCATGGCGCAGATCATGTTCCTGGTGGCCATCTGCGTCTACCTGGTCAACATCGTCGGCATCCTCGTGACGGTCATCCTCAATTCGGCGAGCAAGGGGTGGTACTCGGGCCTGCTGCCCAAGATCGTCACGTGGGAATGGTACCGGTACGTGGCCCAGGACCACGACATCCCGAACCTTTTGTACGTCACCTTCATCGTGGCCGTGTTCGTGGTCCTGATCTCGCTCGTGATCGCCTTCCCGGCGGCCTACGCCATGGCCAGGCACGACTTCCGGTTCAAGGGGATCCTGATGTCCCTCTTCATCCTGCCGATGATCGTGCCGCCCATGGCCTACGGCATCCCACTGGCCATGGTCCTGTACAAGCTGGGATTCGCCGGCAGGATCACGGGGGTGATCATCGCCAACATCGTCCCGATCGTCCCCTTCATGATCCTGGTCCTGCAGCCCTTCATCGAGCAGATCGGCGTGAACCTCGAATCGGCGGCCAAGATGCTCGGGGCCGGCCGGATCCGGACCTTCTTCAAAATCCTCGTTCCCCTGACCATGCCGGGCATCCTGACCGCGGGCATCCTCTCCATCGTGAAGACGATCTCCATGTTCGAGCTGACCTACCTCGTGGCGGGCGGCAAGTCCCAGACCATCGTGGTCGCGCTCTACGCGGACGCCTACGCCGCGGGCGCCCGGCCCCCGCAGGCGGTCGACGCCCTGGCCGTCATCTACTTCATGACGACCATGATCTGTCTGGTGGTCGCGCTCAAATTCGTGAGCCCGACGCAGATGGTCTTCAAGCTGAAATGAAATCAGGGAGAAGCGGCGGGCGATCGCACTCCCGCGGGCATTCTTGCGCGTGCAGGTTCACGCCGTCAGATTCAGTATGAAACCCTCAGGATGCCGAACTTGTCGCACCCCGGAGATGAGCCGGTGAAAACGTAGGGCGTGGTTTTGCTCCAGGCGGCGTAGCGGTCCAGCACCCGGGCGAAGGCTTTCTCTGCCGCGGGAGTGTTCCATCCGAGGACGGCGACCGTACCGCCGGCGCCGCCGCCCGTGATCTTGGCGCCCAGCAGGCCCCCCGCCTCTTCCTCCTGCACCAGCGCGACGATCTTGTCGGTGGCTTCGGAGCCCAGGCCGCACTCGCTGTACCCCAGGTGGGCCAGGTACATGAGCTCGCCCAGGAGGTAGCCCGTGGTGCAGTCGATCGTCTCCGCGGGCTTGGAAATCAGGCTGACAAAACTCTGCACCCGCCCGTTCTCCTCGACGGCGTACCGCGTCGCCGCGCGGACCGGATAGACCACCTCGGGCCGGACCGGGGTGAAGGGGTCCAGGTGCACGGGATGCTGCATCGTGAAATCCCCGCCTGAGATCGCCTCGGGCAGGAAACCTTCGTGGTCCCGGCGGAACCGGGAGGGGGCCAGGTTGGCCAGATAACCGTTCCACCTGGGCTCCACCCAGCGGGGCAGGGCGCCGCTCTCGTCGAGCCCAGGTTCGAGCCCTTCCCGGTCGCAGAGGAGACGGTAGCCCATGAAGGTGGCCGCGCGGGCCGATTCGTACTCGATGCCCGCCACCGAATGGCGCACCCCGGAGTCGATCCCCCAGAGGCGCAGGTTCGCCGGCAGTCGGACCAGGGGCCGGGGCTGGCACGGCTGGC
This sequence comes from Deltaproteobacteria bacterium, assembly GCA_021372695.1. Next base: position 16,106 of record JAJFTY010000224.1, read on the forward strand.
AGAGCATCGGGACAAAAGCGTCCTCGTCTCCCATCACCACCGCGAGCTGGTCCATGATGCCGCAGGCGGATTGCGTGAGCGCGATCTCGACCCACTGGGTCCAGGAGGCCAGCTCCACGCCGGAAGTCTCGACGCCGTACAGGGCGGCCATGGCCTTCATCGGGGCGACCTCCAGGGCTGCGGACGAACTGACCCCCTTGCCCAGCGGCACGTCCGATTCGAGGTAGAGGGAAAAGCCGTGATCCACCTTTTCGGGAAAGCGTTTGAGCAGATAATATAAATTGCCCAGGACGTAGGCAGACCAGGAGCGCGCCGGGTCCGCATTGATCCAGGCCCGCACCTCCGCGAGCGGCTTGACCACCCCCCCACGGTCCATGAGGTCGTCCAGGGAGAAGTCGAAGCGGTCGCGCCACCCCCAGGCCTTGACCGCCGGATTGTAGAACCGGACCGTCCGGTCGGGACGGGGCTGGACAGCCACGAAGGTGGCCTCCCGGATCGTGGTTTCGAAGACCAGGCCGCCGGTGTAGTCGTCGTTGCCGCCCATCAGGTCCAGGCGGCCCGGGGTCCGGTTGATCAGGATGTCGACGCCCCGGAGAAAATATCCCTCCCTGGCCAGTTTCTGCACACCCTTTTCGAATTTCGCCAGATCGGCATATTTCGCCGCCCGGCGCACGAGTTCTTCGTTCACGGCCATGCCTCCTTATGCTTCCGAATCCCGGCCCGGGAACGCTCCCCGAACCGCAGATGGTGGGTGTGAGCGATCCTAACATCGACAAAACGAAAGGTCAAACGAAATAAAACGAAATAAAATGTATTGACAATCGAAATACGACGCGTACAATGACCCAAAACGAGAGAGCCCCGTCATGCCGCCTGCAAAGCGAAAAATAGGTCCTTCTTCAGACTGGCTGCGACTTCTGCCCTTCCTGCTCTTCTGCATGGTTTTCGAGATCGTGCCGATCCTGTACATGATCCGGGGCAGCATGCTGGACAAGAACACGAACGCGCTCACGCTCCAGCACTACATGAGCCTGAACCACCCCCTCTACATCAACTCCTTCGTAAACAGCATCACGATCTCAGGCCTGACGGCCGTGATCGGCGTCGTGTTCGGCACCTTCATCGGTTATGCCGTCTACCGCTGGCCTTCCCGGCGCGTCCAGGAAACCTTGATCACCCTGTCCGACGTGACCACCAACTTCGCCGGGGCGCCCCTGGCCTTCGCCTTTGTCGTGATCCTGGGGATGAACGGCGTCATTACCCAGTTCGTTCTCCAATACTTCGACTATAAGCTCTACCCGGATTTCAGCATCTATTCCTTCTCGGGCCTGACCCTGGCTTACGTCTACTTCCAGCTCCCCCTGATGGTGCTCCTGATCCTCCCGGCTTTTGCGGGGATCAAGAAAGAGTGGCGGGAATCGGCCCAGAGCCTGGGTGCCAACAACCTCCAGTTCTGGCGGTACATCGGCGTGCCGGTGCTGACCCCTTCGCTCATCGCGGGTCTGACGCTCCTGTTCGCCAACGCCTTCGGCGCTTACGCCACGGCCTACACGCTGGTGCAGGCCAAACTCTCCCTGGTCACGCTGCAGATCGGGTACATGATCGCCGGTGAAGTCCGCAAGGACCCGGCCATCGGCATGGCCATGGCCGTGGTGTCGCTCGTCATCATGGCCTTGAGCATCGCGATCTATCAGGCGGCAACGACCCGGGCGCGCCGCTGGTCGAAATCGTAAGCCGCAAAAACGGAGAAACGCGACCATCATGGAGCGTAGAGAGACCACAGCGAAAGGCAAGAAGAGGATTCGGCCGGCAGGCTGGCAGATCGCCATGGTCGGTCTCTTCCTCTTCTACATGCTCCTTCCCATCGTCTCCACCTACGTCTTCTCCGTGGCCACGCGCTGGGACCGGACGATCCTGCCCGAGGGGTACACGCTCGAATTCTACGCCCGGTCGGTGGAGACCTCCTACTTCACCGTGACGCTCTGGAACTCGCTCATCCTCTCCGTCGCCACGATCGTGGTCAGCCTGATCATCATCGTTCCCACGGTCTACTGGGTCCACACGCGCCTTCCTAAGTTCAAGCCCGTGCTGGACATGCTGATGATCCTTCCCTTCGGCATTCCCACCGTGGTTCTGGCCCTGGCCCTGGTGCAGATCTACAATTTTCCGCCCCTGGCCCGTTCGCCCTTTCTGCTGATCGGCGCGGTGGTCGTCTACTCCATGCCCTTCATGTACCGGCCGGTGTCCAATGCCATGCAGGCCATCGACGTGCTGACCCTGACGGAGGCGGGCCAGAGCCTGGGGGGAAGCGTATTTCGGATCCTCTCCGAGATCATCATCCCCAACATCCTGCCGGGCATCCTGAGCGGCAGCCTGCTGGTCTTCTCGACGGTTTTTGCGGAATACACGCTGACGTCGCTCATCGTCGGCGCCAGTTTCAAGACCTTCCCGCTGCTCTTGGTGGAATACACGCGGATCAACGGGAACATCGCGGCGGCCTTTTCGGTGATCTCCTTTACCATCGCCTGGCTGGTCTCCATCCTGATCCTCTGGGTGGGGAGCAAGGGGCAGCAGGCGGAAACCGTTCAGGCGCGTTAAACGAAGGGTAACGGCATGGCCTATCTGGATCTGAGAAACGTCAACAAGTCCTTCGCCGGCGTCCCTGCCGTGCTGGATTTCAACCTGGAGATCGCCCAGGGATCGCTCGTCTCGTTCCTGGGCCCCTCGGGCTGCGGCAAAACCACCACGCTGCGCATGATCGCCGGGTTCGAGAAGCTCGACAGCGGCACGATCGAACTGGGCGGGGACGACATCACCGCGGTCCCGCCCAACAACCGCGACATCGGCATGGTCTTCCAGGCCTATGCCCTCTTTCCCAACATGACGGTGCGGGGGAACATCGCCTTCGGCCTCAGGATGAAGAAGCTGCCCCAGAAGGAGATCGACGCCCGGGTGGAGAGCGCGCTCGACATGGTGCGCCTGAAGGACACGGCCAAACGCTACCCGCACCAGCTCTCCGGGGGGCAGCAGCAGCGCATCGCCCTGGCGCGCGCCCTGGCCGTTCGCCCCCGGGTGCTCCTGCTCGACGAGCCCCTGTCGGCGCTGGATGCGGAGGTGCGCGTGGTGCTCAGGGGCGAGATCCGGCGCATCCAGTCGGAGCTCGCGATCACCACGGTCTACGTGACCCACGACCAGGAGGAGGCCCTCTCCATCTCGGACCGGGTCGTCGTGATGAGCAAGGGCATCATCGAGCAGGTGGGCGCGCCGGAGGAGATCTACCGGGCCCCGAAGACGCACTTCGTGGCCACCTTCATCGGCACGGCCAACCAGTTCTTCGGCAAGGCGACCGGAACGGATAAGGTCGCCGGAGAGCGGGTCGCCCTGAACGTCGCGAGCCTGAAGGGGTTTAGCGAGGGGCAGCCGGTGGTCGTTCTGGTCCGGCCCGAAACCATTCATGTGGAACCCGCAGAGCCCGGGCGGGACGGCTGGAACAGCCTTCCCGGCGAGGTGGAGACGATCACCTTCCACGGCGCGGTGACCCGGCTGGGGGTCAACCTGGCAGGGCAGAGGGTGGTGGCGGACATCACGGTCGCCAACACAAAACCGATTGCCTTGAATCAGAAGATCTGGCTCCGCTTCCCTCCGGAGGCCTGTCAGGTGATGGCCGTATCGGGATAATAAATAAGGGGCCAGCTTCCCTGTTTTCCCGGGGCGGGAAGAGGTGGTGTAAGACCGGTAGCGTCAAGGCATTCCATGGCGAATTGAACATTTTTGAAGGAGGAGGAAAGGACTATGTCACTCAAGAAATTTGCACGGTTCGGATTGTTGATGGCGTTCGTTCTGGCGGTTTTCCCCCTGTTTGTGACGGCCGCCGCGGCGGCGGACAAGGCCCCGCCGGCCCAGCTGGTCCAGGCGGCCAAGGCCGAAGGAACGATCGTTTCCTACGGTCTGCCGAACTCCTGGGTGAACTACGGCGGGCTGATGAAGGGGTTCAACCAGGCCTACGGCATCGCCCAGAAGGACACGGACATGGACAGCGGCACGATCATCAACACGCTGATCGCCGAAGCCAAATCTCCCGTGGCCGACACCACGGACCTGGGGCAGGGCTTCGCGAAGCTCGTGGAGGAAAAGGGGCTCTCCCAGCCCTACATGCATGCCTACTGGTCCGAGCTCCCGGCCTATGCCAAGGACCCGAAGGGCCGCTGGTCCGCCGGGTTCTACGGCGTCATGGCCCTTCTGGTCAACGCGGACAAGGTGAAGAACGTGCCGAAAACCTGGGATGACCTGCTCAAACCCGAGTACAAGGGCACGATGTGCATGAAGGACCCCCGCTCCTCGGCCACGGCGCAGATGATCGTCCTGGGTTCGGCCTTTGCGCATGGCGGCAGCGAATCCAACGTTCAGCCGGGTCTCGACTTCTTCAAGAAGATGATCGACGGCGGCATCCTGAACGGCGTCTCCCCCTCGTCGGCCAACATCCAGAAGGGCGAGTGCCCGATCACGGCCCAGTGGGACTTCGACGCCCTGCGCAACAAGGACCAGAATCCGAAGATGAACCTCCAGGTGGTCATTCCCTCGGACGGTACGGTGGCCGGCCTCTACATTCAGTTCGTCACAGCCGGCGCGCCCCATCCCAACGCGGCCAAACTCCTGATGGAATACGAATACTCGGATAAGGGCCAGCTGGCCTATGCCCAGGGATTCGCCCACCCGATCCGCAGCAGCGTGAAGCTGCCCGCGGATTTGCTCGCGAAATTCCCGCCGGCCTCGGCCTACAAGTCCGTATCCTTCCCCAAGGATTATGTGGCCCTCGACAAGGCGGGCGGCGCGATTTCCGACGGCTGGACGGCGATTGCCAAGTAAGGGTTGAGTGTTTTGGGGATGGCGCCCGATGGCCGGCGCCATCCCCGATCATCAGAGGTCGATGTCTTTGAAAATCGCGATCCCTTGGCGCGCTGGATATTTTTCGACCGAAAAATCGGAATTCCCGCCTGAGAGCGGAAATTCCCGGTAAGGAAAGGGAGCTTTGTTGATTGCGCCCCTCATCCCCGACGTATCGGGGATTACGGGTTGCGCCTCCGGTCCAATGCGCGCCCCCGGGATCCGATTCCAAAGTCACACGAGGTTTCTGATCAAAAAGATTCACGTAAAATTAAGGAGCATGCTATGCCGGTCACCGGTGAATCCATACGTTTGTCGCGCCTGTTTTCGGAAGGGAAAAATGCCGTCGTCGTGGCGGTCGACCACGGTCTCTATTTCGGACCGCTCGCGGGGATGATCGACCTGCCTTCGGTGATTGAGAAGGTCGCCGGTGCGGACGCCGTTCTGATGGCCCCCGGAATGAGCGCCCATTGTTCGCAGGTCTTCTCGAAACGCGGCGCACCCGCCTGTATCCTGCGATTGAACTGGGGTTCCAACTATGCGGCCATGTGGCATTACAAGCACTCCCACAGCGTTCCCATGATTTCCGTGGCCGACGCGGTGGCCCAGGGCGCCGACCTGGTCATCGGGAGCCTGAGCCTGAGGAACCCCGACGAGGCCCAAGACGCCCGGAACGTGGAGGTCTTTTCCCAATGCGTGGCCCAGAAGCGAGCTCTCGGCATCCCGCTCATCGGCGAGGTCTACCCCACCGGCGGGGACGACCACCAGCCCGAAGAGCTCCAGGAAGAGATCTACATCGGCTGCCGCATCATCGCCGAACTGGGCGCGGATTTGGTCAAGACCTTCTACACAGGGAAAGGGTTCAAGGAGGTCGTGGCGGCCACGCCCGTGCCCGTGCTGGCCCTGGGGGCGAAGAAGCTCGCCAGGGAAAGCGACGCGCTCAAGCTTGCGGCCGTTTCGGTCGAAGCCGGGGCCCGGGGCATCGTGTTCGGACGGAACGTGATCCAGTCGGCGCAGCCCGACCGCCTGCTCGACGCGCTCAAGGCAGTGGTCAAGGAGTTCAAGGCGCCCGATCAGGTCGCCGCCCAGTACAAGCTGGATTGAGATGGAACTGCTTCTTGCCATAGACGCCGGAACGACGTCGGTCAAGGCGGGGCTCTTCTCTCCCGAGGGCCGCTGCCTGGGAATCGGACGCCGGGAATACCGGCTCGACACGCCCGCGGCCGACCGTGCCCAGCTCGACCCGGAGGTGTACTGGCGCGCCTGCGTCGAGACGGTCCGGGAGGTGATAGGCCACCCGGGGGTCGAGCCCGGAGCGGTGAAGGCCCTGGCCGTTTCCAGCCAGGGCGAGACCACGATCACCCTGGACGCCGCGGGCCGGGCGATCTACCCGGCCCTGGTCTGGCTCGACAACCGCGCCGCCGATGAGGCGGCCTTCCTGGCGGAGAGATTCCGCAGGGAGGTCTATGCGCGGACGGGCATCCCGGAGATCGTCCCTACCTGGTCCGCCTGCAAGATCCTGTGGATACGCCGGAACGAGCCGGAGGTCTTTGCCCGGGCGGCCAGATTCCTCCTCGTCCAGGACTACCTGATCTACCGTCTCACGGGGCGGATCGTCACCGACGGCTCCGTTGCCTGCACCACCCTCTACTACGACCTGGCCAGCCACGGCTGGTGGGCAGATCTCATGGAGGCCGTGGGAATCGGTCCGGAGCAACTCCCCGAGATCGTCCCTCCCGGCACGGCCGTGGGGACCCTGTCCCCGGAGGCGGCTAGGCTTCTGGGGTTGACGGGCGAAACCGCGGTCGTCACCGGCGGCATGGATCAGGCCGTGGGCGCGATCGGCGCGGGCAACGTCAAGCCGGGGCAGGTTTCCGAGACGACGGGTGCGGCGCTCGCCATCCAGGCGACCATCTCCCACCCGCTGATCGACCCTGCCCGGACGGTGCCCGTCTACGAGCACAGCGCGCCGGGGCGCTACCTCTTCGTTCCCGTCTGTCCCACGGCCGGCATGGCCTTCAAGTGGCTGCGCGACACCTTCTTTACCGAGGAGATGAAGCGGGCCGCAGCAGAGGGGACCGACGCCTACGACCATTTGACGGAACTGGCCCGGGCGGTTCCCGCGGGCGCCGACGGGCTGATCATGCTGCCCCACCTGATGGGCGCCTTCAGCCCCGAGGTCAACCCCTGGGCCCGCGGCTCCTTCACCGGCTTCACCCTGAGCCACACCCGCGGCCATTTCGTCCGGGCCCTGCTCGAAGGGGTGGCCTTCCTGCTCAGGCGCAACATCGAGTCCATCGAGGGCACCGGCATGGCGATCCCCGAAATCCGCTCCACTGGCGGCGGGGCGCGGAGCCGCCTGTGGAACCGGATCAAGGCCGACGTCTGCAACCGGCCGGTGGTGACGCTCGTCAACGAGGAGACGGGACTCCTGGGCGACGCCATACTGGCGGGGGTGGCGCGCGGCCTCTTTGCGTCCATCGAAGAGGGCTGCCTCGCCATGGTGGCCGTCAAGGAGAGCATCGAGCCCGGCGCAGACGCGGCCGCATACGAAGAGCCCTACCGCCGGTTTTGCGACCTGGACCGGCAGCTCTCCGATTATTTCAAACGCGGTTACGGGCCCAAGGCTTGAGGCGGATCACGAGAACCCTTGAACAGTGAAAGGAAGACAGACATGACAACGAAACCGAAAGTGGGCGTTCTGGTCCTGGCCCTTTTGGAGGACGACTACAACAAGACGGCCCATGTCCGGCCGATGGCGCAGCAGGTGGCGGACAAGATCGGCGGCATCGTCGGCCGCTTCGCCGAAACGATCTGTCCCCCCCTGGTCGAGGAGGAGCACCAGGCCGCCGCCGCCGCGCAGATGTTCAACGCGGCCGGCGTGGACCTGATCGTGGCCGTGGAGGTGGCCTACACCAAGGGGCTGGTGCCGACCCGCTGCTTCCTCGACACCACGGCGCCGGTGCTCGTCTGGAACACGCAGCAGATCCCCTTTCTCCCGGAAGATGCGGATTTCGACCTGATCATGCTCAACTCGGGGATGGCGGGGGTGCCGGAGATGACGTCGGCGCTCCTGCGCCTGAACCGCCCCTTCTGGATGGTCACCTCGCTCATGGACGACCCGGCGGGCCAGCAGAAGCTGGCCGATCACATCGCCGCGGCCGGCGTGGCGCGGCGGATGAAGAACGCCCGCATCGGGATCCTGGGCCATGCTTTCGAGGGGATGACCGACCTGATGGTCGATCAGCTCAGCCTGCGCCAGTTCGTGGGACCCGTTTGCTGGCCTGTGGAGCCCGAGAAGGTCGCGGTGGCCATGAGCGAGATTTCCGAAGCCGACCTCAAGGCGCTCGCCGCGAAGGAGAGCGGTCGCTACACGATCGCCATGGACAAGGCCCAGTTCGAGCGTTCCTGCCGCCTGGCCCTGGCCCTGGAGAAGGTGACCCGGGACGGGAAGTTCGACGCCCTGGCCTCCTTCGACCAGGTCTGGCTCACCGACCCCCGGGTCGGCATCATTCCCGCCTACGCCACGGGCCGGCTGTGCGAGATCGGGTTCCCCTGCTCGACGGAAGCGGACATCACGACCGTTGCCGCCATGCTGATGCTCCAGGCCTGGGCCGGAAAGGCCACCTTTCTGGAGAACTACGTCATCGACTTCGATAAAGACGCCATGATCCTGTCGCACGACGGCCACGGGAATCCCGCCATGGCCGCCAAACCCTCCGACGTCACGCTTAAACACAGCATCTATTATCAGGGCGTAAACGGCTTCGGCGCCAGTTTCGAGTACGCCTACGCCCCGGGACCGGTGACGAACCTGGCGCTGGTCAACGTGGGGGGACACTGGCGCCTGAACATCGCCGAAGGGGAGTCGGTGGCCATCAAACCGCGGCCGGTGGCGGCGCCGCAGATGCTCTTCAAGCCCAGGCACCTGCCCATCGCCGAGTGGTGCAACGCCTGGTGCAGGGCCGGCTCGCCTCACCACATGGCGCTGGCCTACGGCCATCTGGCCCCACAGATCAGAACCTATGCCGAGATGCAGGGCCTGGACGCCGTCGAGATATGACGATGCCCTGGCGACGAAAAACGATGAGCAGATACCGGGGACAAAGAGCATGGACGAGCTGAGCGCCGCTGAACGAAGGTCGCAGATCGCGCGAAAGGTGCTGGAAAACGGCAAGGTGTCGGTGGCCGACCTGGTGGGGGAGTTCCGGGTCACGGAGCCCTCCATCCGCCGCGACCTGACCCTCCTGGAGGAGGCGGGCCGGCTGAAACGCGTCCACGGCGGGGCGATTCCCCTGCCCGGCACGACGCGAACCGACTCTTTCGCGGAGAAGATGGATCTGCACATCAAGGCCAAGGAGCGGATCGGCAAGGTAGCCGCGGAGATGATCAGAACCCAGGACATCGTGCTGCTCGATTCGGGCACTACGACCCTGCAGGTCATCCGGCAGATCCCCTCGGAGTTGCGCAGCAGCAACCAGATCGCGTTGGTCACGAACTCGCAGCCTATCGCCCAGGAGGTGCTGAGCTGGCCGGCGCCGAACCTGACCATCCTGGGCGGACTCTACCTGCCCGATTACCAGGCCACCGTCGGGCCGCAAACGCTGGGACAGCTCCAGGAGTTGATGGCGGACAAGGTCTTCCTGGGGACCGACGGGCTGACCCTGGGCAGCGGAGCCACCACGGCCAACATCTTCATGGCCGAGGTGGACCGGATGATGGTCGAGCGCTCCCGCCAGGCGATCCTGGTGACCGACAGCAGCAAGATCGGTCGGGTGGGCTTCGTGCCCGTCAAGGCCGTCGGCGCTTTCCACACGCTCATCACCGACACGAACGCGCCGCCGGAGATCGTCGCAGCCATCCGCGAGATGGGCGTAGAAGTCATCCTGGTCTAGGGAGCATGATCGGCAACTTGAATCCGCTCCGCGCGCATTTTCCGCAGTGGGTCGCGGAGAACTTCAATGCGGCCTGCGCGGAATCGGCGGGAAGAGGAGAGCATGTACAGAGGCGTTGAGATCACCCCGCCTTTTTTCGAGATCGGCCCCAAAGCCTACCTCTATGGCCAGGCCGTGCTCGCACTCGCCCGCCGTGCCGACGCAGTCGGCCCGACGTACGGCGTCCAGGTGATCATCACCCCCCAGTATGTGGACATTCCCCTCCTGGCCCGGGAGATGAAGCATGTTCTGGTTTTCGCCCAGCATATGGATGCCCTGGAGCCGGGCCGGGGCGTGGGGTCGGTGCTGCCGGAGGCGCTCAAGGAGGCCGGGGCCGTGGGGGTGCTGCTGAACCACGCGGAAAAAAAGCTCTCCCGGGCAGAGCTGGAACGCACCGTGAAGCGGGCCGACGCCGTGGGGCTCGCCACCATGGTCTGTGCCGACAACCTGGAGGATGCGATGGCGGTGGCACAGCTCGCGCCCAACATCATCATCGCCGAATCGCCGGCTCTGATCGGCGTCGGCCGGCGGGATGCCCAGAACCGGCAGGAGGTGGCGAGAATCAACGAGGCGGTCTGGAAGGTCAATCCGGAGATCCGGGTGCTGCACGGCGCGGGGATCAGCACCGGGCAGGACGTTTACGACATCATCGCGGCGGGGTCCCAGGGCGCCGGCTCCACGAGCGGCATCATCCTGGCGAAGGACCCCGGCGCGATGCTCGAAGAGATGATCCGCTCCATGCGCCGGGCATGGGACGACAGGCATCGACAGGGAGGTTAGAGTGATGACGGTTCACCACGAAACATTCAAAATCCAGTCGGACAGGCGGCCGACCTTCCACGACGTGACGGACCAGGTGAAGGAAGTCCTGGTCAAATCGGGCATCCGCAACGGGATCCTTCTGGTCTATTCCCAGCACACCACGTGCAGCGTGCTGCTCCAGGAGGCCTCCGACGACACCAACTACTGGGGTACCGAGCTCTTGATGCAGGACCTCGTCGAGGTCCTGGAGAAGATCATTCCCACCTGCCGCACCGAGGGGCAGTACCGCCATCCGGGCCCCAGGCACATCGAGGCCGCCACCGGGAGGGACGAACTCCCGTGGTGGTCCCTCAACACGGACGCCCATCTGAGGTCGCTCCTCATGGGGCGCTCCCAGTCCATCCCCGTGGTCGACGGCCGGATGGAGATGGGGGAGTTCGGACACCTCTACTTTGCCGATTTCGACCAGGTCCGCGCCCGGGAGCGCATTGTCCGGGTACAGATCGTGGGCGAGTAGGATAACGAGAAGCATTGCTTTGCCGGCCATGGCGCCGGACGTTCGGTTTCCCCTGTCCCCGACAGGGGATACAGGGCGGCAAGCCAGAGTCCGGCGAGGTTCAAAACCGGACAATTTTGTACCATCACCCGGAAACCGGGGCCAATCCTGTACCCGGGGAAGGATGCCTCTCCCCGGAGGAGGCCGCTCCGCGCCGATGATTTCCCGCATCCGTCGCCGCGCAATCGAACATTTTTGCAGCTTCCGCAGAGAGGCGGACCGGTGCGCTTCCCCGGCGGAACCTACCGAATCTCCATGATTTCCCTCCCCTTGCTTTCGACCGAAAACCGTGTAGTCTGATGATGACAGGTGTCAGGGAAGGCCGCTGCGGCCGTTCGCAGACAAACGGTTCTGCGGATCAGATCAGCTGGCATGACTCGTGCAGGAAAGGATACCCGGCACAGAGCCGAAGATGGGGTCCAGATGAAGAACGCGTGTACCGAGGAGAGAGATATGGAAGAAGATGGCCAGCAGGAAGGGCAGGGACTTTATGAATCCCGCTTCGAGCATGACGCTTGCGGCGTGGGGTTTGTCGCCAATATCGACGGGCAATCGGCCCGAAGCATCGTCACCCAGGGAATCCAGATCCTGGGCAGGCTGCTGCATCGCGGCGCCGTCGGCGGCGATGCGGGCACAGGAGATGGCGCGGGGGTGATGATCCGGATTCCGGATCCCTTCTTCCGCCGGGTCTGCAAGGAGTCGGGCATCGACCTGCCGGAAGCCGGCCTCTACGGCGTGGGGATGATCTTCATGCCGCCGGACGCACGCTCCTGCACCTGGTGCCGCCGGGTGCTGGAGACGGTCTGTGCCGAGATGAAGCTCCGCTTCCTGGGCTGGCGCGAGGTTCCCTGCGACACGGCCGTGCTGGGTGAAAAGGCGCGCCGGGAGTGCCCGCAGGTGGTGCAGTGCTTCATCGGTGCGGACGGGAACGATCCCGCAGCCCTCGAACGCCGGCTCTACCTGCTCCGGAAACGGGTGGAGCGCCGGGTCAGCCAGACGAGCGACCAGAGCGGCCTGTTCTACATCGTGAGCCTTTCGGCCCGCACGATCGTCTACAAGGGGCTCATGATGGGGCCGCAGATCATGGATTTCTACCGCGATCTGCACGACGACGACATGCAGAGCCCCTTCATCATGGTGCATCAGCGCTACAGCACGAACACCTTTCCCTCCTGGCGTCTGGCCCAGCCTTTCCGGTACCTGGCGCACAACGGCGAGATCAACACCCTTCAGGGAAACCGCAACCAGATGCAGGCCCGGGAAAAGGAGCTCGCCTCCGAGCTTTTCGGGGACGAGATCAAGGACCTCTTCCCGATCATCGAGGCGGACGGGAGCGATTCCGCATCTCTCGACAACGCTTTGGAGCTGCTGGTGGCATGCGGCCGCGACCTACCCCATGCGATGATGATGCTGGTGCCGCAGGCCTGGGGACAGAAGTACCCGATCGGCCCGGACCTGCGCGGATTTTTCGAGTACCACGCGGGTCTGATGGAGCCCTGGGACGGCCCTGCGGCGCTGGTCTTTTCGGACGGCGTGCGGGTCGGGGCCATGCTGGACCGGAACGGACTGCGGCCGGCCCGCTACACGATCACCCGCGACGGGCTGATGGTGCTCGCTTCGGAAACGGGGGTCCTGGACCTGCCGGACGACGCGGTGGTGGAGAAAGGGGCGCTCAGGCCGGGGGAGATGATCCTGGCGGACCTTTCGCTGAAACGGGTCATCAAGGACGGCGAGCTCAAGACCACCTATGCCCGCAGCAAGCCCTACCGGCGCTGGGTGGAGGAGAACAAGATCGTCCTGCACGGCTTCTTCAACGACATCGAGCCCGTCGCGGCCGAAACCGCGGACCTGATCAAGCGCCAGAAGCTCTTCGGCTACACCCGCGAGGACCTGGACCTGATCATCGAGACGATGGCCGCCACCGGCCGCGAACCGGTGGGGTCGATGGGCTGCGACACCCCACTCGCGGTTCTGAGCGATCAGCCGCAGCTTCTCTACGCCTACTTCAAACAGATGTTCGCCCAGGTCACCAACCCGCCGATCGACTCGATCCGGGAGGAACTGGTGATGTCGCTGATGACCTTCATGGGAAACCCCGGAAACATCCTGGTGGACGACCCCCGCAACTGCCGGCTGATCAAGCTGCGCCACCCGCTGCTTTCGAACGAGGACATCGATCTGATCCGGCGGCTCAAACTGAAGGATTTCCAGGCGGTCACCGTGCCGATGGGCTTCCCCGCGGGCGGCGGCGCCGCCGAGCTGGAGGCGGCCCTGACCCGGATGTGCACGCGCACGCGTGATGCCCTCTCCACCACGGCGCGGAACCTGATCATCCTCTCCGACCGGAACCTGCCGGAGGGAACGGTCCCGATCCCGGCGCTCCTGGCGGTCGCCGCGATCAACCGGTTCCTGGTGCGCCAGGGGAAGCGTCCGAGTTCGGGCGTGATCGTGGAGACCGGCGAGGCGCGGGAGGTCCACCACATCGCGGTGCTTTTGGGCTACGGCGCCACGGCGGTGAACCCGTACCTGGCGTTCGAAACCGTGGCGGACCTGGCCGGCCGCGATGTCGTCCCCCGGGAGGGCAAGGGAACCCTGGCCCTGGACAATTACATCGCCGCCCTCTCCAAAGGGCTCCTGAAGATCATGTCGAAGATGGGCATCTCCACGCTCCGCAGCTACCGGGGGGCCCAGGTCTACGAGGCCGTCGGCCTGGATCGGAAGGTGGTGGATGCCTACTTCACGGGCACGCCGTCCCGCGTGGGCGGCATCGGCCTCGACGGCATCGCGGCCGAAGTCAACGCCCGGTGCAGCGCGGCGCAGGATCCGGCGCCGGAGCTGCAGCGCATCCTTCCGAGCGGCGGGCTCTACGGCTACCGGAAGGACGGCGAACGGCATCTCTGGACCCCGGAGACGATCAGCCTGCTCCAGCAGGCCGTCCGCCAGAACAAGCCGGAGCTCTACCGCGACTACGCGCGGAAGATCAACGACCAGGCCGAGAAGCAGAGCACGCTGCGCGGCCTCTTCCGGTTCAGGGAGGCAACCCCGGTCCCGCTCGCCGAGGTGGAGCCGGCGGAATCGATCATGAGGCGGTTCGTCACCTCGGCCATGTCGTTCGGCTCGATCAGCCGGGAGGTGCACGAGACGCTCGCGATCGCCATGAACCGCATCGGCGCCATGAGCAACTGCGGCGAGGGGGGCGAGGACCCCGCCCGCTACGTCCCGCTCCCCAACGGCGACAGCCGGTGCAGCGCGGTGAAGCAGGTGGCGAGCGGCCGGTTCGGCGTGACGATCGAGTACCTGGTGAACGCGCGCGAGTTGCAGATCAAGATCGCCCAGGGCGCCAAACCGGGCGAAGGCGGGCAGCTTCCGGGCCACAAGGTGAACGAGGAGATCGCGCGCGTCCGGCACTCCACGCCGGGGGTGACGCTGATATCGCCCCCGCCCCACCACGACATCTATTCGATCGAGGACATCAAGCAGCTCATCTTCGACCTGCGGAACGCCAACCCCCAGGCGCGGGTGTCGGTGAAGCTCGTTTCCGAAGCGGGCGTGGGCACGATCGCGGCCGGCGTAGCCAAGGGGCTCGCGGACGTGATCCTGATCAGCGGCTTCGACGGCGGCACGGGCGCATCGCCCCTCTCCTCCATCCGGCACGCGGGCGCGCCCTGGGAGCTGGGGCTTTCGGAAACGCAGCAGACCATGGTGAAGAATAACCTCCGGGGCCGGGTCCGGCTGCAGGTGGACGGCCAGATGAAGACCGGCCGCGACGTGGTGATCGGGGCGCTCCTGGGCGCGGAGGAGTTCGGCTTCGCGAGCGCGCCCCTGGTGGTGTGCGGATGCGCGATGCTGCGCAAGTGCCACGAGAACATGTGCCCGCTCGGGGTGGCGACCCAGGACCCGGTGCTGCGCAAGCGCTTCACCGGCAAGCCCGAATACGTGGTGAACTTCTTCACGATGCTCGCCCAGGAGGTGCGCGAACACATGGCGGCATTGGGCTTCCGGCGGATGGACGACATGATCGGCCGGGCCGACCTCCTGGAGATGAACGACGCGATCCATTTCTGGAAGGCTCAGGGGCTCGACCTTTCGCGCATCCTCACGCCCGCGCCGGCGCAGGAAGGCCGGCCGGTCCGTTTCGCGGGCACGGGGCCGAACGAACTCCCGGCAGTGCTCGACCACGAGTTGATCCGGCTCGCCGCCGATTCCCTGGAAAAGGGGTCGCACACCGAGGCCGCGCTTGCGATCCGCAACATGGACCGGGCCACGGGCACGATGCTCTCGGGCGCGATCGCCAAACGATACGGAGGGGCGGGTCTGCCGAAGGACACGATCGTGCTCCGATTCAAAGGGGCGGCCGGGCAGAGCTTCGGCGCCTACGCGGCTCCGGGGGTGACCATGATCCTCGAAGGGGATGCGAACGACTACCTGGGCAAGGGACTCTCGGGCGGGAAGATCATCGTGAAGCCGCCATCGGGCATACGCTTCGATCCGGCCGCGAACGTCATCGCCGGCAACGTCCTGCTCTACGGGGCTACCTCCGGCGAGGTGTACGTGAACGGCCGGGTGGGCGAGCGCTTCGCGATCCGGAACAGCGGCGCGACAGCGGTCGTCGAAGGGGTGGGCGACCACGGGTGCGAGTACATGACCGGCGGCCGGGTGGTGATCCTGGGAGAAACGGGGGTCAATTTCGGGGCGGGCATGAGCGGCGGGTTCGCCTACGTGCTCGACGATGGCTTCGGTTTTGACCAGTGCTGCAACCTGGACATGGTGGACCTGGAGCTGCTGGAGGACCCTGCGGATATCCGGGAGCTTCGCAGCCTGATCGAGAACCATCTGGAGTACACGGGCAGCGCCAAGGCTGAATATGTGCTTGAGAACTGGGAGGTCTGTCGCCGTTCGTTCGTGAAGGTGTTCCCCATGGATTACCGGCGCGTACTCGGCCAGATGAGCAAGGCGGACGAGGCGACGGAGCGCGAAGAGGTGATCAATGGATAACCAAGGGGCGAGATTCAAGGATATAGGGCGGTCGGTGCCGGGCTACCGGCCCGTGGACGAACGGGTCCGGGATTACGAACCGGTGGAGTGCCGCTACTCGGACGAGCAGGCAGTGCTTCAGGCATCGCGGTGCCTCTCCTGCGGCACCCCCTTCTGCCACGGCTATGGGTGTCCGCTTGGCAACGCGATCCCGGAGCTGACCCGGCTGGCCCGGAACGAGCGCTGGCGCGAGGCGGTCGATCTGCTGCATGCGACGAACAATTTCCCCGAGTTCACCGCGCGGGTCTGCCCGGGCCTGTGCGAGGCCTCCTGCGTGCTGGGCCAGGGGTTCGAGCCGGTGGCGATCCGGAACATCGAGATGACCGTCGTGGAGAAGGCCTACGAA
Organism: Deltaproteobacteria bacterium; assembly: GCA_021372695.1. The sequence continues at coordinate 32,622 of JAJFTY010000224.1, forward strand.
CTGGGGCTGATGACGCCGCGGCCGCCGGCAGTCAGGAGAAGCGAGAAGGTGGCCGTGGTGGGGTCGGGTCCCGCAGGGCTCGCCGTGGCGGACACCCTCAACCGGATGGGTTTCCCGGTCACGGTCTTCGATACGGCAAAACGGCCGGGGGGAATCCTGCGCTACGGCATCCCCGATTTCAAGCTGGAAAAACGGGTGCTCGACCGGCGCCTGTCGCTCATGGAGCAGGAGGGGGTGCGGTTCGAAACCAACGTCACGATCGGGGATGACATCTCCTACCACTACCTGAGCGAGCGGTTCGCCGCCATCTGCCTGGCCGGCGGATCGCGCACCCCGCGCGATCTGGCGATCCCCGGGCGGGAGCTCGACGGCATCCACTTCGCCATGGACTATCTGGTTCAGCAGAACCGGAAGCTGGCGGGCGAAGAGATCGAGCCGGGCGCCGAGATCTCCGCAGCCGGCAAGAAGGTGATCGTCCTGGGAGGCGGCGACACGGGGTCCGACTGCCTGGGCACGGCGATCCGTCAGGGGGCGGCCCACGTCTGCCAGTTCGAGATCATGCCCAAGCCGCCGGAGGCCCGCACCGAAGGGATGCCGTGGCCGAGCTGGCCGAACATCCTTCGGGAGTCGAGCAGCCACAAAGAGGGCGGTGAGCGCCGCTGGAGCGTGAGCACCCGCCGCTTCCTTGGCCAGGACGGCCGGGTCAGCCGGCTCGAATGCGTGGAGGTGGAGTGGGTGCCGGGAAAGGGCGGCCGGATGGAGCCCCGGGAACTGCCGGGAACCGAGTTCGAGGTCGCCGCCGACCTGGTGCTCCTGGCGCTCGGCTTCGTCGGTCCGGCGAAAAACCGGATCATCGACGAGTTGGACATCGCGAAAGACAGAGCCGGAAATATCCAGGTCGATGGCCTGCATATGACGAGCATCCCGGGGCTTTTTGCCGCCGGAGACATGGCCCGGGGCCAGTCGCTCGTTGTCCGGGCCATTGCCGACGGCCGCGACGCCGCCAGGGGGATCCGGCAATACCTGGACAGCAAAGTAGGGGAGTGACTCAGTTTCAATCGCAAAGGCCAGCCTCGGCTTGCGCTCAGAAATATTTTTCGACCCTGCAACGTCTCGCGCAGCTGCAACGGCAAAATTAGCTTCGCTCCGCTCCGCTGATTCTTCGAATTCCGCGCCTGACGGCGCTCAGACAATTGCCGTTGCGGCCGCTGTGCTTCGCCGGCAGAGGTACCCCGAAAAATCTTTAAATCGCGCTACGCGAGGCGTCTTTGCAGCCAAAATGGGTCATTAGCCAAAGTAGAATCGCCTTGACATGAGGAATTCCTTTCCGTATCGTTCCGCAGGTTTTGAAGCGGGCAACGTATCGAGACCTTTGCACACCTTGGGAATCGGATCCCGGAGGCGCGCATTGGAGATTTTTCGGGGTACCCTGCCCCCGCAGTGGAGCGCCCGCAAAGACGACTGTTTGAGCGCGTAGCGCGAGTGGTTCGACAGGCTCACCATGACAGATGCCAACCCATAGCCTGTCCTGAGCTTGCCGAAGGGCAGGGTCGGAAAATATCCAGCGCGCGGAGGGAGACGAATTTCAAGGGTCTCGTCTCATGAAACGGATCTGCGGGTTCCCATGTCCTTCCGACAATACAGACTGCGGTGGCCGTGCATCCTCCTGGTCCTGCTGGTGGTGGCGGGGCTCTTCATCGCGGGACTCTCCCGGTTGACCTTCGATACCGACCTGGCAGCCTCCCTGCCTGCGGATGACTCCGTCCTGGCCGATGCCCGCCGCATCATCGCCAATCACCCGATCCAGGACCGCGTTGTCATCGATGTCGCCCTCCCCCAGGCGAACCCGGACGGACTGATCTCTGCGGCAGCGCTGATCGAGCAGCGCCTCCGGGAGAGCGGCCTCTTCCGGCGGGTCGGCCTGACTCAGGAGCAGCAGCGTTTCCCGGAGCTCATCTTTTCCATCGCGGCGCGCCTGCCCACCCTCTTCAGCGGAGCGGAGCTCGAAGAAAAGGTCCGGCCCCTTCTTCTTCCGGAGAAGATCCGGGAGGCCGTCACCGGCCATCTCAGGCAGCTGGGCCAGTTGGACAGCATCGGCCAATCCGCCCTGATATCGGAGGACCCGCTGAACCTGCGGCAGATGATCCTCTCGCGCATGGCCGACCTCGCGCCGACGAAAAATGCCCAGTTCTACAAGGGGCAGTTGATCTCGGCCGATCGGACCCATCTGCTCGTCATCGCCGAGCCCCGGGCATCGGGCGCGGATACCGCCGTGTCCCGGCAGATCGCGGCGCTGATCGAGTCGATCGAGGCGGAACTGAAGCGGAGCGGCGGACCGCTCGCAGCCGTCACGCTGACGCCCGTCGGAACGTACCGGGCCGCGCTGGACAACGAAGAGAGCACGAAGCAGGGGACGGAGCGCGCCGTCATCTTCTCCACGATCGCCATCTTTTTTCTGCTCCTGGTCGCCTTTCCCCGCCCGCTGATCGGCCTGCTCGCCCTCCTCCCCTCGGTCGCGGGAACGATGCTTGCGCTCTTCGTCTACTCCCTGCTCCACCCTGCGATCACCATGATGGCCGTCGGATTCGGCGGCGCCGTCATCTCTTTCACCGTGGACTACGGCATCGCCTACCTCCTGTTCCTGGACCGCCGCCATGAGACGCGCGGTCTGGAGGCGACCCGGGAGGTCTGGTCCCTGGGGCTTCTGGCCATGCTGACCACGGCCGTGAGTTTTGCCTTCCTGTTCCTCAGCGGCTTTTCGGCCCTCGCCCAGATCGGCGAGTTCACCGCCTGGGGCGTGCTCTTCACCTACATCTTCGTGCATGGGATCTACCCGGTGATCTTTCCCGTCATGCCGCCCGCCCGCCGGGAGAGCCTCCTTCCGGTCATGGCGTTCGCCGGCCGGATCGCTGCGACCGAGGGAAGAGGCAAACTCTACGCGGCCCTGGCCCTGGCCGTGCTCCTCTTCTTTTTCGCCCGTCCGGTCTTCCGGGTGGACCTTGCCGCGATGAATTCGGTCACTCCGGAGACCCTGGCCGCGGAAAAGAGGGTCGGCGACGTCTGGGGAAACGTCCTCGGCCGCATCTACGTGATGGCGGAAGGCCGCGACCCCGCTCAGTTGCAGCGGCAGGACGACCGGCTGACTGCCCTGCTCGAACAGGAGTCCCGAAGCGGCGCCCTGGCGCCCGCCTTCACCCCCTCGGTGATCTTTCCCGGCCCGGAGCGCGCCGCGGAAAATCTGAAATCGTGGCAGGCCTTCTGGAACCCGGAGCGGGTGGCGGGACTGAAACTCACCATCGGCCAGGTTTCCCGGGAACTCGGATTTACCGCCGACGCCTTCGCTCCCTTCCTGAAACTGGTTGCCATCCGGGAGATGGCCCCGTTGCCGGTGCCGGAGCCCTTCTTCGGCCTGCTCGGCATCTCCCGGAGCCGCGACGGCGCCTCCTGGCTTCAGGTCTCGAGCGTCACGCCCGGCCCCGCCTACCGGGAAGAGGCGCTGCACGAGCGGATCAGGGCGGCCGGCCTGGGGGCGCTTTTCGATCCCACTCTCTTCTCGCAGCGGCTGGCCGATCTGCTGCTTTCCGGGTTCATCAGGATGACCCTGATCGTCGGAGCCGTCACGATCGCGGTCGCCTTCCTCTACCTGCTCGACTGGCAGCTCACGCTCCTGGGCCTGCTGCCGACCCTCTTCGCGCTCATCTGCACGCTCGGGACCCTGAATCTGCTCGGGCAGTCGCTCGGCATCCCCACGATCATGGTCGCGGTCGTCGTGATCGGCATGGGGTCCGATTACGCCCTTTATCTGGTCCGCGCCCATCAGCGCTACCAGGACGGGCACCACCCGTCGCTCGCCCTGATCCGGCTTTCCGTGTTTCTCTCCTTTGCCACCACGCTCATGGGGTTCGGGGTCCTGGCGCTCTCCGGGCATGCCCTCCTGAAGAGCGCGGGCATCGCGCTGTCGCTCGGGATCGGCTACTCCTTCATCGGCGCGGTCACGATCACGCCGCCCCTGCTGAAACTTGTCCTGGCCCCGGCCGCCTGGAAGGCGGAGAATGTCGCGCCGGGCTCCCGGCAGCACCGGCTGCGGGCGCTCCGGCGCTACCGCCACATGGAGGGCTACGTGCGGCTCTTCGCCCGGTTCAAGATTCGGCTCGACCCCATGTTCCCCCGGCTCGCCGACTACCTCGTCTCGCCCCGAAACGTGATCGATATCGGCTGCGGCTACGGCATTCCGGCGGTCTGGCTCCTGGCCCTCCACCCCGGGGCGCGGGTTTTCGGCATCGATCCGGACGGAAGACGGGTTGCCGTGGCCATCCGCGCCATCGGCGAACGGGGCGCGGCCGAAGTGGGCGGGGCGCCCGATCTGCCCCTTTCCGCTCCGG
>JAJFTY010000231.1 GCA_021372695.1 Deltaproteobacteria bacterium
TCCGGACATGCCAGAGGTCGTAACCGGAGGAGTTCTTGATGGTGAAGGGCTTCTCTTCCGCCAGGGGCTTTTCGTAGCGCGCAATCACGTCGGCCACGCCCCGGGCAAGGATGCCCGCCCTCCCCGAAGCCTCTCCTTCAGCGATGGGGCCGGTCGTGAGGATCCCGCCGTCGGGCAGGACGATCTCGAGCCCGAGCACGTTGTCCCGGGTGTCACCGTACTTGATGGCATGGGGCCCGCTCGAGTTGTTGGCGATCATCCCTCCGAAGGTGCAGTGCTCCTTCGTGGAGGGATCGACCGGGAAGTGGAGCTTGTGGCGTTTGAGCAGGGCGTTGAGCCCCCCCTGGGTGATCCCGGGCTGGACCCTGGCCCACCGCTCCTCCACGTTCACTTCTATGAGGCCGTTCATGTAGCGGGAGAAGTCGCAGATGATCCCCTCCCCCAACTCATTGCCCACGCGGCTCGTGCCGGCCCCCCGGGGAATTAGGGGAATCCTGTTTTTTCCTGCGTACTTCACGATCTTGACCACATCCTCGCGGTTCCGGGGCAGTACGATTCCCAGGGGCTTCACCTGGAAAAGGCAGGCCGCGCTGCTGTAGATCGTCCGGCTGAGTTCGTCGCTGAGCACATCACCCTTGATCAACGCCTTGATCTCGGGAAAGATTTTTTCGGGACTGATTGAACTGTCCATTTCTGCCTCCGTCATTTTCTACGATCGCAGAGCCCCCGGAATCGACCCCCTCCCGCGGCGCTCCGTCCGTGAGCGGAGGATAGGGAAAGGCCACCCGCGTGTCAAGGAAATATCGGCCGCGGGACGGCCGTTCCGCGGCAGGTTTCGTTTCGTTTTTCATTGACACTCCCGGCTGCCTATTGTATGGTCCGGACCCGGGGAAGTCCGCATCAAAAGGCAAAGGAGAAGAATCATGAACGATTCCATCTATAAGTACATGAAGGTAGGGCTGATTCACTTCATGGCCTACCCCGCCACGATCAAGGGCGAAGGGCCGATCGTCGAAACCGTGAAGAAGATCCTGGTCGATGACTACTTCAACGCCATCGAGCTGACCTGGATCAAGGACCCCGAGACCCGCAAGCAGGTCGTCAAGATGCTGGCCACGGCCCACATGACCGTCGCCTATGGCGGGCAGCCGCGGCTTCTGACCACCGGGCTCAACATCAACGACACCGACGAGGAGGGGAGGCAGAAGGCCGTTGCAACCCTCAAGGAGGGGATCGACGAGGCTTACGAGTTCGGCGCTGTCGGGTTTGCCTTCCTCAGCGGAAAGTACGAAGAGGCGAAGAAGGAAGAGGCTTACCAGGCCCTGGTGAAATCGACCCAGGAGCTCTGCGCCTATGCCAAGTCCAAGGGCACGATCCGGATCGTCCACGAGATTTTCGACTACGACGTCGACAAGAAGAGCCTCGTGGGGCCGGCGTCACTGGCGAAAAGATATGCCGAGGACGTGAAGGCAAAATACGACAACTTCGGCCTGATGGTGGACCTGAGCCACCTGCCGCTCATCCATGAGACGGCCGAACAGGCGATCCTCCCGGTGAAGGAGCATCTGGTGCACGCCCATCTGGGGAACTGCGTCGTCAAGGACTGCAACCTTCCCGCCTACGGAGACGCCCATCCCCGATTCGGATTCCCCGGAGGGGAGAACGATGTCCGCGAAATGGTGGAGTTCCTGAGGGTGCTGAAGGGAATCAGCTTCCTGAACGAGAAGAATCCCCCGATCGTCAGCTTCGAGGTGAAGCCCTTCGGCGACGAGGATTCGGATATCGTGGTGGCTAACGCGAAAAGGACACTGAATCGCGCTTGGGCAATGCTTTAGATTGCCCGCCGGTCAAGACAGGAGTACCCGGGAGGGCCGGAAACGACCGTCCCGGGAGATGAAAAGCCAAACGAACGCCATTCGCCCGCAGGAACCATCGCTCGACACCCCGCCGCGTTCATCGGTCGCATGCCCTGTAAAAAGCTGATTTTGTACCCACGACTTTAAAAAAAGGAGCCCTTATGTCAGACAGCAAGATGAAGAGTGGTCCGGCCGACGCCCGACAGATCCTCCTGCATGCGCTGGAAAGCGTGTTTCCCGAATCGGCGGTGCGGCGCCATGTGAGCTTCGACAAGAAGACGCAGATCCTGACGGTGGACGACCAGCAATACGACCTCGCCCGCTTCGACAAGATCTACGTCGTCGGCGGCGGCAAGGCCGGCCGGCGGACCGGCGCCGAGTTGGCGGCGATCCTGGGCGACCGGATCACCGCGGGCGTGCTGAACGTCTATCAGGACCAGGCCGCGGAACCCATCTCCGACAGGATCAAGCTGATGGCCGCCAACCATCCGACACCGAACCCAGCCGGCATGGAGGGCGCCCAGGAGATGGTCCGGCTCCTGAAGAGCGCCGACGAGAAGACGCTCGTGATCGCGCTCATCTCGGGCGGCGGCTCCTCGCTCATGGCCCTGCCGGTCGAGGGGGTCACCCTCGACGACTACGTGGCGGTCTGCAATCTGCTTCTGACGGTTCCGGCGACGATCGACGAGATCAACGCGGTGCGCAAGCATTTCGATCCGCTCAAGGGCGGAGGGATGCGGAAGATGGCTAAAAATGCCGGCGGATTCATTTCGCTCGTCCTCTCCGACGTTCCGGTCACCAAGACAGGCGTGGTGGACGACCAGTCGGTCATCTCCTCCGGACCGACCGTGGGCGACGAATCGACCTTCGAATCCGCCAGGAAGGTCCTCACCGGCCACAAGATCTGGGAGAAGACCCCCCCGGCGGTCGCGAAGTACATCGAGCAGAACCTGGGCCGCGAGGAGAACGAAACCCTCTCGAAGGAGTCGCCTCTCCTGGCCAAGGGGAAGAGCCAGTACGTCATCATCGCCAACAACGATCTGGCGATGGAGGCCGCGGGCGAGAAGGCGCGTGCACTAGGCTACACGGTGAAACTCATCGGCTGGAAAACGGGCTCCGTCGCCGACAAGATCAAGGCGGAGGTTTCGCAGGAGATCGAGAACATCTGGAAGGTCATCTCGCCGCTGATGGAGAAGGGCGACGAGGTCACCTTTGCCAGCTTCTCCACGGACGGCATGGACGGCCACTCCGACCTGGCGGGCGCCATCGCCGACCGGGAGACCCTGAAGCTCGCCAAAAGCCAGGGCCTCGACCACAAGACCTATCTGGCCAACTATGACGCGGCCTCTTTCTTCAAGAAGCTGGGCCTCGACGTCAAGACCGGCCCCTCAGGAACGAACGTGGCCGATATCACGCTGGTACTGATCGAAAATGCGGGCCGCGGCCGGAAAATCGCGGTCATCTTCGGCGGCGAGGCGACGGTGAATGTGAAGCTGCCGGCCGGTCAGAAACCGGGCTTCGGCGGCAGGAACTCCCACCTGACGCTGCTCGCGGCCGAAAAACTGGCTGAACTGGAATGACAACGGAGGGCCCCGTCCATCGAACGGGGCGCCGACTACGGAATGGATTCTACCTACTGAAGGAGTTGACTGATGAATGAACAAACGACGTCCGAAAATGCAGCTGAGCTGAGCAAGAAGGCGAACGGCGGCCCCAGCGGGGAGTTCATCCGCAAGGGCCTGATCGCGGCGGGGATTCCCGAATCGCGGATCGAAACGAGCCAGGCGGGATGCCTGGGCTACTCCTACGACGTGGGTCCGATCAGCCTGACCCCGCTCGCGGTGGTCGGGGTGGCGAGCCACGCGGATGTGGAAAAGGCTGTGCGCTTCGCCCACGAGAACCATATCCCCATCAATGCACGCGGCGCGGGAAGCGGCCTGCCCGGCCAGTCCGTGGGCGCGGGCATCGTGCTCGACATGCGCTCCCTGGACAAGATGGAGGTCCTGGCGGACCATCCCGAGGGGGGCAAGATCGTCCTCTCCCAGGCGGGCGTCATCTGCACCCGGCTGAACAACTATCTTAAGGCCTACTCCGTGTTCCTCGCCTCCTACCCCGCCTCCACCGACATGGCGACGGTGGGCGGCATGATCGCCAACAACGCCTCTGGGGCCAACTCCTGCAAGCTCGGCACCACCATGCATCAGGTGTTGGACCTCCACGTGGTCCTGGCGGACGGCACGAGCGTGTGGACCTCGCAGATCGACTCCAATAAGGAGCCCTGGAAGAAGATCCTGGAGCTGATCCGAACGAAAACGGAGATGATCGAGCGCGATTTCCCCTGCGTTCCCAAGAACTCCTCAGGCTATGACGTGCTGGACATCTCCCGGCAGCTCGCCAAGGGGATTCCCGTCGACTGGACCCGCCTCTTCGCCCACTCCGAAGGGACCCTGGGCATCATCACGGAGGCCAAGGTCCGGGCCCTGCCGCTCGCCGGCCAGAAGGCGACGATCAGCGTCTATTTCACCGACCTGAAGGAGGCGTGCAGCGCCATCCCCGCGATTTACAATATGGGGCCCTCCTGCTTCGACACGGCGGTTACGACCAACCTCGACATCATCCGCCAGCGCTTCCCCTCCCTGGGCATCCGGGAGGACGCCAAGGTGATGTACCTGATCGAGTTCGACGACGTCGTCGTCAAGGCGGACCCGAACGACCCGGCCAAGCGGATCGGCCAGATCTACCTGATGGAGAAGCAGGCGGCGGCCGACCTGATCCAGAACCAGGTGAAGGAGCTGAAGGAGCTCCTGGACAAGAGATACCCCAACTCCTTCTTCGGCTTCGACGTGGCGACCGAGCCCGCCAAGCAGGACGCCCTCTGGCTGGGGCGCCGGAGCGCGCTGCAGGTGCTCCACACCTACGACCCGACCAAGCGGCCCCTCACGATGATCGAGTGCGTCGTCATCCCGCGCGATGAGGCGAAGATCGCCGAGTTCATCGGCTACATGGAGAAGGTGCTGGGCGAGGAGCAGGTCGTGGCCGGAACCCACGGCCATGCGGGCGACTGCAACTTCCACATCTACCTCTTGCTCAACCTGAGCCAGAAGCTGGACCGCGAGCGGCTGATCCACGTCATGAGCAAGATCACCAAGAAGGTGGCGGAGCTGGGCGGGTCCATGAGCGCCGAGCACGCCGACGGCCGGACCCGCGGGGTCATCCTGCCCCACGTCTTCGGGCTCGGGCTCTTCGACCTCTTCGTCGAGATCAAGGACCTGATGGACCCGCAGCACACCCTCCATCCGGGCGTCAAGATCATCCCCGAGGCCCGCAACAAGGATCTGGCCAAGGCGGTCGAGGAGATGGTCGGGATCGAGGAGAAGGACAGCCATCTGAACCTCACCCGCTTCCGCGACTTCTCGCACCTCTTCTCCGGCGCCTGCTCCTTCTGCTCGCAGTGCGCGGACAGCTGCCCCGTGTTCCAGAAGCTCTCCGAGGAGTTCAAGACCCGCTCCGAGGCGGCCCCCGCCTTCAAACGGGCGCTGGCCATGGCCATGGACGTCGACAAGAACCTCTCGGCAACCCTGAAGGACGATCCGCTGGTCAAAAAGATCTTCGACCTCTGCCTGCTCTGCGGGCAGTGCACCTTCAAATGCGCCACCAACGCCAGCATGCGCGACATCGTGATCAAGGTCCGGGAGGCGGACCGGAGCACCGTGACCGCCCCGGCCATCGACTACATCATGGCCCATCCGGGCCTCTACCGGGCGCTGATCAGCCTCCTGGGCGCGACCCAGGGGCTCTGGTCCAACTCCGTGAGCCGGAAGCTGCTCTCGGTCATGCCCAAGGAGCTCTTCCCCACACGGCTGCCGTACCAGCGCTACCTGCCGAAGCTCGCAGACGCCAGCCTCAAGTCCCGCTACCCGGAGCTGGCGGACATCCCCGCCTCCCAGGCGGAGATTGCCTACTTCTACGGCTGCAGCTCGGACCTTTTCGCCGAGCCGATCGCGGACAGCTTCATCAATATCGCCAAGCAGAACGGCTGGAAGGTCTCCCTGCCTCCGCAGCGCTGCTGCGGGGAGCCGTTCAGCGCCGTCGGAAACCTCGCCGAGGCGCACAAGCTCGCCCGGTACAACATCGACCAGCTTGCGGATTTCAAGTACGTGATCGCCCACTGCCCCTCCTGCCTGTACGGCATCAAGGAGTACGCCAAGGATTTTGCCCGGATGAAGGACAAGGTCTATGAGGAGAAGGCGCTCGCGCTGATCAAGAAGCTCTACGAACCGGCCCAGTTCGTCATGGAGGTGATCGGGGCCGACAAGCTAAAGAAGCCGGCCCGGAACCTGAACAGGAAGGTCACCGTCCACCTCTCCTGCCACGAGAAGCTGGGCGAGAAGATGACGGCCACCCCCAACCACACCCGCGCCCTCTTGAAGCAGATTCCGGGGCTCCAGATCGTCGAGATGGAGGGGGCCAACGACTGCTGCGGCCTGGCCGGACCCTGGGGGCTGGGCGAGCACTACGACCTGACCCTGAAGCTCCGCGAGGCCAAGATCAAGAACATCGCGGACGCCAAGGCGGACGTGGTCGCGACCTGGTGCTTCGGCTGCATGACGCAGATGAAGGACGGGCTCTCCCAGAAGGGGAATGCGACCGAGGTGAAGCATCCGCTGGAATTGCTGAGCGAGGCGTACGGAAAGTAGGGGCAGGAGGGGCAGCCGCGGGAAGATGATCCCTCCGCGCGCTGGAGCCTTTTCGACCCTGCCCTTCGGCAAGCTCAGGACGGGCTGCGGTTTGGCAGCTGTCATGGTGAGCCTGTCGAACCACGCGCGCTGAAGCGCGCTCAGACAGTCGTCTTTGCGGGCGCTCCGCTGCGGAGGCAGGGTACCCCGATAAATCTCCAATGCGCGCTTCCGGGATCCGCCTCTCAAGTTGCCAAAAGGGGATAAGAAAAGAGTAAAAAGGAAGAGAGGGGACAGATGTGAATCTGTCCCCTCTCTTTTTGCCCATTCACCGCATCATGATGCAGGGGGTGTTGAGGCGGGAGGATACCGCCTCCTTCGTCAGCGGCACCCGGAAGATTTCCTTCACCTTGCGGAGCGGGGCTGCGTCGTTGCGGTAGATCACGCCGATGGGAATCTTCTCTCCCCACTGCTCTGCCGTCTCGATCGCTGCGTAGCGGTCGGTGAGCGGCTTCTCCAGTCTGGAAACCCGCTCCCGGTACCAGGCGTAGGTATTGATCTTGTTGAAGCTGACGCAGGGCTGCAGGATGTCCACGACGGCCGTGCCCGGAAAGAGGATTGCCTCCCGGATGACCCCGGCCAGATGCTCCTTGTCTCCGGCGAAGCCGCGCGCCGCGAAGGGGGCGCCCATGGTGACGGCGAGGGCCAACGGGTTGAGCGGCAGGTTCGGGTTCCCGCCCGGGGTCAGGTCGTTCTTCACGTCCAGGGCGGTCGTGGGCGAGCTCTGTCCCTTGGTCAGGCCATAGACCTGATTGTCGGAGACCAGGATCGTGATGTCCAGCCGCCTGCGGATCGTCTGGATGAAATGGTTTCCCCCTTCGCCGTACATGCAGCCGTCGCCGGAATAGGCGATCACGGTGAGGTCGGGCCGGGCCAGCTTGATCCCCACCGCGGCAGGCAGGGAACGGCCATGGAGGCCGTTAAAGTAGTTCACGTCCAGATACTGGGGCATCTTGGCCGCCTGGCCGATCCCCGAAGTGAGGACGACTTTGTGCTTCGGGACCGGAAGCTCCCGGAGCACCTTCTCGAGCACGTCGCGGATCGCAAAATTGCCGCAGCCCGGACACCAGGCGGTCACGATTTTCGGTTCCATCTCCACTCCTTCTATGAAAACAACTTTTTCAGCGCCTGGTAGAGCTCCCGGACGGTGAAGCAGTCGCCGTCGTATTTGAGCACCCGTCGATCGACCGCCAGCCCCAGCTCCCGTTTCAGCAATCCGGCAAACTGGCCCGTCGCGTTGTTCTCCACGCAGATCAGCCGTTTCTCCGCCAGGCGGTAGGGGGCGATCATCGCTTCCGAGAGCGGATAGACCTGCCCGAAATGGAGCACGGCCACGGGAAGGCCCTCGGCGTTCAGCCGCTCCGCGGCCTCCTGGACGATCAGCCGGTTCGACCCCCAGGAGAGAACGACCGTTGCCGCCTCCGCTGCGCCGTGGGATCTCGGCTGGACCGCCGCCTCTTTCAGAAGAGCGAGCTTGGAGAGCCGCTTTTCGACCATCCGCTTCCGCAGGGCCGGATCTTCCGCGATCTTCCCCTCTTCGTCATGCTCGTCGGAACCGAGCTTGACCAGGGCATCGGAAAGCCCCGGATAGGTCAGCGGGGAAATCCCGTCCGCCGTCAGGCGGTAGCGCTTGTAGGCCGCATCGAAGGTTCCGTACGGGCGTTCCATCACGTCCAGCGGAATCCGGTCGCTCTCGACCACCTGGACGGAGTCGGCAAAGTACTGGTCCGTCAGCAGGAAAACGGGAATCTGGAACCGGTCGGCCAGATCGAAGGCCTTCTGGGAAAGCTCGATGGTCTCGACGATGCAGCCGGGGGCGAAGACGATCCGGGGGAATTCCCCGTGGCCCGCGTGGAGGATGAAGTTCAGGTCTCCCTGCTCGGTCCGGGTGGGAAGACCGGTGGCCGGACCGGGCCGCTGGGCCACGGCGATCACGATCGGCGTCTCGGTCATCCCGGCGAGCGACACCCCCTCCTGCATCAGCGCGAAGCCGCCGCCGGCCGTGGCCACCATCGACCGGACCCCGGCATAGGAGGCGCCGACGGCCATGTTGATCGCGGCGATCTCGTCCTCGGCCTGCTCGAAGTGGATGGGCAGGTCGAGCGCCGCCTCGGAAAGGTAGTGCTGGATCGAGGTGGCGGGCGTCATGGGGTAACCCGCCGCGAAACGGCAGCCGCCCAGGAGCGCCCCGAAGGCGAGGGCCTGGTTGCCGTCGAATTTGACGGGGCAGACCGCGGCAGGCGCAACGGGGAAGGCCCCAGCGATCTTCCAGCGGAGCGCGAAGTTGTGCCCCATGACCAGCCAGGGCGCTTTCCCGGGTTCGGCCGCCTCCGTCATCCGCTCCGGCGTCACGCCGATCACCGCCAGAACGACCCCGACCAGCGCCGTGTTGGCGGAGCGGACTTCCCCGAAGAGCCTCTTCCCCTCCTCTCCGATCTCCACCGTCATGGCGCGGGAGAGATAGATGCCGTTCTCGCGCAGCTCTGGCTTGTGAAGCGGCTCGGTGTCGCTGTCGAGGGCGATCACCATTTCCCACTTCTCGCCGGAGAGCGCGTGCACCGCATGGTCGGCGATCCGGACCATGTGGCGGTTATGGCCGCCGCGGATCCGGGACATGTAATTCTTGGTGGCGAAGAAGTGGTAGCGGAGGCCGGTCAGCATTTCCGTCAGCTCCAGCTCCACGGAAAAGGCCCCCTGCCCTCCCTCGCCGCCGATCAGCACATTGAATTCCATGCTCTTCCTTCCCACACCCGTTTTTTTGGCTCTCCCTCTTCAGGCCTGGTCCATGCCCCCGGGAGATATCATATTCTCACAGGGCAGCCCGACGTTCAAGCCCCGGGATGTCGATTTTTTGCTTTTGACACACAGCTATTTGTGTTCTAACGTCCTCCGCGGAGCCGGCCTTGCCCCGGATGATTGTGGCCGGTCAGCAATGGAGGAGTCCCGATGAGCCAGCAGAAAGATGGAAAAACGGCAAAAAAAGCCGGATCGAACGGGTATAGCGGTGAGGTTGTGGGATTCGAAGGCAGCCCCAAGGATGACTTCATTCAGAGGCAGGCCGCACTCCTCCGGGAACAGGCGGAGCTGCTCGACCTGGCCGAAGACATCATCATGGTTCTCGATCCGGAGCATCGGATCCTGTTCTGGAATCGCGGGGCCGAGGAGAAATATGGATGGCCGAAGGAGGAGGCGATGGGCCAGCCTGCGCAGATCCTCCTGCAGACCCAGTTTCCAAAACCCATGGCGGAGGTCGATGCTGATTTGCTGCTCCACGGGAGATGGGACGGGGAGCTCATCCATACCCGCCGGGACGGGGCGCAGCTCAACGTGGAGAGCCGCTGGGCCGTTCACATGGGCCAGAAGGTCGGTTCATTCGTCATCCTGTGCATCAACAACGACATCACCAAGCGGAAGAATGCCGAGGAGATGCTTCAGAAGACGCTTCAGGAACTGGAGGTCCGCGTTCAGAAGCGGACGGAAGATCTGACCAAAGCCAATGCGGATCTGGAAGCGGAAATCATCGAGAGGAAGCGGACGGAAGAGGTCCTCAGGCAGCGGGAAGCGGAGCTGGAGATCAAATCGCGCAACATGGAGGAGATGAACGGCGCCCTGAAGGTCCTGCTGAAGAAAAGGGAGGAAGACCGGGTCGAGCTGGGGGAAAACGTCCTGGCGAACATCAAGGAGATGGTCGTTCCCTATCTGGATAAGCTCAGGCGGAGCAGTCTGGACGCAGATCAGGTCAACTACCTCAACATCATCGAAACCCATCTCCAAGAGATCACCTCCCCTTTTCTGAAAAACATCACCTCCCGCCACTGGAATCTCACCCCCCGGGAATTTCAGGTGGCCAGCCTGATCAAAGACAACAAGACCACGAAGGAGATCGCAGAGTTGATGAACGTCTGCGCGGGGTCCGTCGAACTGCATCGAAACCATATCCGCGCGAAACTGGGCCTGACCAACAAGAAGATCAACCTTCGCTCCTACCTGTTGACACTCCAATAAGCCTGCCTGGCAGGTCAAAATGCACCATCCTCCCGACACCGAGGGTCGTCGCTCCAACTTTCAACCATAAGCATTTAATATATGCTTTACATATACTCTTTTTACATTTCGCCTGAGCCGTTTTTTCTGTAAGGAGATGCCGGGAGCGGTTCTCCCGTCCCCCGCAAGTCGCGGGGCAGAGCCAATCTTTTGGAGGTGGGTATCATGATCGAGTGGGGAAAGGCATTTCAGGTAGCTTTTGTCGGGTTGAGCGGCGTGTTTGCGGGGCTCATCCTCCTGGACATCTTTATCGTATTCTTCGCCAGGATTTTCCGCGTCGTCGAATGGGTCGGAGCCAAGAGACCGTTCATCGAACATCTCTTCATCGGATTTCGATATGCGAGAAAGAACGGATAATGGACCTCTTGCTTGACATGTTTCAAAAAACGGGATTCCCCCAGATCACATGGGGTAATGTGCTCATGTGGATCATCTCCATGGTGTTTCTCTTTCTGGCCGTCCGGAAGGAATATGAGCCTCTTTTGCTGGTGCCGATCAGCTTCGGAATCCTGCTGGCAAACATCCCGATGGCGGAATTCATGAAGGAGAATAATTTTCTCTGGGTCTTCTACCATTTCGCCATCGCCCGATGGGACCTGCTGCCTCCCATCATTTTCATGGGGGTCGGCGCCATGACTGACTTCGGTCCCTGTATCGCAAACCCCAAAACCCTCCTTCTGGGCGCCGCGGCCCAGTTCGGGGTGTATGTCACGTTTTTCGGGGCGATTTTTCTGGGCTTTTCGATACCTGAAGCAGCTTCGATCGGAATCATCGGCGGGGCCGATGGACCGACGACTATCTTCCTGACCTCCAAGCTGGCGTCTCACCTGCTTGGAGCCAACGCCGTGGCGGCCTACTCCTACATGGCCATGGTGCCGATCATTCAGCCTCCGATCATGAGGCTGCTTACGACCAAAGCGGAGCGGATGATCCGGATGAAGCAGATGCGCTCCGTGAGCAGACTCGAGAAGATCGGATTCGCCGTCGTGGCGACCCTCGTGGTGTGCATGCTCGCCCCGGACGCGGCGCCCCTGATGGGGATGTTCATGCTGGGCAACCTGTTTCGCGAGTGCGGTGTGGTCACCCGCCTTTCCAATGCCGCCCAGAATGAGCTCATCAACATCGTGACCATATTTCTCGCCGTGTGCGTCGGAGCCACGATGTCCGCGGACGTTTTTCTCAAGCCCCAATCCCTGTTCATCTTCTTTCTGGGTCTGGTGGCCTTCTCCTTCAGCACGGTCGGCGGTCTCCTGCTCGCCAAATTCATGAATCTCTTCCTGAAAGATAAGATCAATCCGCTCATCGGGTCGGCGGGCGTCTCGGCTGTGCCCATGGCCGCCCGGGTCTCCCAGGTAGTGGCCCGCGCCGACGACAAGCACAACTTCATCCTCATGCACGCCATGGGGCCCAATGTGGCGGGCGTGATCGGCACGGCCCTTGCGGCCGGTCTTTTCCTCAACATGCTGAAATAGGGATCTCGAACCCGACTTCGGATGACTTCCCCGGGGCACCCTTCCGTAGCGGAAGGGGTGCCCCGGGGAAGTCAGGGAAGGTTTTGTTCAGGAGAATCGCGCCGTCCGGACCGCTACGGCTGGGCCTGCTCCACGGTCTCGCCCCACCACTCCTCCTCCTTCGAGAGCTGGGCGTCCTTCGGTTGGGGATGCTTGTACCCGTACAAGCTGAATTTGAAATGGTCCCAGTCTCTGTACATCGCGTTATGTTCGTAGAAACCCGACTCCCTGGCCGCGGCGCCGCATCCGGAGAGAAACAGCAGCGCCAGAAGAACGAATAACGTCTTTTTCATGTCCAAACCTCCACATTTTTTCTTGGATTGGATAATTTTGAAGGCTTGGCGTCAACCCGGGGAGAATGTAGGCATACTGGTAGCATTCTCCTACCGTATCGCCGAAGAACCGCTGCCAGTCTCGTCGCATCGTGTTATTCTGTGCGTCTGATTTCCTTCAGGACGGCGAGGCCGGAGCGGTTTCATGGGAATCGATAACAATCGCAACCTTGTGCCCGTCGATCCGGAGTCGAACAGGATGCCGCGGTTCCCAGAAATCCCGGCCGGGGCCGCGGCGACTTCGGTGGAGGCGATGCTCCTGCTGAATTCATGGCTGACGCCGATCGGGTGAATAGACCTTGACGGGATGATGGATGCCCTTGACGTGGATCTCTCCCTTGGGCGTGCAGGGAATCTTGTCGCTGACCAGCTCATAGGTCGTATGGCTGATCAGGACGCTGCCCGGTTCACAGCTCGATTCCAGGCGCGCCGCGAGGTTGACCTGCCTGCCGATCGCGGTATAATCCATGCGGCGCGGGGAGCCGAAGCTGCCGACGTTGGCAACGCCGGTGTTCACCCCGATGCGGATGCGCAGCGGTTTGTTCGCCCCGTATTTTCGCCAGGAAGAGTCCAGTTCGGCCACCCGTTCATTCATCTCCAGCGCCATCCGGACGGCCCGAAGGGCATGATCGCGGTCGTCGGTGGCGTTGGGCGCACCGAAGAAGCAGACCACGGCATCCCCGACGAACTTGTCGATCGTGGCGCCGTACTTCTCCGAGACCCCGGTCATCTCGGCAAGGTACTCGTTCAACAGCAGGGAGAGGTCTTCCGGTTCGAGTTCGTCGGCCGTGTCGCTGAACCCGCTGATGTCCGAAAAAACGATGGTCAGCCGGCGGCGGCTGGGCGCGGAGACGTCGTCATGCCGGCCCTCCCGGATCTTCTGCGCGAGCTGGTCGGCAACGTACCGGCTGACGATCTCGTTGGCCTGTTTGAGCCGGTCCGCCAGTTCCCGGAGATGCTTCTGATAGCGGCACAGCTTCAGGTGCGTCTCCACGCGGGCCTCCACCTCTTCGAACTGGAACGGCTTGGTGACGTAGTCGACGCCGCCGCTGCCGAAGGCCTTGACCTTGTCCAGCGCTTCGTTCAGCGCACTGATAAAAATCACCGGGATGTTCCGGAACCCCATCTCGTGTTTCAGCCTCCGGCATACCTCAAAGCCGTCCATCTCCGGCATGCTGATGTCGAGAAGGATCAGATCGGGCGGTTCATGCTCCACGGCCTTGAGCGCCAGCTTGCCGCTGGGGACCGGCCGCACCCGGTGGCCTTTCTCCTTGAGCATGCCGGTGAGGAGGGTGAGGTTGGCGGGCACGTCGTCGACGACGAGGATGTTGCCGGGGATTGGAGCGGCATAGTTGGTGTCGGTCATGGGTCAGGCTCCTGAGGAAAAAAGTTCGATCAGTGCGTCGTATTCGTAACGGCCGGCCATCTCCCGCACCCGCCTGGCCAGGAGCGGATGGTCTGGAATCAACTGCTCCGCGAGGTCGTTCAACCGGTCCAGGTCGGCGCTTTCCACGGCCTCCCGCATTTGTCCAACCAGATCCGGGGGAAGCGCGGCGGCGCTTTTTCGCATCGCTTCGTCATCCTCTGTCTGGGCGGCGGCCCTTTCCCCGCCTGCCTCTTCCTCGTACTCGTAGGCAGCGCCGGTCAGCCGGCCGACCGTCTCAAACAGTTCCGCCTCCTTGAAAGGTTTCGCCAGGTACGCGTCCGCACCGGCTGCAAAAACGCGCTGCCGGTCCTCCTCGAAGGCGCTCGCGGTGACGGCGATGATCGCGGTACTGCGGATATCCGCCGACGCCCTGATCCTCTTCGTGGCCTCGTAGCCGTCCATGACGGGCATGGTCATGTCCATGAGAACCGCCTGTGGCTTCCATTCCCGGACCAGACGGACCGCTTCCGCGCCGTTTTCCACCTCCCGGATCGAAAATCCCACGGCCGTGAGCAGCTGCGAGAGGAGCAGGCGGTTCGTCTCCCGGTCGTCGGCGATCAGGACCCGCACCTCCTTCTGGCCGGGTTTCAGCCGGATCACGCGCCTTCTCAACTCTTTCTTCGGCGCCTCCTCTTCCCGGCCCTCCCGGACCGGAACCTCGAAACGGAATGTGGTTCCCTTGCCGATCGTGCTGGAGACCGAGATGGATCCTCCCATGATCTGGACGAATCCGCGGCTCAGAGCGAGTCCCAGCCCGGTCCCGCCGCTCTTGAGCCCGGCCGTGGTCTGCTCGAAGGCCTGGAACAGGCGGCCGATCTCCTCTTCGGCCATTCCGGGACCGGTGTCCTCCACCTCGAACAGGAGCTCGATCGCGTCGGTCTTCGCGAACCGGGTGCGGAGGCGCAGGGCGATGCCCCCCTCCTCGGTGAACTTCACCGCATTTCCCAGGATGTTGATCAGCACCTGGCGCAGCTTGCCCTCGTCGGTCACGACCCAGCGCGGGATTTCTCCGATCTGCTCGGCGAGGAAGCGCAGCTTCTTGGCGTCGGTCCGCACGCGGAACATCGTCTCGATGTCATTGATGAGGGAACAGAGGTCGAAGGTGTTCGGAGCGAAGGTCGCCCTCCCCGCCTCGATTTTCGACATTTCGAGGATGTCGTTGATGAGCGCCAGAAGATGTTCCCCGCTTCGGTTGATGACGTCGAGGTGCTCGTGCGACTGCTTCGAGAGGTCCGGGTCCCGTTGCATGAGCTGGGCAAACCCGAGGATGGCGTTCATGGGCGTCCGGATTTCGTGGGACATGTTGGCCAGGAAAATGCTTTTCGACTGGTTCGCCGCGTCCGCCGCCTTCTTCGCCTCCTTAAGCTCCGCCTCGACCAGCCGGATCTCCGTGATGTCGTTCACGGATTCGATGGCGCCGACGACGTTGCCCTTCGAATCCTCCAGCTTGCTGGCATACCCCACGAGGATGATCCCCAGGGTCGGCATGTGGGACTCCGCCGTCAGAATCCCCTCCTCTTCATGGACATTGCTGTAGAGGCGCTTGACCTCGTCGTCCGTCTTGGTCACCAGATCGATCAGGATCGGCCTGCGCTTGCCATGGAACGGAACCGCATACGCGTAGTTGTCCTTTCCGATCATCTCCTCCCGCTTCACGCGGGTGACCGCCTCCATGGCCTTGTTCCATGCGGTGACCCTGCCTTCGCGATCGATCACCATGGTGGCGATCGGCAGGAAATTGATGATGTCGGCGAGGCGTCGTTCGGACTCGCGGAGGGCCTGTTCGGACCGTTTCCGCTCGCTGATGTCGTCCACGATGACGATGTTGCGGCCGAGCGCCCCGCCGGCATCTGCCGGATTCGATACGGTGATCTTCACCCAGATGGGGGTGCCGTCCTTTGCGACGTACCGCTTCTCGAGGGTGTAGTGCCCTATTTCCCTCGCGAGAAGCTGCTCCGCCTTCTCCTCATGCAGATGGAGGTCTTCCGGGTGGGTGATCTCCATGAAGGTGGTCGCGAGCATCTCCTCTTCGCTCCTGCCGAGGAGTTCGCACAGTCCCCGGTTCGCGGCGAGGAAGCGGCCCGTGTGGTGCTCGATCTCGGCGACGCCCAGGGCCGCCTGTTCGAAGAAGGTGCGGTACCGGGCCTCGCTTCCGCGCAGGGCCGCTTCTGCGCGCCTGCGCTCGGTGATGTCGCGGGTTAATCCGACGTAGCCTGTCAGTTTCCCCCGGTCGTCCCGCATGGTGGTCATGGAGATCTCCACCCACACCGTGGAGCCGTCCTTGCGGTATTGTTCGACGTCCATGACGGCCGTCGGGTTCAGGCCCCGCTCGACATCGGGCAGATAAGCGCTGTATTTTTCGACGAGGGCCTTCAGCGACGCGGGAGTCACCGTTTCCGCCAGCGTCTTTTTCATCGCCTCCTCCGGCTCCAGTCCCCGCAGCTTTCGAATGGCCGGGCTGTAGTAGGTGAAGCGCAGTTCGGTGTCGGTCGTCCAGATGACGTCGTTGCTGTTCTCGGCGAGCAGCCGATATTTTTCCTCGCTCTCCCTCAGGCGCTCTTCGGCCCGTTTGCGCTCCGTGATGTTCTGCGACACCCCTGTCCGGCCCTGGACCTCTCCGTCTTTGAATACCAGGGTGGAGAGGAAGCTGAACCATTTGACCGTGCCGCCCGCGTCGACGATCCGGAACTCCTGGATGCCGGCCGGCTCATGGGTTTGGACCTCGTGCAGAAAATTGTCGATCAGCCGCTGCCGGTCGTCGGGATGAACGAAATGAAGGTACGATTTGCCTATGATCTCCGCGGGGGTCTTGTAACCGAGCGCCTCGGCCATCGCTTCGTTGGCATAGGTGAAACGTCCGATGGCGTCCGTACCGACCAGGGATGCATGCGTGCCGTCGATGATGGTCCGCAGCCGCTCCTTGCTCTCCCTCAAGCGTTCCTCCGCCCGCTTGCGCGCCGAGATGTCGCGGGTCGCGCCGTGGAAGGCGACGGGGTCGCCGAGCTCGTCCCTTTTCACCACGGCATTGATCTCCATCCAGACCGGGCTGCCGTTCTTGGCGATATGCTCCGCTTCCACCAGGACCCGGCCTGAAGGCTCGTCACCCGTCACGCTTCTCCCGAAGGCGGCTTGAACGCTCTTTCGGGTCTCCGGCGAGAAGATGTCTTCCAGTTTCATTCCCACCGTCTCGGCGGCGGTGTACCCGAGGATCCGTTCCACCGACTTCGAGCCGTAGGAGTAGCTCATGGTCTTCAGGTCGAAGATCCAGATGATGTCGTTGGTGTTCTCCACCAGGAACCGGTAATTCTCCTCGCTCTCCCGCAGCTTGGCTTCCGCCCGTTTGCGCTCCGTGATGTCCGTGCCCAGCATGACGATGCCGATGGGAGCACCCTGGGAGTCGCGCAGGAAGGTGATCGTAATCTCGAAGGGAATCGTCGAACCGTTCTTCCGCACTGCTTCAAGCTCCAGAACGCGGACGCGGTGGCTGGAGGAATCCGCCGACTGCTCCAGGTCCTCTCGATAGGCGTCCATGGCAATCTTCAGCGACTCGGGGGTGGTCATCCGGTCGATCGTGAGTGCCAGCGCCTCCTCCGGTGCGTAGCCCAGCAGACGCTGGATCGAGGGGCTCATGTAGGTGGGGCGAAGGTCCATGTCCCAGACCGAGACGATGTGGGGGATCGTGTTGACGATCAGCCGCAGCGTCTCCTCACTCTTCCGGAGGGCCTCCTCGGCCCGCTTGCGCTCGCTGACGTCGCGCACGAGATAAACCATGCCGCAGGGGAGGCCGTTCTCCGTCTTGAGGACGCTTCCATTCACCTCGTAGAGGGACTTTGCCCCCTTGCTCAGGAGCAGATGGTACTCCTTGGGTCCGAGCGGACGCTCCATCATGAGGGCCGTGTTTTGAACCGCCGCGTCGAGGTCCTCGGGGGCGACGAAAGCGAGCATGTTCTGCCCGACGATCTCTTCTTTCGCATACCCGGCCACTTCAAGGCCCTTCTCGTTGATGTAGAGGATGTTGCCCTGGATGTCCGTACGGATCACGGTGTCGGGGATGGCCGCAATCAGCTGAGTCGAGAACTCCTCGCTCTCGCGGAGGATCTCGTTCTGCCGCTTGATCCGCTTCGATTTTTCCCAGCTGCTGAACCGCAGCCTGTCCAGCAGGAAGACGAAAAACGCCACCACCACGATGGCGATCAGGAGGTCGTTGAGGCTGTAGCGCATTCTCGTGGAGTCGAAAGCCATCCCCCGGGCAAAACCCGCTCCGAAAAACAGCAGGAGGGAAAGGGCAAGGATCGACCAGGCCGCCTGACGGGGGATGGGAACAAGGGCCAGAAGCGTGATCACCAGGAGGTAGCCGCCCAGGTACGCAGGATCGAACCGGGTGAGCCCCGTGATCACGCCCGTGGCAATCTCGAGATAGGCGCTGATGACGATCAGGAGGAGAAGCTGGTGGCGGTCGAAGCGCCGGAGGCCCTGCAGAATCAGGACCGTGAACCCCACCACGGTCAGGCCGACCCGGAGCGCGACGATCAGGGGTTCGCCCGGATGGAGCTGACGGTCGATGGGGATGTAGGGGAGAAAGGCGAACATGGTGATCAGCGCGGCGATGAAGTTGATCCTGCGGCACTGCCCGTTGAGTTCCTCATGAAATGTCTCCGCATATTCGACGGACCCGTTGCCGGAAACGAACGGGCTGCGGAGGCGCTCCCAGACCGATTGCCATACTTTCACGACGACCTCCCCTATGCGCTTCATGCGAAATGTGGAGAAAGCGATCTATTGTTCCGGAATGGGATCGAGGATGTACGATCCGAAGCCCTTCCGATGGAGATGGATCGATGGCGGTGTGAAGATCATTGCGCCGGGTGCCGGTCAGGCGGGCGCCGAATAAGGAAACCCCGCTCTCTTCTGAGGCGCGGGGTTTCCGTCATATCGTCATGGCATCACCCTTGGGCAGGGATTCAATCGGTGGTCACCTTTTGACAATGCCTCTTTTCTTTGCGGTCATTTGCCCCCAATCCATAAAAATGTCAAGAGAATTTCGCTGTGAGCCGCCCTTTTTCCGACCTTTTTTCGCGCCTTCTCATCTCATCCCGGTCAGCCACTGGAGGATGAACATCGCCTCGGCCGGACCGACCCTGCCGTCGTTGTTCACATCCGCACCGGACGCGGGATAGTCGCCGCGAATTGCCGTGTCGAGCCTTGAAAGGGCCCTCAACGCGATGATCGCGTCGGCCAAATTCACTGCCCGGTTCCCGTCGAGATCGCCCTTGAAGGTCGGCAATCCGTAGACGACGGACTGGTTGACGGCGTTGGCCCGGGCTGTGGACGTCCGCGGGTCGAAAGTCCACCCCGCAAGCTCCGCCCGGACCGTGACTGTGTCGCCGGGCTCCACCCCGAGGACGGCGAAGCGCCCATTCCCGAGGGTCGCCGTGGCTGCGGCGGCGATCGTGTAGTCGTTGTTCAGGTAGACGACGGTGTAATTGTTTCCCAGGCCGCTGACCGCGCTCACCCGCGCGCCGGCGAGGTTGCCGCTGTCAGCATCGTTCTTCACCCAGCCGTGGATGACGCCCCTGTCCGCGGGAATCCCCCCGAAGCTGGCGCTGTCGTTGAGCGCGAAGAGGGTGTAGGTGCCCCAGCTGTTGTTGTTTCCGGTGAGGATGACGCTCCTCGAGTAGGTGTTGCGGTAGCCCGCCTTGATCACCTCGAAGGTGAACGGTGTGTCCAGGGGCAGGTTCGTGAGAACGACCTTGCCGCCGCTGTCGGAGGCCGCAGACAGGGCAGTGTTCTCGGCCATCCTGACCGTGGCGCCCGGGATGGCCGCGCCGCTCTTGTCGTTCACGTACATCGTGACCGTGGCGCCCCCGGAGATGCCGTACAGATAGCCGTGGCTCACCCCGTCGGCATAGGCCCTGGTCGTCCTGGTCCAGAGCGACCAGCCCGCCTTCCTCGCGGAGAGGGTCACCGTGTCGCCGGGCACCACGTTGGGGATCACGTAGCGCCCGTTCCCGATGGTCGCCGTGGCGCCGGCAGCCACGGTCAGGTCGTCGTTGAGGTAGAGGACCTCGTAGATCCGGCCCTGGGCGCTTGCGCATTGCACCTGCACCCCGGTGAGGCCGTTGGTGTTGTTGTCGCTGTTGGCGTCGTCTATGGCCCGGCCGTAGACGACGCCCAGGCCGGCCCGGACGCCCCAGGCCGTCAGGTTCGCCTGGGTGAAGAGGGCGATCCGCCAGGAGGAGACCCCGGAGGATGCGGAGAACTGGCCGTAGCCGTTTACGTACCCCGCTTTGCCGACGCTGAAGGGGATGGTGACGTTCGGCGGCAGCCCCGAGAGCGTCGCGCTCCCGTTCGCCCCGGTCGTCGCCGAGACCGCCGGGAAGCCCACCGCCTGCAGTTGGACCCCTTCCAACAGGGACCAGGAGGGGGCGGCCGTGCTCACGGTCACGGTCAGCGAGACGGGCCCCTGGCCGGTGAGCCGGCCCTGGCTCACACCGCCGGCAAAGGTGTGGTAGGTCCGCGTGTTGAAGGTCCAACCGGCCTTGGTCGCGGTCACGGAGACGGTGTCGCCGTCGAGGACATTCCTGATCAGGTAGCGGCCGGTTCCGTCCTTGGTCGCGGTGAGCGACGGCGTGCAGTCGTCGTCGTAGCAGACCGCGTAGCTCTGCTGGAGCAGGCCCGTGGCCGTCACGACGGCCCCCCCGACGTAGCCGTCGAGTTTGTCCCGCACGGCCGCGCGGATCACCCCCTTGCCCGGGTCCACGTTCCAGTTGCCGGCCCCGGGCCCGAAGCGGGTGATGGGGAAGAGGGTGAAGGCCCGGTCGCGGGGCTCGACGTGGTCCGCCGTGTAGGTCATCTCCGCGGAATAGCAGGGCGCAAAGTCGGCGCCCTTGGAGATCTTCAGGTAGAAGGGAAGCCCGGCCTTGAGACCGCCCAGGGTGTAGAGGCCCGCGGCATCGGTGGTCGTGGAATTCGCGGGCAGGCCCCCCTCTTCGACCGTGGCGCCGGCAACGGCTTGCGACGGCGACTGGCTGTCCGCCACGTAGCCCGTGAAGGAGATATTCGCCAGAACGGTGAACGACCAGGAGGCGGACGCACTGTTGCCCGCATAGTCCTGGACAGCGATGCCCACGGCATGCGACGCATCGGAGAGATCGCTCTGGGGCGTGAAGGAGACCATGCCGGTCGAGGAATTGAAGCTTGCGTTCACGGCGTTGCCGTCGAGCGTCATGGAGACGGCGGTAGGATCGATGCCGGAGGGGGCGTTGCCGCCCGATCCGACATCCGCCAGCACCGCGGAGATGGCGGGCCTGGCCGCCGACACCGTGGACCCGTCCGCGGGGATGAGGTCGGAGATCGTCGGGTGCGCGGTATCCGCATCCGTCATCAGATAGGCCACATCCTGGCCCGTCAGCCCGCCGCTCCCGATGTCGGCCGTGGCGATCGTCTTCCTCGCATAACCGGCCGCCGTCACCCGCAGGGTGTAGGCGTAATTCTGCGGCACGCTCAGCGTGTAGGCGCCGCTGCCGTTTGTGACCGTGGACGCCCGCACGACGCCGTCCAGCAGGGCCTCCACCTTGGCACCCGCCACGCCCGCGCCGGCGGGGTTCCGGACCACGCCGGAGATCGTCGCTTCATCGGGCAGCGGCGTCAGGCCTGCGTAGGGGGCGATGGCCATGAGCGCGCTCGCCGTGAACATGACGCCGTTGCCGCTGTTGGAGCCCCCCGGGATGTAGTTGGGATTGCTCCAGGAGCCGTCGGGATTCTGCCGCGACAGGATATCGTCGGCCATGTTCCAGGTCAGTTCGAGCGTATCGTAATACTTCTTCACCGGAGCCGACGTCGCGGGGTCGTCGTACAGGATCGCGGCCCAGGGGAACATGGACCACCAGTAGGCGTCCGCCCAGCGCTGGTAACCGTTGAACCCGCCGTTATTCTTCACCCATTGGAAGAAACGGTCCACGTCGGGATCCGAGTTCGGCGCCCCGGCGAAATTCAGGGCCAGGATACAGGCCGCGCTCGTCCCCAGGGGTCCGTAACCGCTGGTGTCATTGGGCTGGTACGCGAAGAGGCCCGCGCCGCCCCCCTGGGTGGCCTGGCTGCGCCGGATGTGATTCAGGCCGTCCACGACTGCCTGGACGGTCGGGTTCAGGCCCGCCTTCATCAGGGCCATGATGACCCATGCCGTCTCCCAGTTGTCCGTATCCGTGTTCCCGGGGTTGTACCGCCAGCCGCCGGCAAAGATCGGATTGCTGGCCCGGGCCGCGGTGACCTGGGCGCCCAGGAGGAACTGTACGGCCCCGGTGACCCGGGGATCGCTGAGCGGCATGCCCAGGGCGATGAGTTTCTCCAGGGCCACCGGCGTAGCGGCCACGGACAACCCATTTGTCGTGCCGTCGTAGAAGGCGCCGGTATCGTTCCAACCAGTGGTCGCGGGATCATCCGCGGCGTGATAGGTGCCTTCGAAGTACTGCCGGATGCCGTTTTTGGGCGTGGCCCCGGAAACGCCGTACAGGGCGTCATGGATCTGCCCCAGCAGGGCACTCCCCAGATAAGCGGGGCTGGTGGAAACGTTGTATTTCGGGTTCTCCAGAACGGCCAGCAGGGTCAGGCCCGTGTATCCCGTCCATCCGAAGACGAAGGGGTCCGCATCAAAGCTCAGGTTGTCATCGAACGAACCGTCCGCCCGCTGGTGGGCCAGGAGCCAGGCGAGACCGCTCGTGATGATGCTCTTCGTGCCGTTCAGGTTGAAGTTCTGCGTCAGCGCCTGTCCGGCCGCCACGGTGACGGGAACCGGGGCCGGCGCGCAGCCCCGGGCCGAGCCGGCGAGGGTGTAGCTCCCGGGAACGACGTCGGAGATGGCGTAGGCTCCGTTCGCCGGATCGGTCGCCGCGCTGGCGACAACGGTCTCCCCCTGCTTCAGGAGCACCCGGCTGTCCACCCCCGTTCCGAAGGGGTTCAGCGTTCCGGAGATGGTGGCCGGCGTCTGGGCGGGGGTGAGCACCGTGCCGCTCCCCGGCACGACCAGCGTCTGCCCCTCGGTGACCGTGACCGCGATCGGCGAGAAGGCGTTATACCCGGCGTACGCCAGCCGCAGGTAGTAGGTCCCCGCGGCCAGGTGGTCGAACCGGAACTGCCCGTTGGTGTCGGTGCTGCCCCAGGCCTTCAGGATCTGCCCGGCCTGATCCCCGGTCAGGGAAACGGAGACCCTGCCGAGGGAATGGTGTGCCCCGAAATTGCTGGTGACGGTCCCGGAGACGGACCCCCCGGCGGCGAAGGGGATGGACCCGGACACCGGGACGGTGGTCACGCTGCCCTTGACGACCGCAACGCCGGTCTGCGCGTACTGCACCACGCCCTTGTCCGGCCCCTGGTCCAGGTCGCCGGTCATGAAATAGAAGTCGTACATCCCGGCGGGAACGGGCATGCCGTCGTAATTATTCTGCATCTGGGTCAGGGAATAGCCGCGCAGGCCCGCCGTCAGGTCGCCATCCAGCGAGAAGATCGGCCTGATCCCGTTCTGCAGGGATGCGATGCCCAGAAAATCTCCGCTCCGGAAGAAGATGAGATAACCCCGGAGCCCCCCGATCGCGGCGTTGATGGAAACCGACGCCCCGGTCGGCCCCGCGGCCGGATCGGCCAGCGTCACGGTGCCGATGTTCACGCCGCTGCCGTTCACGGTGATGAGCTTCAGGCCGTTTGCATCCTCGTGGTAGCCGTAGGCCTCTCCGGCGGTGTATTCGCCGTTCCAGTTGCTGTCACGGTAAGCGGTCAGGAAGTAGCGCCCGTTGGGCACGTTGTTGAACGAAAAGGAGCCGCCCGTGACGGTGAGCTCCTGGTAATAGTCCCCCGTCATGTCGGCGGACCAGACTTTGAGCCGGTAGTTGCCCGTCTGGCTCCCGCCGTAGGAGAGGGTTCCTGAGACGGAGCCGGAGTTGCTCGCGGCTGTGTAGGTGAACTCCCCCTGGGCGAAGGAGGCGTTGTTGTTGCCGTCCGTGTTGACGGTGGAGACCACCAGGTACCGGTAGGCGTGGCCCGAGGTCAGCGCCGGACCGCCGTAGGCGATGCTCGTCTGGGGCGGCGTCACCTGCGGACTGGTCCAGACCCCGGCCCCGCCGGCTGTCTGGTCATACAGGATGAGGGCGTAGCTCGCCGCCCCCGCGATCCCGGTCCAGGAGAAGGTCGGCGCAGCGTTGAGGTCGCCTGCGGGCTGGAGGTTCGTTGCATACGCCTCCACGTAGACGCTGACGGTCTTCGAGCCGGTCACGGGCGTGCCGCCGGTCTGGGCGGTGAAATTGTAGGTGCGGTCCCCCGTTGGCAGGGAGGACCCCAGGGAGAAGCCTCCCGCATCGGGAAGAGCCCAGCTGGCGCCGTTGTAGACCAGGCTCACCTCGCCCGCCAGGCCGGGGCCGTTCACGGTCACGCCGGTGAAGGCATGGGCCGCATCCTCGGCGAAGAGGTTGATGAAATAGGTCCCGTCCTGGTGGTGGTACGAATAGGCATAGAAGGGGCTCTGGACCGCCGTGCCAAAGAAGGACTCTTCGGAGATCGTGTCGGCCGCGACGGGCACGACGGCGTCGTTGAACTCGAAGGTGTAGCCCCCCAGCGTGGCGGTGAGTTGCACCTTTTTTCCGGCGGGGACGCTCTTCACCATGTAGACTCCGTCTGCCCCGGTCGCCGAACCGCCGCCGCTGTAGGTGACGGGCAGGGCGTCGCCCAGCACAGGCGGGCTTCCCGCCGTCCATTCCCTCGCTTCAACGGTCGCCCCGGCCAGGAAGGTCGTCGCCGGAGGGGGCTCGCTTTTCAGGGCCACCCGGCCCAGGATCATTCCGGTCCCGGCCGCGTTGCCGAACGCGGCGTACTGGCCTGTCGTGAAGAGGCCGTAGGAAAGGTAGGCCTGCATGTCGGCATTCCAGTTGATGAATCTGCCGAGCACGGGCATATAGCCGCCGGGCGGCTGCACTTTGAGGAAGAAAGTCGTCGCAACCGGCAGCCCCGTAATCGTGAAGGCGCCCGTGCTGCTGTCCGGTATGGCCGTGTTGATCACGGTCGGCGGCGTGGTTGCCGGGGAGAGGGCCGAGACCGTGGCCCCGGCTGTCCCGGCCGCCCCTTCCGTGGAAGGCCAGTTGGGTATGGCCTTTACCCAGCCGCTGAAGGAGATCGTCGGGGCGCCGCCGGTGTAGGTGAAGCTACCGCTCGCGAGCGAACTGTTCCAGACCTGGCTCTGATCGACCATCGAGACGATGCGGTAATCGTATGCCTTGCCGGTCTCCAGGGCCGGGCCGCTGTAAGCCGCCGAGGTCTGGGTCGAGGGAATATTGTACTGGTTCCAGATCCGGCTCCCCGTGGCCCCGTCATCAAGTTCGACGCCGTAACTGACGGCACCCGCGATCCCCGTCCAGGTGAAGACGGGATTCGCGTCGAGGTTCCCCGTGGGCAGGAGGTTGGATGCGAATTCGGTCACATACCCGGTGATCGCCCGGGTCGCCGGATCGATCGCAGCCCCGCCCGTCTGCGGGGTGAAGGTGAAGGTGAACGAGGGGTAGGGTGAGACGACCGGCTCCGTGCCGATCTCGCGGTTTACGGTGTACCAGCTCTTGCTTGCGTCATCCCAAAGCAGGTCGATCCCGGAACCGACATAGGAATTCCCGTTCCCCGTGACCCGCACCGCCGAGGCCAGATGCAGGGGATCCTGCACAAGGAAGCCCGCATAATACTTCCCATCGGCCTGAAAATGGAGCGACTGGGCAGTGGGCTGGGGCAGGGCCGAGGCGCTCTCTACCCGCATGGAGACGTAAGGCATCAGATCGGGCATTCGCTGGAAGGCGCCCTGCCCGGCGGTCAGGGTGTATTCGCCGAGGCTCGCGGCACCTTCGCCGTTGATGTCGACCGTGGCGGCGTAGTGGTTGCCTCCCGTCACGGCCAGGCTGAACGCAAGCGTCGTCGCAGCCGGGTCAAGGCCCGTGCGGATGATGGGGGTAGACGCCCAGAGATCGTTGTTGCCGTTCCGGACTCCCGCCTGGATGATCAGCGTGTTGTCGGGATACAAGTTTCCGCTGTAAAAGCCTTTGACCCAGATGATGTTCACGGTGGCATTGTTGCAAGGCCCTCCGGAGCTTTCATCACGGCCGAGGCCGAGGTCGAACTGATAGGCCTTCTGAGCTGCCATGTCGACGCTGAAAGGGCCCAGTCCGAGGGAGTAGGACCAGGCAGCCGGATCGGCCCCCGCAGGCAGGGCCCCCGGACTCGTGTACAGAGCCGCGACCCCGTCGAAACCGTCGGTTGGATAGACGTTCGCTTTCCGGGCCACGGTGTCGAGTGTGACGGTGACGGGGGGGATCGTCGGCGCCTGGCCCCAGAAATAGGTCACGCCGGTCTCGCCGCCGGGCGGCGTCACGACGCCCGACAGACCGGAAAGGTTGATCGCGTTGCTGGCGACCGTTCCCGCCGAGAAATCGTAGAGAACCGACCGGCCGGAGTCATCCGAGTATTGAAGATTCCCGACACCCACGGAAAAGGCCGCAGCTGCGCCCGCCCCGCCGAAGATAAAAAGGGTTGGAATCAGGATGCCCGTGACGAGTCTTTTGCTGATACTTTTCGAGAACATGCCCACCTCCCTCATCGACACGCCTGGTTGGATTGACGGATGGTTGGTTGACTGTTTTTTCTCTACAGCATCAATGTACGAGAACGTCCGAAGGTTGGCTCTGATGAAGGCCCGGAGGATGAAAACCGGCGCATTCGCGGGCCCGATTCGCAGCGGAAACGAAAGCCGGATTTGGCCTGCGTTATATCATATTTTCGGCGGAAGCAACATGAATTCCGTGCAGGACTCTAGCTCGGCTTCCGCTGGGTCACCCGGAACAGCTTCCGGGGGAGATCGCCCTCCTCGAACTCATCGACCACAATGATTTCAAAGCCTTGGGAGAGCTCCCGGACGAGCTTCCGGCTGAAGAAGTGAACGATGAATCCGCCCATTTCATACAGGTCTTCCCCGCGCTCCACCCCTTTTCGATAGTGCGCGTCCCCGGTGTGGCGGACCGTATAGATGCACCATCCGCCCGGCTTCAACACGCGCCGGATCTCCCCGGACAGGAACCGCAGTTGCGGGGTGGTCAGGGCCATGCAGAACAGCATGTGGGAGTAACAGGCGTCGAAACTCCCGTCGATAAACGGAAGCGGCTCCCGGACGTCCTGGATCTTCGTCACGACGCGGCCGGACAGCCCTGCTTCATGGGCCAGGGCCTTGACGGATTCGAGTCCCACCCCGCTGTAATCGAGTGCATGGACCCGGAAACCCTCTTGGGCGAAATAGATCGTGTCCCGGCCCTGACCGCTGCCGAGTTCAAGGATCGTCTGCACGGCTTCGCTCTTGAACAGATCCGCCGCCGCGCGGGCAGGGATGCTGGCTTCCGCGCCGAACATCCCGGGACATTCCGAGAATGTCTCCTGCCATCGGCGCTTCTGATGATTCAAAGGGTTCTGCTTCACGTCCGGAAATCGGCGAATCTGAAGCCCTTTTCCCGGAACAGCCGCAGGCAGGCGTCCACGGCGGAAGCGTCGTAGTGGACGCCCCTCTGTTTCTCGATCTCGTCCAGGGCCGCATCGATGCCCTTACCTGGCCGATAGGGCCGGTGCGAGGCGATGGCTTCCACCACGTCGGCGACCGCCAGGATGCGGGCTTCGATCAGAATGTCGTCACCCTTCAGGTTTCGGGGATAGCCCGAGCCGTCCAACCGTTCATGGTGCTGATGGATGATCTGGGCGAGCGGCCAGGGGGACTCCACATCTTTCAGGATCTCGAATCCCTGCTGGGCATGCTCCCTGACCAGAGCGGATTCGATCTTCGTCAGGGCCGTGGGTTTCGACAGTATCTCGGCGGGTATGGAGAGTTTCCCGATGTCGTGGATCGAACCGGCCAGGCGGATGCCGTCCACCTGCTCCTGCGGCAGCCCCATCTCCGCGGCAATGGACCGGGCGAGGTCCGCAACCCTCATCTGGTGGCCGGCCGTGTAGGGATCCCTCACTTCCAGGACGGATACCATCACCTGGATGGTCGCGCCCACCGCCTTCCTGAGACTCTCAAGGGTTTCCCTGAGTTTCTGCTCGACCTGTTTGCGCTCGGTGATATCGCGAACAAAGGCAAGGACGATCGTCTGCCCCGCACGCTGAACGAGGTTGGTGTTGATCTCAACGGGTACGAGAGATCCGTCCTTGCGGATCAGGTCCAGTTCATCCGGGCCGGTGGTCCTGGCCTCCCTGTTGGCCTGGAGCAACTGAAGCGCCTTCTCCAGGCTGCTATCAGGGAGGAGGCTCAAGCTCTGAAAATTTTTTCCGATCAGATCTTCCCGCCGGTAGTCGATGATCTCTTCGCACTTCCGGTTGCCGTAGATGAAATTTCCCTCCAGATCGTTCAGATAAACGCCGTCCGGGGCGTTTTCCAGGTAGCTCCGGAACAGGGCCTCGTTTTCCCGCAAGTCGGCTTCGGCGCGCAGCCGGGACTCCGAATCCAGGAGAACGATCGAAACCAGGAGCGTTCCCAGAGGGTAGATGAGGAGGATCGGGACGGCCATCCTTGAAAAGATTTCGGATCTCAAGCCCGATGGCAGGGTCATCATCAGGGCCACCATGCAGACGTGGACGATGATCCCGAATACGATCAGGTGCAGAGGAGCGACCAGTCGAGGGTTGCGGCGACGGAAATAATGGTAGGCGATGCCGATGGCGGCGGACGAAACGGTCACGGAAACCCCCATGATCACCCCGGGTCCGCCAATCCAGATCCGATAGACGATGGCCATCACGGCGGCGATCAGGGCCGTGACCCCCCCGCCGATGAAGCCCGCGATGCTGATGATGATGGAGCGGCCGTCGAAGATGAGGCCCGGCGAGATGACGAGCGGGTTCATCATGCCGATGACGGCAACCGCTCCGAAGAGAAAACCGGAGATGACCCGGCCGGTGCGCGACCCGGATTCCCATCTGCGGATGACGAAACTGTAGAGGATGCTCAGCGCAATGATGAGGGTGATATTGTTGACCAGGGACGAGTAGATCATCTCATTTCATTCTCCGGGGGGCGATCCTGGACCGCGGGCGGCTCCATTCCCTTTCCCAGCCGATAGGCGTCGATCACGGAATAGAGCCAGCAGATCACGATCAAGGGCAGGATGAGCGGGGAATACCACTCGCCGGATGGGGAGGATGCCGCCATCCGGGCGGCAACCGCGTTCGGGTTGATGAACCCGCCTTGGATCTGTATCCTGTCGAGCTCCTGGAGCGCGCGGAGCGTTGCATCCGTAATCCAGACACCCAGGCCGATCAGGATGACAACCATCGGGATCAGCCCCCGCACGTACCGTTTGAGGTACATCTGCCCCAGCCCCGGAAAAACCAGCGCCGACAATAGCGCCGCCTTGATTGCCTTGCTCATGACCCGCCTCCCGCCCTCTTCAGATGCCGGCCGAAGAAGGCCTCCACCTCGCGGATGCTGTCCGCCCAGGCCGCGGGATCGCCGCCCGTCGTAGCGCCACGCCCGCCCGGTGCGTTCGCGTTCACCCGGTTCGCCAGGTAACGGACCGGGTTGCTGCTGTCGAAGGCGTGGTGCGCCCCCGGATAGATCTTGGTCTCCACCGGGTATCCGCTCCTCGCGGAGGTCTCGGCCAGTATACGGCAGGGCTCCGCCGGAGTCCAGTCGTCGTCCGCCCCGATCAGGATCAGCAGCGGGGCGACGGGCTTGTAAACGCCGATGTAGCCCGTGACCGGCCCTCCCCTCCCGGACGGGCGGACGGCACGCCAGCTTCCGTATCCTCCGTCACAGCCCGGATACAGGGCGACCGCGGCGGCAAAACCCGCGTCCTTCGCCGGCGCGAGCAGCTCGCTTTCGCTTTCCGGCGCGGCCATGGAAGCGAGCGTTGTGGATCCGCCGTGCGAGCCGCCCATGAGACCCACCCGGGATCCGTCGACATCGGGCAGCGTCCGCAGATAGGCCAGCGCCGCATAGGCGTCCAGGACGCGCCGGAAGGGGTTGACCTCGGCCCGGCGCGGCGATGTCTCGGTGCAGACGCCGCCCGCGTGGCCGCGCGTCGTGAAGCTGTCGGGAATGGCAACCGCATATCCCTGCCGCACGAGCTCCTGGGCCCAGCGGTCCGGAGAGCGGCTGGAACGCGGCCCGAGGCCGCTGCAATCGTGCAGGATCACAACGGCCGGAAACGGCCCCGGCCCATCGGGCTGGAGCAGTCGGAGGGGGATCTGCTCCGGGGCTCCGGAGAGTCCGGTCGTGGGGATGGAAAGGTTGGTCGTCGCTCCGGCGCACCCCGCCAGGCAAACGAAAGCCAGCAGCAGCGTTGCAAGCTTTGTGTTCATCGTCGCTCCTCGCGAAGAACCGCGCGGACCGCCCGATCGCCGCGGACAGGGTGGACGCCAATCCGGCCCGCATTCCGCGAGACGCGGAGCGGCGCACCTCGACCCGATCGTGGCCTTGCGGCATGAGTGAGGCTTACCGGCCCTCCTGCCGACGGTTGCATTCACATAGGTGCCAATTCATGGATTTCGGCGAGTCTGCGGCTCACAACCTTTTCAGCCATTTTGAGGTCGTAGGCCGCCTGCAGGTTGATCCAGTACTGGGGCGTCTGGCCAAACGCCTTGCCGAAAAGCAACGCCATCTCAGCGGTAACGGGCCTTTTGCCTTTGACCACATGGGATATCCGCATGGCTGAAAGACCGATCGCGCGGGCAAACTCGGCCTGGGAAATGCCCAGTTCGTCCAGAATCTCTTTCAGGAATTCACCCGGATGAACCGGGGGCAGATTATTTTTTGGGTTCATTGTCTCAAATCCTTAATGATAATCGACTATTTCGACATCATCCGCCTCGCCGTTTTCAAACCGGAAACAGACGCGCCATTGATCGTTGATGCGAATGCTCCATTGTCCGGCGCGATCTCCGCTCAGCGCTTCCAGGTGGTTTGATGGCGGCATGCGGAGATCGTCAAGCATCGCGGCCGCGTCCAACTGGGTCAATCGTTTGCCGGCCCGCTTCAGCACATCGGGCGGGAAGTGTTTCGATTTCCCGGTCATAAAGAAACGTTCGGTTTGAGCATCCGCGAAAGTCCTGATCATGGGAGTACGATAAACATATTGTTTACAACAGTCAAGCCGATTTTATATTGCCCACGCCGCCTTGGCACCGGTCACCACGTCGCCGCTCAACTGAAGACTCCGACCGCCTCTCTATCTTCCCCCAAAAAACCTATTGACAATTTTAAATATATATTTAAAATACGCACTACAAATCATCGGGAGAGAAGATCATGAAGAGCCTACGGGAGGATACGACAAGGACGCGAGGGAGGCTGCTCGAAGCCGCGGGCGAGATCTTCGCGGAAAAGGGGTTCCGCGATGCGACGATCGCGGAGATCTGCCTGAAGGCCGAGGCCAACGTCGCGGCGGTCAACTACCATTTCGGGAGCAAGGAGACCCTCTACCGCGAGGCATGGCGGCACGCCTTTGCCCGCTCCGTGGAGGCCCATCCCCCGGACGGCGGGGTGGCCGCGGGCGCCCAGCCGGAAGAGCGCCTGCGGGGCCAGGTCGCGTCCCTGCTTCAGCGCATCGTGGACAAGAACAACCGGGAGTTTCGGTTCATGCAGCGGGAGTTCGCCAACCCCACCGGCCTCCTGGAGGAGGTGATGCGGGAAGAGATGCGGCCCCTGCAACAACGGACGGAGGGGCTGGTTCGCGAACTCCTGGGCCCGCAGGTGACGGATCAGGAGGTGCAATTCTGCGAGGTGGGGATCATCAGCCAGTGCATCAACCCCGTGATCGTCCGGAGCCGGCGGGCCGGGAATGAGGGAAAACAGGACGGCCCGCGTCGAATTGACGACATCGAGGCCTATGCCCGGCACGTGCTCACCTTCTCGCTCGCCGGGCTCGCCGCGGTCCGCGCGGCCGCCGAAGCGCGCCGTAAAGGCGGCAAGGCCAAATCGCCGCGAAAGGGGAGCGCCTTATGAAGCGCCTGCTGACAAAGAATGACGTGCACGCAAAAACTCCAGAATCCCCTTCCCCTCGACGGGGGAGGGCCAGGGTGGGGGTGGGGACGGGAAATTTGACTATTTGCGAGGCCGTCAAGAATGACGGGCCCGCAAAAGGTCGTCACCCCGGCGAACCCCGGATCGGAGTCCGGGGCAGGCGCCGGGGTCCAGTGATTTGTAATCACCGGATATTACTGAATACCGGCTTTCGCCGGTATGACAGCGGTTGTGATGTTTCGACTTTTTACAAGGGCATCAAGAATAGCTTCCCGGCCATTTTTCGGACCCTCGCCCTGCTCCTGCTCCTGCTTCCCATGGGCTGCGCCATGGTCGGCCCCGATTACGTGCGGCCGCAAACGGTGACACCCGCCGCCTGGAACACCCCGCTCCAGGGCGGGCTTCAGGAAGGGGCAAACCCGCAGGCGCTCGCCGAGTGGTGGAAGAGCCTGGGCGATCCCGAACTCTCCCGCCTGATCGAGCGGGCCGCGTCTGGAAACCTCGACCTGAAGAGGGCCGCAGCCCGCGTCCGCGAGGCGCGCGCCAGGCGGGGCCTGAGCAAAGCCGGTCTTTACCCCACGATCGACGCCTCGGGCTCCGCGTCCCGGAGCCGCGGGAGCGCCGACACCGGGGGCGCCATGACGACCGACCTCTTTTCCGCGGGGCTGGACGCATCCTGGGAGATCGACCTCTTCGGCGGGATGCGGCGCTCGGTGGAAGCAGCCGACGCGGACCTTCAGGCCGCGGGCGAGGACCTGCGCGACACGCTCGTCTCGCTTCTGGCCGAGGTCGGCCTGAACTACACCGACCTCCGCACGGCCCAGGCCCGCCTTGCCGTGACCGAAAGCAGCCTGAAGAGCCTGGAGGAGACCTACAAACTCACGCTCTGGCGCGTCCAGGCGGGCCTGGGCGACGAGCTCGCCGCGGAGCAGGCGCGCTACAACCTGGAGAGCGCCCGGAGCCAGGTCCCGGCCCTGAGAAGCGCGGTCGCCGAGGCCCAGAACCGCTTGGCGGTGCTGCTCGGCGAGGCCCCGGGCGCGGTGCACGCGGAGCTGGAGAAGGCCGAACCCCTCCCCGCCCTTCCCGCCTCGGTCGCGGTCGGCGTGCCGGCGGACCTCCTCCGGCAGCGGCCCGACGTGCGCAAGGCCGAGCGTGCCTTCGCGGCCCAGACGGCGCGGATCGGCGTCGCCACGGCGGAGCTCTACCCGAAGCTGAGACTGAGCGGCGCGATCGGCCTCCAAGCCCTCTCCCTGAACGGGCTTTTCAACTCGGGGAACTCGACCTCCAGCGCCTCGTCGCTCCTCTCTTGGCGGATCTTCGACGCCGGCACGATCCGGCAGAATATCGAGATCCAGTCGGCCCTGCAGGAGCAGACCTTTCTCGCCTACCAGTCGAGCGTGCTTTTGGCCCTGGAGGAGGCGGAAAATGCGATCCTCGCCTATGCCCAGGAGCAGCGGCGCCGGCAGTCGCTCGGGGAGGCGGCCCAGGCCGCGGCATCCGCCGCGGAGCTCGCGGAGATCAAGTACCGGGCCGGGCTCGTCGATTTCACGGCGGTGCTCGAGGCGGAGCGGTCGCTCCTCTCCTTCCGCGACCAGCTCGCCCAGAGCGACGGCACCGTCGTCGCGAACCTGGTCAAGCTCTACAAGGCCCTGGGCGGCGGCTGGACCGCCATGAGCCCGGAAGGGACGGAGACGACCCAAGAGGAAGCGAAGTCATGACCGCAGCCGTCACTGGAATGGCAACGACTCGTCACTGGACCCATAAGTCGTCACCCCGGCGGAAGCCGGGGTCCAGGGCCGCTGCAACTACCGTACGTGATACTGGATGCCGGCCTTCGCCGGCATGACGAATAGCAAAAGGATGACCGATATGACCGAACGAAACGATGAAAACGAAATCGCGAAAACCCTGAAGATCGGCACAGGCAGCGGCACGGGCCGGAGATGGCTCCACAGGGCCGCAATCCTGCTCTGCCTCCTGATCGCCGCCCTCGCGGCCTGGCATTTTCTGAAGCCCGACCCCCAGGCCAAAGCCACGCAGTACAAGACCGAACAGGTCAAAAGGGGCGACCTCACCGTGATCGTGACCGCAACCGGCACCCTCAAGCCGACGAACTCCGTCGACGTGGGAAGCGAGCTCTCCGGCACGGTCAAGAGCGTGGAGGCGGACTACAACGACCGCGTCAAGGTCGGCCAGGTGCTGGTGCGGCTCGACACCACGAAGCTGGAGGCGACGATCACCCAGACCAGGGCTCAGCTCGAATCGGCCCGGGCCAAGGTACTTCAGGCCGAGGCCACGGTCGCGGAGACCCGGGCCAAGCTCGCCCAGTTCAGGAAGGCGCGGGAGATCAGCCAGGGCCGGCTTTCCTCCCAGTCCGAGGTCGATGCGGCCGAGGCGGCTTATGCCCGGGCCCAGGCCGACGCCGCCGCATCAGCGGCCGCCGTCTCCCAGGTGAAGGCCCTCCTCGAAGCGAACGAAACCGACCTCGCCAAGGCCGTGATCCGCTCGCCCATCAACGGCATCGTCCTTTCCCGCAACATCGAGCCCGGCCAGAC
The DNA here is from genome assembly GCA_021372695.1 of Deltaproteobacteria bacterium. The sequence continues at coordinate 34,483 of JAJFTY010000231.1, forward strand.
CGTGGCCGCGGCGTTCCAGGCCCCGGTTCTCTTCAGCCTGGCCGAAGACCTGACCCGGATGGACCTCCACGTGAACGTGGACGAGGCCGACATCGGCAAGATCCGGGAGGGGCAGAAGGCGACCTTCACCGTGGCCGCCTACCCGAACCGCACCTTCACGGCCCGGATCACCCAGGCGCGCTACGGCTCCTCCACCACCTCGGGCGTGGTCACCTACGAGACGATCCTGAAGGTCGCGAACCCCGACCTCTCGCTTAGGCCCGGCATGACCGCGACCGCCGACGTGACCGTCCTGGAGCTGAAGGACGCGCTCCTGATCCCGGGCGCGGCGCTCCGCTTCACCCCGCCCGTGCAGGCCGAGGCGGCGAAGGGCTCGCCGGGGCTCCTCTTCTCCATCCTGCCGCGACCGCCCCGGTCCGCGCCCAAGGCCGACAACGGGAACGTGGGCAAGGGTCAGCAGCGGATCTGGGTGCTGAAGGAGGGCCTGCCCAGCCCGGTGACGATCACGACCGGCTCGACGAGCGGAAGCTGGACCGAGGTCGCCTCGGGAAACCTCGCCGCCGGCATGCCCGTGATCACCGACATCCTGACGGGGGCCGCGAAATGAGCGCGAGCGGGCAGGAGCAAAATGGCAGCCGGCCGCCGGAAGAGGTCGTCGTCTTCCGGGGGGTGACCAAGATCTACGGCCGGGGGGATGCCTCGATGCAGGCCCTGCGCGGGATCGACCTCGACATCGTGGCGGGGGAATTCGTGGCGATCATGGGGCCGAGCGGATCGGGGAAGTCGACCTGCATGAACATCCTCGGCTGCCTCGACACGCCGACGGCCGGGAGCTACCGCTTCAAGGGGGTCGAGGTGGGGAGCCTGGACCGCAACCAGCGCGCCCTGCTCCGCCGCCACTACCAGGGGTTCGTGTTCCAGGGGTACAACCTGCTTTCCCGCACCACGGCCCTGGAGAACGTGGAGCTGCCGCTCCTCTACCGCGGCGCCTCGGCCCACGAACGCAGGCTTCGCGCCCGCGCGGCCCTGGAGACCGTGGGGCTCACCGGGTGGGAGTCCCACTCGCCGGCCGAGCTCTCCGGGGGCCAGCAGCAGCGGGTCGCCATCGCGCGGGCCATCGTGACCGAGCCCGCGGTGCTCCTCGCCGACGAGCCGACCGGAAACCTCGACACGGCCCGGAGCCGGGAGATCATGGAGCTCCTCACCCGCCTCAACCGCGAGCGGGGGATCACCGTCATCATGGTCACCCACGAGCCAGATATGGCCGGGTACGCCTCGCGGATCATCCGGTTCATGGACGGCCTGGTCGCGTCGGACCGGCCGAATGGAGGAAAATCGTCATGATCGGGAACACCATCCTGCTCGCCCTGCGCGAGATCCGGCGGAACCTGCTCCGCTCCTTTCTCACCATCCTCGGCATCGTGATCGGGGTCGGGGCCGTGATCACCATGGTGACCCTGGGCGGCGGCGCGACCCTCCAGGTGCGGCAGCAGATCGCGAACCTGGGGAGCAACATGCTCATCGTGAGCGCGGGGAAACGAATGGGGCCGGGCCAGGCCTCGGGCGCCGCGCTCTTCAAGGAGGTGGACGGGGAGGCGATTGCCGCCGAGGTGAGCGACATCGCCGCGGTCGCCCCGGTCTCCACCCAGTCGCTGAAGGCGATCTTCGGAAACCAGAACTGGTCATCGAGCGTGGTCGGGACCGACAACCGCTACCTCCAGGTCACCAACCGGACCCTCCGGGCCGGGCGGCCCTTCAACGACGGCGAGCTGCGCGGCGGGGCCTCGGTCTGCCTCATCGGGGAGACGGTGCGGAAGAAGCTCTTCGGCGCCCAGGACCCGGTCGGGCAGAGGGTGCGCCTGCAGAAGTTCTCCTGCGAGGTGGTCGGCCTCCTGGAGGCAAAGGGGCAGAGCAGCATGGGGATGGACCAGGACGACCTGGTGGTGATCCCGCTCCGCACGTTGCAGCGGCGCATCTCGGGCAACCAGGACGTTGCGCTCATCGAGGTTTCGGTGCGGGAGGGCGCCTCCACCGACAAGGCGAAGAAGGACATCGAAAGCCTGATGCGGGTGCGGCGCCACCTGGGGCCGAGCGACGAGGACAACTTCACCGTGATGGACATGAAGGAGATCACGGCCATGCTGACCGGGACGACCAAGATGCTGACCGCGCTCCTCAGCGCGGTTGCGGCCGTGAGCCTGCTCGTGGGCGGGATCGGCATCATGAACATCATGCTCGTGTCGGTGACCGAGCGGACCCGCGAGATCGGCATCCGGCTCGCCATCGGCGCCCTGGAGCGGGAGGTGCTCACCCAGTTCCTGGTGGAGGCGGTGGTCCTCTCCTCCTTCGGCGGGCTGATCGGCATCGCCATCGCCCTGGCCGGATCGGTGTGGCTGTCGGCCATGCTCCAGGTGCCCTTCGTCTTCAACGGAGGGATCGTGCTGATCGCCTTCCTCTTCTCGGCGATGGTGGGGGTGGTCTTCGGCTACTTCCCGGCGCTCAAGGCGGCGCGGCTCGACCCGATCGTGGCCTTGAGGCACGAGTGATAAGTGAGGCCCGTTGATCCTCCGGTACCTGCTCATCCACGATGCGTTCAGCCGCCAATTGCATCAGTCCCATGAGTATGGTAGTAGAATCGACGAATTATTGGTCAAAATATGACCCGGCAACCAGTCATTTTGCTGGAAAGATACAGAGAGGCGTAACAAGTGAAAAAAAGAAATATCGTTATCCGTTTTTTGGTCATTCTCATGACGATTGCCACCATTTCTGCATGTACAGCGCCAAGCATGCACCGTGTTAGTGACATTTACCAAAGCAAGGTGACCGGCAACTGAGTCATGCAGTTATCGTAACCCTCGCTGGATGGCGAGCCCGTCAGACTTTGAATCTCAGGCCGATTGCCGCGATCCGTTCGACGACGGCATCATCCGCGCTTGGCCCCATTGCCGCAAGGCTGGACCCAATCGTGGCGCTCCGGCATGAGTGAGCGAGGAAGCACCTCGCTCCGATTTGACCGTTACCGTTTCTTTCACCGCCCGGGTGATGGCCTCCCGGATTTGCCGGATATGAAAGGGGCGGTGCTATTGGACCTTATCCGGCGCGACCTGCTCGCGCATCTTCGCCTTTTCCGCTATGATTCTATAGGTCAGTTTGTACGCAACATAGTATTTGTAAATGTTTCGAACGTAGGTTGTGTTCTCGAAACCGATTTTTTCGGCTGCGACCAGCTCGACGTTGCTGAACCACTTGTTCGGATCAAGTCCCCGTTTCTCTGCCAGTTTGCGCATCCTCGATATATTCCCCGGTCCGGCATTGTAGCTGGCAAAGGCAAATAGCGAGTGGTCCTGCTCGCTGAAGTTTGCATCCCGAAAGTAGTTCGTCATCAGCCCGTCCATATACTTTGCACCGGCATGAACGTTGTGCTCGGCAACTTTGATGTCACCGACTTTCATCGACTTCCCGGTCGCCGGCATGATCTGCATGATGCCGATAGCGCCGACGGGGCTGCGCTTGCTCTGATCCAGGGTGGATTCCTGATAGCCCTGTGCGGCCAGCATGATCGGCTCGAATCCGTACTTTCGTCCGTATTTTTCGAACAGGGCAACGGTCTTCTCGAAGCGCTTCCATTCGGCAGTATCTGTCGGGTCCTTGATTTGTTTGATACGTTGATGATACTGCGCCAGCCGCCTCTCGATAATCCCATGTTTGTTGAGATAACTTTTGCAGAAGTCCCTGATTTCCGCCTCCAGCATCGGGCTGTCCTTGCGGATCGCCCAACCCATCTTGCTGCTGTGGAATACGATGTCATCCCTGACCGTGATCCTGGGCAGAACCTGCACCCATATCTTGGCCATCCAGTCATCGACGACAAGGAATTGGAAGATCCCGGCGTTCAGCATTTCCAGTAGATCTTCATCCTCCAGGGCATCGGGGACGAGGACGATATTGATCGGCGGCTTCTGTTCGCTTTGAAAACGGTCGTTCAGAACCCTCAGGCTATCGTAATAGCTTGTCGCTTTGCGAACGTGCACGGTTTTGCCGGCAAGATCGTCGATGACGTTGATAGCGGGTGACGTCGGCCCCGTCACCAGGACTTCCGATGCGCCGGGTATTTCCACCGGCGCGACAAAATCCACTGTCTTTAAACGTTCCTCGGTGACCGTGATATCGCCGGCGGCGATGTCGCCAAGGCCCCCGGCCACGTCCGTAAGCAGGATGTCGCGCGTATGGGGGATGATAAATATCGTCAAGGGGCGCCGTTTGAGTTTCTTTGCATATTTCTTGTTGAGGAAACGTTCAAAGTCCCGCACCGTATCGCCGGTCACGCCCCGCTCCCGGCCCCTGTCGTTGAAGTAAAGGGTACGGCTGTGCGGCAGGAGGACCCGTATTGCCCGGCTTTCCAGCATCTTGTCGAAGTCCCCGGTGATCACTTTGTTGGCGAGGACAAGACCGCGCGGTTTCTGTTGCTCATCTTCTCCTGTCGGTGCGGCGACGGCTGGCTTTGCTGCGCTGATTGCCACCGCGACCCATACCAGACATAGAATATAGCGGAGTGATATTAATTTGTTGAATTGATCCATGGGTGCACCTTCCGGTTAAAATGTAATAAATTCTTTTCTTACCATCAATGACGACCTGCGAGCCGGCAACTTGCATGCGACTGGGGATTGCTGCTTACGGTCATGGGTACAGCTTCTTTATCTTCGCCTTCATTACCGGGCTCAATGGCTTGACCAGCTCTACATTGTATGAACCGGTCGGCATCGGCTTGATCGTCGGATCATGGGTTGGGTTCCACTTCGTTGTGGCGTCCCAAGTCTTAACGATCTGTGCCGCCGCGATGGCATATTGACGCGATGTCGCCGCAGGCGTCCCCTCTTTGACTGCCGGATCAACGTCGGTTGCAACGATGGAAATCGTATAGTCGCTGTTGACGTAGATCTCAAAAGTCCGGAACTGCTGAGGGAAATCCCGGAGCGACGGGGATTCGACCTGCCAGAAACCTTTTTCAGGAGCATTGACCGGATCGGGGGAGATAAAGGCTTTGACGGTATTCAAATGACGATGCCCCGCAAGCCACATGAGCAGATTCGGATGGCTTTGCAGTTCAGCGATCAGATTGGGCAGGGTGACGGCATTTTGCGGATCCGTCCACCAACCCATTTCGGAATTGGGCGCCGTCAATTCGACGTCAATCGGTATGTGCGCGGCAATGATCATGAGCTGACCTGCCGCATCGCCATCCGCAAGTTCCTT
>JAJFTY010000010.1 GCA_021372695.1 Deltaproteobacteria bacterium
CGGCTCCGGCGGGCAGCTGGAATTCCACTGGGGGGCCTACCTGTCGCCAGGCGGCAAGGCGTTCATTTGCATCAGTTCCACCTACGAGGGAAAGAAGGGGGAGACCATTTCCCGAATCAAGCCGATCCTGACTCCCGGCGGGGTCGTCACGACGCCCCGGCCGACCGTGAACTTCCTGGTCACGGAATACGGCAAGGTGAATTTGAAAGGGCAGTCGACGTGGGAGCGGGCGGAGCGGATCATTTCCATTGCCCATCCCGATTTCAGGGAGGAACTGATTCAGGAAGCCGAAAAACTCGGCATATGGAAAAAGTCGAACAAGCGGGATCGATCCTGATCGGCCCGGAGCGCGGCACGCAAACGAGAAGAATGCCTGCACAATAACAAGGGAGGTGTATCATGAAGTCACGGTGTCTTAGAGTCATGGTCGGCCTGGGGATGAGCCTGCTTTGGATGTCCCTGCTGCTTGGATGCCAAGGATCGTCGCCGAAGAGCGAGGGCACGAAGAGCGAAGGCACAAGGTACGTCGGCATCGGCACCGCAACGGTCGGTGGAGCCTGGTACAGCATGGGCGGCGCCTTGGCCAACGTCTTGAGCAAGAGCATTCCGAACGTCAAGGCGAATGCGGCGCCGACTGGAGCATCGATCGAGAATCTCGAGAGCATCCGGCAGGGCAAGATGGAGATCGGGTTTGCGACGACCGACATCCCCTACTCCATGTACCGGGGGATCAACAACCTTGCCGAGAACAAGAGTTTCCGCGCCCTGCTCAACAACGACCTGATCTACCTGGCCATCATCGTGCTCGAGAAATCCCCGATCAAGAAATTCACGGATATCAAGGGCAAGAAGCTGGGAACGGGCGTACCCGGGAGCTCCAATTACATCATCGTGGAGGAGGTCCTCAAGGCTCACGGGATGACGTATAACGACGTCAAGCCCTTCCCGGCGGGCGTGTCGCAGCAGACCACGGCCCTTAAAGACGGGAACATCGACATGTTCGCCTACGTCGTTGCCGGGACGGGCGGCGCGGCGCCGGCCATCGTCGAGTTGACGACGACGGAAAAAGTTCGCTTCATCCCTCTGGACAGGAAGATCCTTGAGAAGATCAACAAGGAGAAACCCTACTACCTGATTCGGGAGATTGCCCCGGGCTGGGCGAAGGGAATCGACAAGCCCATCCCCGTCCTGGCTGTCGGAACGACGGTCTGCATCAAGAGCGATCTGCCCGATGATTTCGTCTACCAGATCGCGAAGACCATCTTCGAACAGAAGAAGGAACTCGACGCCATCCATCCGCAGTGGAAGATGACGACGAAGGAAACGGTCGCGATCGATCTCCCGGTTCCCCTGCACCCCGGTGCGGAAAAGTACTACAAGGAAATCGGTGCGCCGATCAGCTATCTGAAATAATCGCCCATGGGAGCAGGCGGGTAAACGGTGCCCGCCTGCTCCCATCTCACGTCAAGACGGCCTAGATCGAATGGGGGCATGCTCATGAACATCGTTTCCAGGGTATTAATGAATCTCGGCCTGAGCGGCTTTTTGGGAAAGCTCATCGCCGCGTTGGGAATCATCACGTCCGCGATCTTTCTCTACACGGCCTACGAGGGGTCCTTCCCCACCTTCACGCAGCGTGGACTCCTGCTGGTCCTCTGTGTCCCCATGATCTTCCTCCTGGCCTCCCTGAAGAAGAAGGATCGTTTCGGCCGGTGGCGCGACCTTGCCATGGCCGTCATCTCGCCGGTTCCGTTCGTTTACATCATCTTCATCCAGGATGAGCTGATGATGCGCGGCGGCATCCCGAACACGCTCGACACCATCATGGGGATCCTGGCGGTTCTGGTCGTCATCGAGGCAACCCGCACGAAGGTGGGACTGGCCCTCCCCATTTTTGCCTGTTTGCTGATCATCTACGGGTTTTTCGGTCCTTCCATGCCCGGCCTGATCGAGCACCGCGGGCTCGATCTGCCCCAGACGATCACGGCGCTGTATCTCAGCGAGGACGGGATCTTCGGAATCCCCGTGGCGGTTACCGCAGAGTTTATTATCGCCTTCATTATTTTTGGTGCATTTCTGCAGGTTACCGGTGCGGGAGACTTCTTCTCCAACCTGGCGACAGCGACCATTGGCGGGGTGCGCGGCGGCCCCGCCAAGGCCGCTGTCGTGGGCAGCGCCCTGATGGGGACCATCAGCGGCAGCGCCGTGGCCAACGTGGCTACTGTGGGAACCTTCACGATCCCGCTCATGAAAAAAACCGGGTATAAGCCCGAGGTGGCCGGGGGCATCGAGGCGACCGGCTCCTGTGGCGGCCAGATCATGCCGCCTGTCATGGGTGCCGCGGCCTTTATCATGGCCGATTTTTTGAAAGTACCCTATACCCACGTCGCCATCGCGGCGGCTTTCCCGGCCATCCTGTACTACCTCTCCCTTTTTTTCATGGTGGACATGGAGGCGGCAAAAAGAGGGCTGAAGGGCATGGATCGCACGGAAATTCCCAGCCTGAAAAAGACGATGCTCAGCAGCGGGCATTTGCTGCTGCCCATCCTCGCGCTGATCGCTTTCCTGGGAATCATCTCCTATTCGCCCCAGCGGGCCGCCTTCCTGTCCATTGTCGCGCTCGTGCTGGTGTCGTTTCTGCGGACGCACACCCGACTCAATGCCGAGAGGGCCTTTACCGCCCTCGCCCAGGGAGCCATTGGTACCCTTGAAGTGGCCGTTGTCTGCGCCTGCGCCGGGATCGCCATCGGCATTATCATGCGGACGGGGCTCGGATTCATCCTGACGAACGTCCTGATCGAACTGTCTCAGGGCATTCTTCCCGTGTTGATGATCCTGACCATGATCGCCTCCGCGATTATGGGCATGGGGCTCCCGACGTCGGCCTGTTACATCATCGTAGCCGTGCTGATTGCCCCTGCAATGATCAAACTCGGCGTTCTCCCCATGGCGGCGCACATGTTCGCCTTCTACTACGCCACCCTGTCTGCCATCACGCCCCCTGTGGCCCTGGCTGCCTACGCCGCTGCGGGGATCGCCAAGAGCCCTCCCATGATGACGGGGATCCAGGCCAGCCGCTTCGGGATCACGGGGTTCATCGTGCCCTTCATGTTCGTGTACGGGCCCGCGCTCCTGATGGACGGAAGTTGGACGGAAATCCTCAGTGCATGCGTCAGCGCGATCTTCGGCGTCTATGCCGTCTCGGTCGCCATGATGGGATGGATCTTCACGAGGGTGCCCATTTGGGCCCGGCTTCTCTGTTTTGCCGCCGCTCTGATGCTCATCAAGACGGGGATTTACACGGATATCGCGGGCTATGTCATCCTGGCGGCCGTTGTCGCCGTGAATTATCTGGCCAGAAAGCGGGAACAGGGAGGGAGCGCGGTGCAGGCCGAGGCATGATGCGTTCGGCGAATCCGTTCCGTCATCGATGAACAATCGACACGCGACGCGTGTTGCAGGGAGAAAGAGTCATGCCGTACGAATTCATTCGAGTGGATCTGGAGGAAAGCATCGCAACGATCATGCTGGCCCGACCCGAGAGGCGCAACGTCCTCATGGAAGAGGTCCGGCTGGAACTCCTGGATGCCTTCGAGAGGCTGGAAAAGGACGCGGAGGCACGGGCCATCATTCTCACGGGGGGGCCGGATATCTTTGCCGCCGGGGCCAATATCAAGGCCATGGCGGAAGCGTCGCCGATGGAGATGTATCACCGGAAACGACTTCCCGAACTCTGCCGGAAGATCGAGGCAATTCCCAAGCCCGTCATCGCGGCTGTGGCCGGGTATTGCCTGGGCGGCGGGTGCGAGATCGTGCTGGCCTGCGACCTGCGGGTGGCGGCGGACAATCTCCGGATCGGCCTGCCGGAGGTCAACATCGGCATCATTCCCGGCGGAGGCGGCAACATCCGGCTGGTGCGGGCCGTCGGCAAGGCGCGGGCCAAGGAACTCATCTTCACCGGGGATTTCATTTCCGCCGAGGAAGCCATGCGCATCGGTCTGGTCAACCGGGTCGTGCCGAAAGACAATCTCCTGCAGGAGGCGCGAAACCTCGCCAAGCGGTGCATACGGCACAGCCGGCATTCCCTCGCCATGGCGAAGGTCGCCATCAACATCGGGGCGGAAATCGATCTCGAATCCGCTCACTCGCTCGAGGCCCTGGCCTTTTGCATGATGTTTTCCACGGGCGACCAGAAAGAGGGGATGAGGGCCTTTCTGGAGAAGCGAAAACCCGTGTACGAGGGCAGAAAGGAGGAGTAAAGGCCATGGCTGCGGAGGTGCTGTACGAAAAGAAAGGCAAAACAGCCTGTATCACGTTCAACCGGATCGACAAGAACAATGCCCTGAACATGGCCGCTCGCGAGGCGCTGGCCGGTTACTGGCGCCAGGCCGATGACGACCCGGAGGTCTGGTCCATCATCCTGACAGGCGGTGCAAAGGTGTTTTCGACGGGACTCGACATGGTGGAACTGGCGGAGTTCCGAAAGAAGGAACCGATGCGGGACATGCCGTTCACGGGGATGGATGTCTTCGGGGCAGGCGTGAGCAAACCGGTCATTGCGGCCGTGAGCGGGTTCTGCCTCGGCGGCGGTTTTGCCATGACGATGGTGGGGGCCGATCTCCGGATCGCATCCACCACGGCGCGGTTCGGAATGCCGGAAGTGAAAATCGGGATTACGCCCGCTTTCGGGATCCCACCCATGCTGGCGGCTCATTTTCCGCAGAGCGTTGTCCTGGAGATGCTGCTCTTGGGGCGCAACCTTTCCGCCGAGGATGCCTTCCGCTTCGGGTACGTCAGCCGGGTGGTGCCACCCGAAGATCTGCTCGCTGCGGCGGAGGCAGTCGCCGGGGAAATCAACGAAATGAGCCCGCTCGTGGTCAAGAACATCAAGCAGGTGATCCGGACCGTCACCGCCCCGGACCCGAGAGGAGTCGC
>JAJFTY010000023.1 GCA_021372695.1 Deltaproteobacteria bacterium
CTCGTGATAGGACTTGTAGATCTTCCGCCTCTGAAACGGGGTCAGGCGCGTGTTTTTGTGTATAACCATCGGGGTCTCCTTCTGAGGTCGCTACCTCGTCTGATTACCCCGAAAATGTAAACAACGCTAGCTTATCTCACATTTTAAGTGATCAAGTTTTAAGCAACAGCAAATCCCCCTTGCATCCCCCTTTTTCAAAGGGGGACCGGGGGAGCATCCCGTCAGGGTGCGCTACCCTGTCCGGTTCCTTCCCTGCCGGGCCGCCCCGCAGCGCGGATAAGGGCGGCAAAGAGGGGGATTTATTTTTTCATTCTCCGGCGGATGGCCATAATGCAGTTATGTTAGTTCGTTGGTTCCGTTAGTTCTATTAGTTCAAAGAGGAACACACTAACGTTCGGGTCACTATTTCTTGAATCTACGCCGAATTGCCACGAGTCCGAGCAGCCCGCTTCCCAGCAGCCAAACTGCGGCGGGGATGGGGACGGGATTCAAATTCACGTCGCCGACAGCGCCCGACAACCCACCCGGAATGCCCGCAAGGTGGGCTCCGACATGTGCTGCATTCGCAGTGTTGAGAAAATCGAAAGAGGCTGCGGTGATGCCAGTCCCGGTTATTGTGAACGTGATCGAATTGTCCAGGCCGAAGCGGCCGTTATCCTGCTGGCCCCCAGCCGTCGGAAAGCTGAGCAGAACATCAAAGCCGCCTCCCAAAGTGCCACTGCCGACCATGCCCTGTGCATCTTGTGTCGTATTGGCAATCGTGACAGTCCCGATAACTCCGCTTGAAGCCGACCGTGAAATACTCAGTGAACTGGGAACGATCGTCGGGTCGACATTAAATGCCACTTCCTGAAAGTAGTATGGGTATGTGGGGTCTGCGGGGTTCGTCGAGAAATTGGAACTCAATGTCAGTGTCACCGTGCCAGTTGCGACGGTCTGGAAGTCTGCTGTAAGCCAGGAGCTGCCTTCGGGTTGAACTCCGTTAATGAGATATGTCAGATCGTACAGCGAAGCCTTCGCCTCACCCGCCGCCAAACCGGAAATCATAAAAAGCGCAGCGATGAGTAACACCATTTTTTTCTTCATGCCGTATCTCCCTTATCGATCTTTATTCTTGTATTCTTTTTACTTCCTCGTCCGGCGGCATCGCGCCACAAGGCCGATCAGGCCAGAGCCCGGAAGCCGGTCCGCTGTCGCCGAGAGCGAGTTTTAAGCCACCACTGCGTGGAGTTTTAAGTTTTAAGTGATCATGTTTTAAGCAACAGCAAATCCCCCTTGCATCCCCCTTTTTCAAAGGGGGACCGGGGGAGCATCTCGTCAGGGTGCGCGACCCTGTCCGGTTTCTACCCTGCCGGGCCGCCCCGCAGCGCGGATAAGGGCGGCAAAGAGGGGGATTTATTTTTTCATTCTCCGGCGGAAAGCCACCAGGCCAAGCAGCCCGCTTCCCAGCAGCCAAACTGCGGCGGGGATGGGAACGGGATTCGGAACAACAAAGTCCTGATTGGCTGCATTCATGGCGAGCGAATATCCGGACTGATCGAAACCAGCCCCCATGCCTGCCAGTGCGGCCTGATATATCGTAGACGCATTTGTCACTAAAGAGGGAGTTGGACTGGCAAGAGGGTCTGGACTAATGAGTCGAAAGACATCAGCTGTCAGGCTATATGCGTTCCCGATCTGGTAATCCCACGTCAATTCCCAGACAGCGATCTGCGCCGCCGCAGCCATCGCGCCTGTGTATCCCTGGCTAATAATCCAAGCGGCAGCTTCGTATCCCGAGCCTTCGGCGATGGGTTGCAGGTCATACGCTGCGGTCGTGCCTGTACTTATCCCTTGCGGCTCGGCACAGTATGCAGTGTAATTCTGTGTACCCGTGAGGTCGGGATACTGAATGGTGTAACCGCCGGCCTGCGTGCCCACGCTACCCGTTCCGGGAACATAAATCGTGACGTCGGTCGGATCCGACACGCCCACATATTTCAAAGATACTGTGTCTGCTGACGCCATACCGGCTGCAAACACAACCGTAAAAATTACCATCATGCCAAGAACTCGTTTCATCATCTTCACGTCCTTTCTCGTCTTCGGGAAAAATAAAACACGCTTTAAAACCTGCAAACCCCTTTCACAGGGATCTGCACCTTGAATCTTCTCCGCCTATTTTTCCTTGCCTGCTTCTGCCTGATGCTTGTGTTGTTGAATTGACTCCCCCCGTCATACCCATCCTGTCATGCTGCAAAAAAACAAGATAAAGGACATCCCTCGTCCTCGATAGATGGATAGACAAGATAGTATATCAACATGCGTGCCAGCAGGGGGCCGTTCAAAGATATTAAGTATCTGTTTGATTATATGTATGATTTGACGAAGTCGGGGACTCAGGGAAGGGCATCAATCGGAGATCAACCCGTCATATTTGACGGCTTCCGCACCATGTGACGGGTGTTGCGGTTGAGGCTTCTGTGCAACCTGAGACGGGTGGCCTGTTTATAACATGTTGCGTGGCAGGACGGCGAAATTTTCAGGCATGATGCGAGGGGAGTTTCGGCCTCTTGATGCCGAGTTTTCTCATCCGGGCCCTCATGGTGCTCGGGTTCAATCCAAGGAGCCGGGCGGCTCCCTTGTCGCCCTCTATTCTCCATCCGGCTTTGTGGAGTGTCTTCAGGATGTGCTCCCGTTCTATATCGACAAGATCTTTTGTTTCCCGTGCCTCCATGTCCTGGGTGACGTTCTCCCGGTCAGGGCCAACCGGCTGGACTTCGATTTGTTCGGCAATCCGGAGATCGGGGCCATCGCTCAGGATGACCGCCCGTTCAATGACATTCATCAACTCCCGCACATTCCCCGGCCAGTCGTAATTTGCGAGGATCTTCATGGTATTTTCAGGGATCTTTCGAATGGCTTTACCGTGGCGTTTGCAGAATCTGTCGGCATAATATTGCGCGAGCGCAGGGATATCCTCCCTTCTCTGCCTGAGCGGCGGGATGTTTACAGGAAAGACATTGAGCCGGTAGAAGAGATCCTTTCTGAACCGGCTTTTTCGGGTCTCTTCCTCGAGATGCCGATTGGTGGAGGTGATGATCCGGACGTCCACTTTCACGGTACGGGGGCTGCCCAGACGCTCGAACTCCCCGTCCTCGATGACCTTGAGCAGCTTTGCCTGCAGTTCGAGCGGGAGTTCGCCGATTTCATCCAGGAAAATCGTGCCGCCGTTCGCCAGTTCGAAGCGGCCGATCTGCCTTGCCGTCGAACCGGTGAAGGCGCCCTTTTCCCTGCCGAAGAGTTCGCTTTCGATCAGGTTCGGGGGCAGCCCGGCGCAGTTTACGTTCACGAAGGGTTTATCCCGGCGGTCACTGGCTTCATGGAGAGCGCAGGCAAACAAACCCTTCCCGGTGCCTGTCTCCCCGGTCAGGAGCACCGTCGTCCGGGTCGGCGCGACCTGCCGTATTCTGTTCATGACACGTTTTATCGGAGCGCTGGCGCCGATGATCCTGGTAAACCCCTCTTTCAGGGTTATCTCTTTGCGGAGGTAGATGTTCTCGGCCTCCAGTAGCTCCTTCAACTGATTGATCTCGTCGAAGGCCTTTTTCAGCGCCTCTTCTCCCCGTATGCGGTCGGTGATGTCCTGGACCGTTCCAATCATGCGCACCGGCCTGTGTTCCTGATCGAAGATGACCTCGCCCCGCTCATGAACGACACGCTCGGCGCCATCCGGGCAAACCACCCTGTGCTCGATGGAATAGGTCACGTCGGGATCGGCCAGGGACTTCTTCACGGCCTCTTTCACCCCCTGGCGATCATCGGGATGGACAGCGGCCAGAAACGCCTCGTAGGTTGCGGCGAACTCCCGGGGGCGGCGGCCGAAAAGTCGAAAGACCTCGTCAGACCACTGAAGATCCCCGGTGCCGACATCCCACTCCCAGCTGCCGAGGCGGGCAATACGTTGCGCCTCGGTCAGCCGCCGCTCGTGCCTCCGCAGCGCTTCCTGGGCACGCCAGTGAATCAGGACCTTGGCGAAGCTCTCGCCGAGGACGCGCAATCGGCGCATGTGTGCAACGGGCCACTTGTGTCCACTGTGGGGGCTCGACAGGGAGATCAGGTGTGTCACCTGCTCACTGACGCGCAGCGGCAGCACGAAGAGGGCGTGGGTTCTCTCCTGCTCCCAGGAAGTGCGATCCACACAGGCCTCGGGCGGGAGATCGTCAAGCGATGAAAAGATCACCGGCTCTGCCTGCTCGACGAGCCGATGATAGGCCCAGGGATGACCGGGGGCCATATTTATTTTCATCAACCCGGGTCGCTCCTCCGCCGTATAGTTTGAAATCACAAAATGGATTTGCCTGCGGTCCGCCCGAACCTCGAGGATGCCGCAATGACCGGCGCCGAAAAACCGGCAGATCTGGTTGAGCGCCTGAATAATCTCCGCGTCCACCCGTTCGAGAGGTACCTTTATGGATCGGGCAGAAAGCTCCGAGATCAGATCTTCAAACCTGAGGCGCTCCTCCAGTGCTTCCCTGCTTTTTTCCAACTCGGCGGTCCGTTCGGCGATTATCTTCTCAGCATGGTCGCGGTAGACCTGGAGCTCCGCCAGAAGATCGTCGCGCTCGCCCAGTTCGATGAGGGTGCGCAGGTCCTTCTCGATGAACTCCCGGAATTCGGACAGCAGCGCCTGGAACCGGGTGGCATGCTCATTGTCCTTCCGGTCGAATATGCAAATGGTGCCGAAGATCTCGTTGTCCGGCCATGAAATGGGATATCCGTGAAAGTAGGTCAGCCCGAGACCGACCCCCGGCGAGTGCCTCCATTCGGGTTCGTTCGAGCCATCGGTGACCAGCAGAGGCGTTCGTTCCCTGATCACTTTTTCGCAGAACAGGTTCGTATCGAATTGCAGGCGTGCGCCTCTCTGAAAAGGATTTCCCTCGGTTGCGCTCGAGAGAAACACCTCGATCTGGGTGAGGTCGACCCTCATGATGACCGCTGCGGGCACACCTAAAATCCCGGACAGCAGGTTGACAAACCGCTGCCATCGGGTCTGCATCTCTTCGGGGACATCAGGCTTGATTGCTGCCCTTTCGGCCAGGTCGCTCATATTCAGTCCCACTCCAAATTGCCCGAAAACGAAAGGGGGATCTGTCAGACGAGAGGCGTCCCGGCAAAGCCGGGGTCAGCGCAAATCTTGTGACGACAGCGCCGAACGCCAGCGTAAATGAATTTTCGCATAAAACGTGCTGGAGGAGATCGGTTCTTTTTTTAGCAAAATTTCGTCTGTTAATCAATGAACAATAAGCGGCAAGGACACCTTCGGGGAGCT
This sequence comes from Deltaproteobacteria bacterium, assembly GCA_021372695.1. The sequence continues at coordinate 5,312 of JAJFTY010000023.1, forward strand.
TTAAGTATCAAATACAGTTCCGTTGGTTCAGTTAGTTCTATTAGTTCGGGAAAAGAAAGACAGTTCCATTGATTCAATTTGTTCGTGGTTCGGCGCCACCACTGGCGAGTTCGCATGCAACGGTTATCTGAGCAACAGCCCGTCAAGACTCTGTTTTCATGATGGAATTATGTTGAGCTTCGCTCCGTCTTTTGATATCAAATAAAGAATTCAAGTCTCAGAAAGCAACGTGCCGATGTGCATGATGGATCATAACCTGAAAGTCCACTTTCCTATGGGAGGAACCCTGATGAAGTCGAAAAAGTACCTGCTGTTCACTCTCGTTGCTGCAATCTGCCTCTTTCTGACTGCCTGTACGTCCAGCAAAGAGCCGGCAACGGCGGCCATCAAGGCGGCCGAAGATGCTCTCGCTGCCTCCAGGGCCGAGGCGGTGAAGTTCGTGCCCGATCAGGTGAAGAGCGTGGAAGACGCCATCAAGGCCGCGAAAGCGAGCTTCGAAAAGGGTAATTTCGACGAGGCGCTCAACACGGCAAAGACCATCCCCGACAAGGTGAAGGAAATAAACGCTGCCGTTGCGGCCAGAAAGGAAAATCTGGCCAAGAACTGGGCGGATATCAGCGGCGGGATTCCTGGAATGCTTGAAGCCATAAGAAGCAGGCTCGACACCCTGAAAGCGGGCAGGAGTCTGCCCAGAACCCTGGACAAGTCCAAGCTTGAAAGTGCCGAGAAGCACTATGAGATAGCCGTCACGGTCTGGGATGTAGCGAAAAGCTTTTTTTCTGAAGGCAAACTAGCTGATGCCATAGCCATGGCTGAGTCCGCAAAGGAAGACGCCGTGAAAGCGATGGAGCTCCTCGAACTGCAGATGCCTGCGGCAGCGACGAAGTGAGTTCGCCGCAATGCGGCGGGTTTTAGGTTTTACGATTTAGGCAACATCAAATCCCCCTTCATCCCCCTTTATAAAAGATTGGAGACCCTGGGTCTTGACTTCGTGTCGGTCATCACCATACCGGCGCCAAATGCCACGGAGTACATGAGGAGGATCGAAATGGAAAGCGCAACGGTGCATAGTCGTTTCATCGTCCGTTCCTCCTTTGCCTTACATCCCCCCAAAAGCAATTTAACTGCGGTTTTCACTTAAAACATGAAACTTAAAACTTAAAACGGTCTTTCTCTACTGGCAGCCGTTCCTGCCAAAGTTCTGGGCAAATGTCGCGATGTCAAGTGAATACGAGCCGGCGATCAGGGCCGCCAGGTCCTTTCCGTCCACGTCGCCGTCGGCGGTAAAGTCGCCTTGACAGGCGAGGGGATTTGAAGAGATCAGCTCTATGCCGGCCCCCGTGCCCAGGTTGCGCGAGTATTGTTTGCCTGCCGTGCTGTTCCAGTGCTCATGGACGCCCAGGCTGGCCATTCTTGTCCCATCGCGTTCCGGATCATAGTAGCTTCCGGATGGGGGGCTATCGGCCTGGGCGGCTTCGTGCAGATAGTCCTGGGCGAGACCGTCCCAGACCGAGACGTCCGCGGGCCATTCGGCCAGGAGAAAGTCAAACCCGACCGAATCGAGGGCCACCGGATCCTGCGAGGCGAAGAGGCTCGAGGGCCAGTCGCCGCTGAACGGCGCCATGTTCCATTTATACGGCGTGCCGTCCCAGTCTTTGCCGCCGTACAGCCCATCGACCAGGTAGAGGAGGGTTTTGCGGCCTATGCCTTCGTGCCCCATCAGATCGACCAGGGTGCGATAGTAGCCGCGGCCGGGCTGAGTGCCCTCGATATTCGTGTGCAGATCGTAGTAATTATGATGCACACCCCGCAAGTCGCCCACGGGAGACCGGATGAGCGACCCGTAATGGTTTTTTGCGGAGAGGGTGATGCCGGCCCTTGAATGGCTTTTCAGCACCGGGAAGTCGATCAGGTACGCCGCGTCCTCGTAATGCTGCGGCAGGTAGTCCTGCACCTTGCCGTCAGCAGCCGACGTGCTCCAGTAGAAGGGAATATTGGAGAATTGCACCTGGGTGCGGCCGGTGAAGGGGTAGTGATCGAGGTAAACCACAGTGGGGAATTCGGAATGCAGGTAATCGTACCACTCCTGCGGGAAGAAGTTGACGGGATCACCCACGGAGATGTCGGCCTGGTTGACGCCGACGACGTTGACCAGGTGCCGCAGAAGCGCTAGGACCATCTGCGGGTTCGTCATGCCGGCTTTTTCCGGGGACCGGTTCAGCGTGGTAATGGAGCGGCTTGTTGGATTGCTCTGGCCGCTCACATAGCAGAGCGTAAAGTTCAACTTGATCACAATTTTCTCCCCGGCCTGGTAGCCCCGGTCTCCCGCGCCCTTCTGAAGATTGGTGTAGCGAAAGAGGGCGTCCCAGGCCTGGGCGTCCGTGGATTTTCCCGCCAGCCATCGAACGGCCCGCGACAACATCGTGTCTACGACCGCCTGGCTGGTGTGCGCGGGCTGCCAGCTATAACCGGACCCCTGGGTCCAGTCGGTCGCCGTCGGGTCGCGGACCCATGCCACGCGGCCGGGATTTACGCCTTTCGCAACACCAATGGGGGCGTTGGGCGTGTCGGGCGCCGCCTGCGCGTGCAGAGACGGGATCGCCCCCATGTCGGCCGTCGGGAACACGTTGCCGCTGAAACTGGCCCAGGCTGTGGCAGCGGCGACGATTCCGCAAAGACCTGCCAGGATAAATCGGGACTCACGGAGGCTTGTTCTTGCCTTGCGGATCAGGAACACGGAAGTCCCAAGCCCGATGAGCCAAACCACGAATGTCGAAGCCATGGGAAAGGCCACCCGCATGCATGGGTACGTCGCCCGGCTGGGCTTGGGAATGACCCGGAGCAAAAACCAGACAAGGGAGAGGAATCCGAAGATCGGCAACAGCAGTTTTGCCCATCTCGAAGCGTCTCTGTTCATAATCAGCCTCCCTTCCGAATCAGGGACGTTGGTGACAAAGGTGACAAACGCATTG
>JAJFTY010000029.1 GCA_021372695.1 Deltaproteobacteria bacterium
GGTGGATGGTCCATTTGCGGCCACCGAGCCGCGCGGGCCGGGCCGCGGGAAGAGAGATCGCCATCAGTAGGTCACCCTCCTCTCCGTGTACCTGAACTGCAGGACGGTGAGCACGATGACGAGCGCCATCAGGATCACCGATTGGGCCGCGGAGTAGCCCATCCGGAGATTGACGAAGCCGTCCACGTAGGCCTTGTAGACCATGATCGTGGTCGTGTCGCCGGGCCCTCCCTGGGTCACCGCGTGGATGATGCCGAAGGTCTCGAAAAAGGAGAAGACCATGTTCATCAGGAAGAGAAAAAAGGTTACGGGCGAAAGCAGCGGAAAGGTGATCGAGCGGAAGAGCGTGAACCCGCCCGCCCCGTCCACCCGGGCCGCCTCGATCACCGATTCGGGGATCGTCTGCAGGCCCGCCAGGAAGAAGGCAACGTTGTAACCCAGATGCGCCCAGGCCGCGGCGAAAATCACCAGCACCATCGCGACCCACCCTTTGAGGAGCCAGTTGAATTCATAGCTCGTCACAAAGGAGAGCAGGTAGGGGAGGAACCCGTAGCTCGGATGGAAGACGAAGAGCCAGATGATGCCCGACACCGGCGGCGCGATCCCGTAGGTCCAGAGGATCGCGGTCCGGTAGAAGGGGAGGCCGCGGATCTTCTGGTTGGCGAGGTTGGCCAGGAAGAGCGAAACGGTCAGCCCCAGGGCCGTGACCCCTAGCGAAAAGAGGAAGGAGTGGGCCACGCTCCGGCCGTATTCCGGGGCCGTGAGGAGATCGGTGAAATTCGTGAGCCCGGCGAAGATCTCCCGGTCGCCGAAGGGGGCGACCTGGAAAAAGGAGAGGCGCAGGGAGTCGAAAGCGGGCCAGAAGAAAAAGACGACGACCACGACCAGCTGCGGGGCGAGGAGCAGGTAGGGAAGCCAGGGGTTCTGGAAGATGCTCCGTTTCATCGGCCGATCTCCAACCTTTCAGGATGGCTCTACGGGCCCGCAGCCCCGGACCGGGACCTTGCCTGAGGCCCCGGTCCGGGGCAGACCGGACGCGCTTGGGGTTCAGCTCGGTTCGGCTTACTTGTACATCGAGGCGAACTCCTACAGGATCTCGCCCCCCTTCTTGACGGCGTCGTCGAGCCCCTGCTTGGGCGTCTTCTTTCCGCCGACGATGTTCTCCATCTCGGCTTCGATGTTGTCACGGACCGCCGCGAAGTTGCCCAGGCGGATCCCCTTGCTGTTCTCCGTGATCTTGCCGCTCATGATCTGGTTGAAGGCGGTCCACATGTCGGGGTTCTTCTGGAAATGGTCCGCCGGCAGCGCCTTCAGCGCGGCCTTGCTGATCGGGAGATAGCCGGTCTGGGCGTGCCACCAGGCCTGCTGCTCGGGCCTGCCCAGGAATTCGAGGAATTTCGCCACGCCCTTATACTCTTCGGTCTTGCGCCCCTTCATCACCCAGAGACTGGCGCCACCGATGATGGAGTTGCCCTGGGGGTAGCCGGCCATGCGCGGCATCCGGCCCGTGCCCCATTCGAACTTGGCCGTCTTGGCGAGGGTCCCCACGAGCGCCGTCGAGGCGAGGCCGATCGCGGCCTCCCCGTTGATGATGGGCTGATCGCCCTTGCTCCCCCGGCCCGAGTAGGTGTAGATCCCCTCGTTCTGCCAACGGGCCAGCATCGTCATCATCTTCAGGCCGAAGGCGCCGTTGATCTTGAGCTGGGTCGCCAGACCCTTGAAGCCGTTATTCTGGTCGGCAAAGGGCTGGTCGTGCCAGGCATGGGCGTTCTCGACCAGGGCCCAGGAGGGCCACGCTGTGGTGAAGCCCATCTTGGTGGCGCCGGATTTGACACAGGCCCTGGCGGCCTTTTCGATCTCCTCGTAGGTTTTGGGAGGCGTCGAGGGGTCGAGCCCCGCCTTCTTGAAGATGGAGCGGTTGTAATAGAGGATGACGGTAGAGGAGTTGAAGGGCATGGAGTAGAGGTTTCCGTCCTTCGAATAGTAGGAGAAGACCACGCTCAGGAAATCGGCCCAGTCGATCGCGATCCCCTGGTCCCTCATGAGCTGGTAGACGGGATAGATCGCCCCCGAGGAGAGCAGCGTCTGGGTCGCGATCTCCTGGCCTTGCAACAGGTGGGGTTGGGTCTTGGCCCGGTAGGCCGCGATGGCGGCCGTGAGGGCCTCGGGGTAGCTTCCCTTGTACACGGCCTTGACCTCGTAGTCGGACTGGCTGCCGTTGAATTTCGTCACGATGTCGTTGACCCGCTCCCCCAGGAATCCGGTATGGGCGTGCCACCACTGGATCTCCGTTTTTGCCGTTGCCGACGATGGAGCAAGAAGGATGATGAAAAACAGAATCGCCGTGCCGCAGAAGCAAAGACACCCTTTTCGAATCATTGCGCCACCTCCTCATATTTTGATCGGAAGAACCCCGTTCGATGCGGCCGGAAAGCTTCTGTCTCACCTCTTTCCCACCTTTTCATGTTTTTCCGGGCCGGGGGCCGCCCTCGGTCTTCGCGGCCGATTATGCACCATGTTGTGGCGGAAAAAAAGAGTTATTTATCAGGCTGTTGAAAAACGCTCATCTGCGCGTTTCCCTCCCTTCGACAGACTCCGGGCAGGCTATTTTCGTGTCACGGTGAGCTTGTCGAACCGTCGGGGGCCTTGCGTCTGAGCATCCCGTATCCGGTGCGGGAGAAGCTTTTGAACAGTCCGAGTGCGGTGGTGGCCTCCTACGGGGCGCGTTCCAGTGAATCGCGTCCGAAATCGCCGGGGTTGAATTTCCCCGCCGGATGTGATAGCGGGAAGCGCCGAAAGGAGACGCCATGAACCGAAGATTCATGCCCGCATTCAAGACGAAAGAGGAGTTGGCCGCAATTCAACTGGCCGGCATGCAGTGGACCGTCCGCCATGCCTTTGAAGGGTCTCCCTTCTACCGTCGCAGGCTGACCGAAGCCGGCGTCAGCCCGGAGCAGATCCGCAGCCTCGACGACCTCAAACGACTCCCCTTCGTCACGGCCCAGGACCTCCAGGCGAACTACCCCTGGCCGCTGCTCTCCGTGCCGATGGACCGGATCGTCCGCCTTCACGCCTCCACGGGAACCACGGGCAAACGGAAAGTCCTCGTCTACACTGAGAAGGATATCGACGACTGGGCCAACATGTTCGCCCGCTGCTACGAGACCGCGGAGCTCTCCCGCGCGGACCGGGTCCAGATCTGCGTCGGCTACGGCGTCTGGACCGCGGGCGTCGGCTTTCAGCTCGGGTGCGAGCGGTTCGGTGCCCTGGCGATCCCGGCCGGTCCGGGAAACATCGACCTCCAGATCCAGTTTCTCGTCGATTTCCAGACCACGGTCCTCTGCTGCACCGCCTCGATGGCGCTCTTGCTCGCGGAAGAGATCGACAAGCGCGGCCTGCGCAGCCAGATCCACGTGAAGAAGGTGATCTTCGGCGCCGAGCGGTCGAGCGACGCCATGCGCGCCAAGGTGAAGGCGCTCACCGGCGCCGACCACATCTTCGACATCCCAGGCCTGACCGAGCTCTACGGCCCGGGTACGGGCCTCGACTGCCCGTTCCACACCGGGATCCACTACTGGGCGGACTACTACATCCTGGAGATCCTGAACCCCGACACGCTCGAACCGGTTGCCGAAGGCGAGGTGGGCGAGATGGTCTACACGACGCTCCGCAAGGAGGGTGCGCCCCTCATCCGCTACCGCTCACGCGACCTGACCCGGGCGATCCCCGGCGCATGCCCATGCGGCTCGCCGTTGCCGCGCCACGACCGAATCGTGGGCCGCTCCGACGACATGTTCATCGTCCGCGGGGTGAACATCTATCCGAGCCACATCGATGAGATCCTCTCCCGCGAGAAGGGGGTCGGCAGTGAATTCCAGATCCATCTCGACCACTATGAGGACGGCAAGGACTACATGGTGCTCAAGGTGGAACGGGAAGACGGGGGAGCGCCCGAGGGCGATGCCCCGCTCGCCGCGCACATCGAACGCGCCATCCGCAAAGAGACGCTCGTCAGCGGCAAGGTCGAAGTGGTGGACTACCGGAGCCTTCCCCGGACCGAACGTAAGGCCAAGCGGGTCTTCGACCACCGAACCTAGGAACGACGGCGGTGCAAATCCGGGATGCTTCCGGCACCGCGGCGCAACGCACAGAAAAAAACGGCTTGCATTTCAGCGCCGGATTGTGTAGGGAAACTGTCCTCAGGTGATTTTTATGAAACAGTTGATCCGCATGTCGAACCTCTGGTGGTGGCGCAGCTCATATAACGGGAGCGGGGTGCGGGTCTAAGCGTATCGGGGTTTCAAACCAAAAAGGCCATGGGCGCACAACCCATGGCCTTTTTTTTGAATCAAGGGCGGGAAGATGAGTCATCGTACGGAACAGAGGATCCTGATGGGCAACGAGGCGATCGGCCGCGGCCTCGTCGAAGAGGGGTGCACGCTGGCGGCCGCCTACCCCGGGACGCCCGCCTCGGAGATTCTCTCCGCGGTCGTCGCCTTTGCCAAGGAAACCGGCTCCCCGCTCCACGCGGAGTGGTCGGTCAACGAGAAGGTCGCCTGCGAGACGGCGCTCGCCAATTCGATGGCGGGGCGGCGTTCGGCGGTGGCGATGAAGCAGGTGGGGCTGAACGTCGCGGCCGACCCCTTCACCCGCGCGGCCTACCTGGGGGTCAAGGGCGGCTTCATCCTGATCGCGGCCGATGATCCCGGTCCCCACAGCTCCCAGACGGAGCAGGACAGCCGCCTCTTTGCCCATTTCGCCAAGGCGCCGGTCTTCGACCCGGCCTCGCCCCGGGAGGCGCGCGAGATGGTGGGCGAGGCCTTCGCGCTTTCGGAGAAGTACGAGATTCCGGTCGTGCTGCGGCCCACGACCCGAGTCTGCCATGCCCGGCAGAACGTCGCCTGCCGCCCCCCGCAGCTCCAGGAGCAGAAGGCCCATTTCGAGAAGAACCCCGGCCGGTGGGTGGCGACCCCGCAGTTCCTCACCGAACTACACCGCCTCCTGAACGAGAAGCTGGACCGGATCGCCGACGAGACCGCTTTCCGTCCCACGCTTCTGCCCGGCGGCGGAGAGAGGCCGCGCGCCTGCGTCGTCGCCTCGGGCGTGGCTTTCGCCCACGCCTCGGAACTTCTCGCCGACCTGGGGCCGGCGGGGAAGGTCGACCTCTTCCAGGTCCGTCTCGCCTACCCGCTCCACAAGCCGTTCATCGAAGAGATCCGGGAGCGCTATGACCGGGTCCTCGTCCTGGAGGAGACGGATGCCGTGATCGAGATGCAGCTTGGCGGCTGCCGGATCGGCGGACGCGGGTCCGGCGACGTTCCCCGGCAGGGCGAACTGACCCCGGACCTCATTGAGGGGATCCTCCAGAAATTTCTCGACCTGCCCGCGACACCGCCCGTGACCGCCGCGAAGAAGGGGATCCGCCCGTCGCTCTGCGCGGGGTGCGGCCACCGGGCCGCCTTCTATGCGATCCGCAATACCTTCCCCAAGGGCATCTTCCCGAGCGACATCGGCTGCTACACCCTGGGGATGAACTTCGGCGCCGTGGACACCTGCCACTGCATGGGCGCCTGCATCGGCCAGGGGGCGGGTTTCTACCACGCCTATGCGGCCCAAGGGGGCGATTTCCCGACGATTGTCGTCACGATCGGGGACTCCACCTTTTTCCACGCGGGGATTCCGGGTCTGATCAACGCGGTCTTCCAGGGGGCGCGCTTCATCCTGGTCATCCTCGACAATGCCACGACCGCCATGACCGGCCACCAGCCGACCCCGCAGCTCGGCATCCATGCGGACGGGAGTGCCGGCAGGAAGGTCCTCATCCCCGACCTCGTCCGGGCCTGCGGCATCCGCCACCTCCGGGAGATCGACCCCTACGACGTCGCAGCCTTCACCGCGGCGCTCAAGGAGGCGGACGCCTTCATCCGGTCAGTCGAAGGCGACATCGCGGTCCTGATCGCCAAGCACCCCTGCATCGTGGACCGGGCGGCGCAGCGGGGCCAAGCAGTCTTCGCGATGGAGATCACGGAGGAGTGCGTCGGATGTCGGGCCTGCATCGACGATTTCGAGTGCCCCGCGATCCTGTTCGACGAAGCGGAAAGCCGGACCCGGATCGATCCGAACCGCTGCATCGGCTGCGGGGTGTGCGTGCAGGTCTGCCCCGCAGGCGCCATCCGCGCGGAGGTGAAGTCATGAGGCAGCAGATTGTGGTCAGCGGCATCGGCGGCCAGGGGGTCCTCTTCGTGACGCGGATCCTCGCGGAGGCGGCCATCGAAAAGGGGCTGGAGGTTCTGACCTCGGAGACGCACGGAATGGCGATGCGCGGCGGGACGGTGATCTCCCACGTGAAGGTCGGCTCCTTCACGAGCCCCCTCATCCGGGCCGGGCAGGCCGACATCGGCCTCTTCCTCCACGCGGGCAATCTGGAGGTCCATCGGGGGTTCCTGAAGTCCGGGGGGCTGATTTACATGAACGCGGCCCAAAGCGGAGGAGGCGAGGCGATCGATGCGACCCGCATCGCCCGTGCACACGGATCGCTCGTCATCGCGAACCTGGTGCTTCTGGGGTTTGCCGTCCGCGGGGGCGGGCTCTTCTGCGACGCGGCAACCTGTGAGGCGGTCCTGACGCGGATCTCCTCCCCCAAGCAGCTCGACCTGAACCTGGAAGGGTTTCGTCTGGGGCTCGCCTATCAGCCTTGAGGACAGGCAGGGGCCGGTTTCCGGCCTTCGCCAGGACGCTGTAGCTTTTTCGCTGTCTCCACTGGACTGTTGCGAGATTTGCGCGTTTTTCGCGGACGGGCGGGGACGGTTTCGCGAGGGGCGCATTGGACCGGGAGCGCATCCCCGATTCCCGCCTTCTGGTGGGATGAGGGGCGCAATTAATAAAAGGCGGCTTCCTTGCCGGGAAGACCCGCCCTTGAGCGGGGCTTCATATTTTTCCGGGCTACCGTGCCGCCGCAGTGAAGCGCCCGCCGGGAAACATGTTTGAGCGCCTTCAGGCGCGAGTTGGTTTCCCGGCAGCGAAACGAGGACGTGCATGGTCGGAAAAAGGTCCGCGCCCCGGCGAAGACCGTTCACGACCGGCCCCGCTAATCCATGATCTGGTTCCATTGGAAAGTAAAGAGACGGGCGAACTGAAATTCGGATCCCGAGACCTGACCCTCGAATCAAAGGAGGCGAAAGATGAAACTTAACCTGTTCAAAACCATGCTCACGGTGCTCTGTCTGGCCGTCACGGCGGCCGTGGCGCCGGCACCGGCAGTGGCCGCCCCGATCACGCTGACTTATGCGAACTTCCCGCCCGCTGCGACCTTCCCCTGCGTCCAGATGGAGCGGTGGGCCAGAGAGATCGAAAAGCGGACGAACGGCCAGGTGAAGATCAACACCTTCCCGGGCGGAACGCTGCTCCCCGCCAAGAACATCTTCGACGGCGTGATCGCCGGGACGGCGGACATCGGGAACTTCGCCATGAGCTACCAGCCGGGGCGGTTTCCCGTCTCGGAGGCGGTCGATCTGCCGCTCGGCTTCCCGAACGCCCGTGTCGCAAGCCTGGTCCTCTACGACCTGATCGACAAGTACAAGCCCAAGGAATTCGAGAAGGTGAAGATCCTGACCCTCTTCACCTGTCCACCGGCCGATTTCATGACGAGCAAGCCGGTGCGGACGCTGAAGGACCTGAAGGGAATGGAGCTCAGGGTCTCCGGAACCGGCGCCGACGCCGTCAAGAACATGGGCGGCATCCCGATCGCCATGCCCCAGTCCGAAACGCCGGAGGCGATCCAGAAGGGGATCGTCAAGGGAGTCGTCTCCTCGCTCGAAGTCCTCAAGGACATGAACTACGCCGCCTACTGTCCCTATGCCACGGACACGAACCTCTTCGTCGTCTCCTTCGCCGTGGTCATGAACCGCGACAAGTGGAACGCGCTGCCGGCGGACGTGAAGAAGGCGATGGACGATCTGCGCGTGGAGCAGGCGGAGTGGACCGGCAAATACGTGGACAACCACGTCGCCGAATCCCTGGCCTGGTCGAAGGAGAAGTACAACCATCAGGTGATCCAGCTTCCCGCGGCGGACAAGGCGGAGATCCGGAAACTCGTGAAGCCGATGATCGATGACTATGTGAAGAAGGTGAGCGCCCAGGGCATTCCCGGGGCGGAGATCGTCACCGAGATCGAGAAGCTGACGAAGAAATACGACCGGAAGAAATGATCGGAATCCTCGACAAGATCGACGACATCTGCGGCCGGATCCTGCTCGTCTTGAGCGGTGTGGCCGTGGTCGCGCTCATGCTCGTGGCCACGGGCAACGTGCTCCTCAGGATCTTCCACGCCCCCTACCGGGGGACCTACGAGATCGTCTCCTTCCTGGGGGCGATCGGAGTCGCCTTCGCGCTCGCCTCCACGCAGCGGAAGAAGGGGAACATCGTGGTGGACATTTTCTCGTCGCGCTATCCGGAACCGGTGAGGCGGCTGGTCGACGCGCTCTCCGCCGCGATCAGTGCTGTCTTCTTCGGGATCGTCTCCTGGCAGATCGTCGTCTGGGGGGCGCGGATCATGGCCGCGGGCGAGGTGTCGGAGACGCTCAAGATCATCTACCACCCCTTCGTCTTCGGCGTGGCGGCCGGTTTCGGCCTCCTGGCGCTGACCTCCCTCCTCGATGTTCCCCGGGCGTTGGGGAGGGGTCGCGGGGAGACGCCATGAGCGGACCGCTTCTGGGTGTCGCCGGCATCGCCGTCATGTTCGCCGCACTCTTCCTGCTGCGGATTCCGGCGGGCTTTACGATGGCGATCGTCGGCTTCTTCGGCCTCGCCTACGCGACATCGTTCACCGCCGCCTTCGGGATGATCGGCGGGGAGATCTGGAACATCTTCTCCGGCTACGGCCTCACGGTGATCCCGATGTTCATCCTCGTCGGGGAGTTCGTCCACTACGCGGGCTACAACGACAGCCTCTACCATGCGACGAACCGGTGGTTCGGCCATCACCGCGGGGGGCTCGCGATCACGACGATCCTGGCCTGCGCGGCCTTCTCCGCGATCAGCGGCTCGAACACGGCGACCGCGGCGACGATGAGCACGGTCGCCATACCGGCCATGAAGAAATACCGCTACCACCCGGTCCTGAACGCCGGCTCCGTCGCCGCCGGGGCGACGCTGGGCGTCCTGATCCCGCCCAGCATCGTGCTCGTCGTCTACGGCATCTACACGGGGCAGTCGATCGGGAAGCTCTTCTTCGGAAACGTCATCCCCAGCGCCATCGCGACCGTTCTCATCGCGGCCACGGTCTTCGTTATCTGCCGCCGCCATCCCGACTGGGGGCCGGCGGCGGAGAAGAGCACCTGGAAGGAGCGCATCCAGGCCCTGCCCGAGGCGCTCGACATCGTCATCCTCTTTGCCATCATCATGTACGCCCTCTTCACCGGCGTCGTGACCGCGACGGAAGCGGCGGCACTCAGCTGCACACTGGGGCTTCTCATCTGCATCGCCCGGCGGAAGCTCTCCTGGGCAGGATTCCTGGCCGCGGTCGGGGCCACGGTCCGGATCTCCTGCATGGTTTTCATGATCATCGCCGGGGCCGTGATCTTCGGCCGGTTCCTGGCGATCACCCGCCTGCCCTTCGAGGCGGCCGGGTGGATCGGTTCCCTGGCTATTCCCAATGGATTCCTGCTCATACTGATCCTGCTCTGCTACGTCATCGGCGGCTGCATCATGGATGCGCTCGCCTTCCTGCTGATCTCGCTTCCGATCTTCTACCCGCTTGTCGTGGGGCTGGGGTACGACCCGATCTGGTTCGGCCAGATGATCACCATCGTGACCACCATGGGGGCGATCATGCCGCCGATTGGAATCTGCTGCTACGTCGTGGCGGGGATGGCGGGGAACATCCCTTTGTCCACCGTCTTCCGGGGGGCTTTCTACTACATCCCGGCCTACATCGTCACGCTGGTCATCCTGGCGCTCTTTCCCTACGGGACGGTGCTTGTCCTCTCCAACCTCGTCCGTTAACCCCGATACATCCCCCTCTCCGGATTTCTGCGGGTGGCTCGATTTTGGTTGACAAAGCCCGCACGGGCGATGTACAAAGTCACGCCATGTCGGAGGGAACGGGTTTATAATTATAAGAATCACAGGCGTTTAGAGTTAAGTAGGGCCATGCCTGCAGAACACGTTCCGGTAACCGGACCATCGAAAATTTCATCCAGGACTGGCCGGCTGACGTGCAGAACGCGTGGGTCGACATCGTTCATCCTTCAATCGTCAGGATCAGCAAAAAGGGGAGCTGCAACAGGGCGTATCGATCGGATAGCCGAAGGAAGGCTAACAGTCGAAGAGTGTCCGGTAGCCTTCAGGAGAAGAGCCGGGAACAACAGTGACAGCGGGATATCGCAAAACTCATGATGGGATGCCATCGAAAGGGGGTACGGTAATCTGAAACAGAAAGGCGGGGACAGCGATGCGCCCCGCGGGTTGGTTATGCTGAAAAGAGTCAAGGTCGAAAAGGCAGTGGGGCTGAAGCTGGCCCACGACCATACCCGGATCATACCCGGGAAGTTCAAGGGGGTGGGATTCCGGCGCGGCCATGTCGTCCGCAAGGCCGACGTTCCGAAGCTCCTCGACATGGGCAAAAAGGAGGTCTACATCCTCGACCTCGCCAAGGGGCAGGTGCATGAGGAGGATGCGGCCAGAAGGACGGCCCGGGCCGTTGCCGGCAGGAACCTCAAAGCGGGAAAGCCGCGTGAGGGCAAGGTGGAACTCACCGCCAAGACCTTCGGCCTCCTGAAGGTCAAGGTGGACGCGCTGGAGAAGATCAACCGGATCGGCGCGGTCATCCTTTCGACGCGCCACAACAACTCCGTCGTGCATGAAGGCGACGCGGTGGCCGGCACGCGGGTCATCCCCCTTTTCGTCCTGGAGTCCAAAGTCTCGAGGGCAGAGGAGATCGGCCGGCGCCTTGGACCCATCGTCGAGGTCGTTCCCATCCGCCCGAAGACGGTTGGTGTCCTGGTGACGGGGAGTGAGATTTTCGAGGGGCGGATCCCAGACCGGTCCGCTGCCATCGTGACGGACAAGGTGGAGGCGCTCGGGTCGAAGGTGACGCAGACGGCCGTGGTCACCGACGATCCTTCGCTGATTGCGGCCGAGATCCGCCGGATGGCCAAGGCCGGCTGCCGGGTGATTGTGACGACCGGCGGCCTTTCGGTGGATCCTGACGACGTGACCCTGGCGGGCATCCGCCGGTCCGGGGCAGAGGTGGTCTTCTACGGGACCCCGGTGCTGCCGGGCGCCATGTTCGTCTGCGCCCGGCTCGGGAAGGCGGTCATCCTCGGGGCGCCCGCCTGTGTGGTCCATGACCCGGTGACGGTCCTGGATCTGATTCTGCCCCGGGTGCTGGCCGACGATCCGATTTCTGCCGCGGATATCGCGCCGCTCGGCCACGGCGGCCTCTGCCTGCGCTGCAAGGTCTGCAAGTACCCGGTCTGTCCATTCGGCAAAGGCGCCTGATCCCATGGCGGAAAAGCGGCTCCGAGAGCTGATCATCCTGATCCGGGGCGGAGGCGAAATGGCCTCGGGCGTAGCCCAGCGGCTGGTCCGGTCGGGTTTCCGGGTCTGCATCACGGAAATCCCCGAACCGCTGGCCGTGCGCCGGAGCGTCTCCTTCTGTGAAGCCGTGTACGCGGGGGAGAGCAAAGTCGAAGAGTCGGTCGCAAGGCGGGTCGAAGGTGTGGAGGAGGTGCGGCGCTGCTGGGAAGCGGACGAGGTGCCTGTGGTCGTCGACCCCCCGGCTGCTATTCGTCGGACCCTCCTGCCGGATGTGCTGGTGGATGCGACCCTCTGCAAGGGCGATATCGATACGGCCCTGGGCGATGCCCCCCTGGTCATCGGTCTGGGCCCCGGGTTCCGGGCCGGGCGGGATGTGCACTTCGTGATCGAAACCAACCGCGGCCATGACCTGGGCCGGGTGATCGAAGCCGGCGGGGCCGAGGCGGATACGGGCATCCCCGGCGATATCAGCGGCTATACCTGGGAAAGGGTCCTGCGCGCCCCGGCCTCCGGGAGGTTCCGGGGGAAGAAACAGATCGGAGATCGCATCGTGAAGGGTGAGGCCGTCGCCGAGGTGGAAGGCGTTCCACTCGAGGCGGTCATCTCCGGCGTCTTGCGCGGAATCCTGCACGACGGCCTCATGGCACTGCCGAACATGAAGGTGGCGGATGTGGATCCGCGGGGGGCAAGGGAAATCTGCCTGACCGTTTCCGACAAAGCCCGCGCCATCGGCGGCGCCGTGCTGGAGGCGATCATGAGGCGGTACAACCGGTGAAGCATCCATGACCCTCGGGAGCAGCCGGGCGGAATTCGGGAGGCGTGATGGAGGATCTGTACGCAGAGATTGTGAAGCTCAAAGCCGAGGGCAGGAGTTCGGCGCTGGCCACGATCATCGGCACCAAAGGCTCCACTCCGCGGGAAACGGGAGCCAAGATGCTCGTCCGCGATGACGGAACGATCCTCGGGACCGTCGGCGGCGGCTGCCTGGAGGGGCAGGTCATCGTCGAAGCCGTCATGGCCATGCGGGACGAGAAACCGCGCACCATCCACCATGACCTGACCGGCAGTGAGGCGGACCGGGCGGGTATGATCTGCGGAGGGGTTCTGGACATCTACGTCGAACCGATCGTTCCTACCCCGACGGTCATCATCTTCGGCGGCGGCCACATCTCCCTGTTCGTCTCGAAAATCAGCGTCATGGCCGGGTTCCAGGTCACGGTCATCGATGACCGCGCCGAGTTCGCAAACGCAGAACGCTTTCCGGAGGCCGGACAGGTGATTGCCGAGGCGTTCTCCGCCGCCTTTCCTGGGCTCCGGGTCAACCGCTCCGCCTACCTGGTCATCGTCACGCGGGGCCATGCCGGCGACCAGGAGGTCCTAGAGTGGGCCCTCACCACCGAAGCCCGGTACATCGGCATGATCGGCAGCAAGAAGAAGATCCGCACCCTCTATCAGAATCTGGAGGCGAAGGGGGTCAACCGGGAGGCGTTCTCGCGCGTCCATGCGCCGATCGGCCTGGAGATCGGGGCGCTGACGCCGGAGGAGATCGCGGTGGCCATCGTGGGTCAGATGATCCAGGTGCGGCGGGCATCGTCTGCCGAAGGACCCGGTCCGGCGAAGGCGTGCGCGGGCTGAGCCGATGCCGCTCTCCCCTGAACGTGCCGCTCCAATCCAATTGCAGGAGACAAGACCATGATCTCTGCGATCCTGCTCGCCGCAGGTGAATCCAAACGCATGGGGCGGCCGAAACAGCTCCTCGAATGGCAGGGGAAGCCCCTTCTGCTGCATGTCCTGGAAAATCTCGTCCGCTCCAGCGCGGATGAAGTCATTCTCGTGCTGGGCCATGAAGCGGACCAGATCCGGAGCTGCCTGCCCGGGCTTCCCGTCAAGATCGTCGTTAATCCGGACTATGAGACGGGAATGGCCTCGTCGCTCCGGCAGGGACTGCTTTCCATGGACGCCGGAAGCGAAGCTTTTCTCGTTCTCCTGGCGGACCAGCCCTGCATCGGGCCGGACATGATCGACCGGGTGATCCGGGAGTTCCGGCGGGCCCGTCCCAAACGGGGCATCGTCCGGCCGGTTTACAGGGGGGTGCCGGGGCATCCCGTGCTGATGGGTGCGCAGTACCTCCAGGAAGCGATGAAGCTCGACGGAGACGAGGGCGCCCGCCGTATACTGGCGGATCACCCCGCGGACATTCTCGAGATCGACGTGGACCAGGACGGGGTTCTGATGGATCTCGACACGCCGGAGGAGTATAGAGACTGTCTGAAGAGGCGGGGATTGGACGAATCATGACGCCGGCAGAGGCCCTTTCCCTTGGCGACCGCGAAGTGATCAGCCTGGTGGGCGGCGGCGGCAAAACCGCCCTGATGTACGCTCTGGGCCGGGAACTTTCGGCGAGGGGAGGGGTCATCGTGACCACGACCACCAGGATCCGGGAGCCGGAACCTGCCCCCATCCGGCTCCAGTTCCTCTCCGAAGATCTCTTACAGGTCGGGAACTGGGTGGCGGAGAATGCCGACCGCAAGGTTGCCCTCCTCGTCGCCCGGAGGAGGCTGCCGGGGGGCAAGCTCGAAGGGATCCCGCCCGGATGGGTCGACATGCTCTCTCGCAGGGAAGAGGTCTCCACCATCGTCGTTGAAGCCGACGGGTCTGCGGGCCGGCCTTTGAAGGCCCCCCGGGAAGGGGAACCGGTCATCCCGCAGAGCTCGACCCTGCTCGTGCCGGTGATGGGAATCGACGGCATGGGGCGCCCTCTCGACGAGGCGTGGGTCTTCCGTTCGGCCATCGCTGCCCGCCTTCTCGATCTGCCGCCGGGAAGCACGGTGACGGAGGAGGCCGCCGCCCGTCTGATGAGGGCGTTGCTGAAGGATGCTCCTCCGGGTAGCCGCGTCGTGCCGGTCATCAATAAGATCGATCTGCCCGGAGGCCGGGAAAAAGCGTTGAGGCTGGCCCGATATCTGCTTTCGATGGACCCCGGAATCGGGAAGGTTATTCTCTGCCGGCTCCGGGAGAGCTCCGACGTAGAGGTGATTGCGTCTGGCCTCTTGCCGCGATGAGCATGGGTGGTTTGCGCCCGGAACGGACCCCGGAACGGGGTCGCAGAGCGGCGGCTCCATTGAACAGGATGAGGAACTCGTGATCGCAGGCGCGTTGGAAGGGTTGAGAATCATCGATCTGACGAGGGTCCTGGCCGGACCCTTCTCCACGATGCTCCTGGCCGACATGGGTGCTCAGGTCATCAAGGTCGAGGAGCCGGGACCCCTATGACTCCTTCGAGGCGAAGGATGGATATTGCGTCATCGGGGCGGGAAATAACAAATTGTACCGGATTCTGTGCAAAACCATCGGATCGGATGCGCTCATCGATGACGAGCGGTTCATGACCGTCAAGGAGAGGGTGAAGAATCACGCGGCGCTGAAGCCCCTGATCGAGGCGTGGACGAAGGAGCGGCCGGTGAACACCATCGTCGATGCACTGCTCATGACGGGCGTTCCTGCGGCACCGATCCTTCGAGCCCGGTCCGGAAAAGGGTTCTTGAACAAAGCAGCACGAAACGGGACGACCCTATGCAAGACCAAGCCAAGACGAAGCAGGACCTGATCCGGGAGATGGCGGCCCTGAGGGAGAGGGTCGAGGAGCTGCAACGGACAGATGCTGCCCTACACGACACGGAGAGGCGTCACCGATTGCTCTTCGAGCATTCGCCCGACGGCATCCTGATCATCGATCCCGCCACGGCGCGGCCCCTGGAGTTCAACGAGACCGCCTACCGTCAACTCGGATACTCGCGCGAGGAATTCGCGAAGCTGACGATCTTCGACCTGGAGGTCGATGAAACGCCCGGGGAGACCCGGGCGCGCATTGCCCGAGTCCTGCGTGAGGGGCGAGCGGATTTTGAAACCCGGCAGCGCACCCGCCGGGGTGAAATCAAGAATGTCCACGTAACGGCGCAGATCGTCGAGATCCTCGGGAAATCCTTATACCACTGCATCTGGCGCGACATCACTGACCGCAAGCGGGCGGTGGAGGCGCTCGTCCAGAGCGAGGAGAAATTCCGCAAGGCTTTTTACACCAGCCCGGATTCCATCGCCATCAACCGTCTCGGGGACGGCAGGTATGTCTCCATCAATCCGGGGTTTACGAAGATCATGGGATACACGGAGGAGGAGATCATCGGGAAGAGCTCCCTGGAGCTCAATATCTGGGACAATGCCGAGGACAGACAACGACTGGTGGCCGGATTGAAGAGGGACGGGATCGTCACGAACCTCGAAGCGGCTTTTCGGGCAAAAGATGGAGAGATCCGCTATGGCTTGATGTCGGCTTCCCTGATCGATCTCAATGGCGTTCCCCACATTCTCAACATCACCCGGGACATTTCCGATCGCAGGCGGGCGGAGGAGCAGTGGCGACGGAATCGGGAGACGGCCGAACGGCTGGCCGAAGAGATGGCCGTGATCCCCGAGATCGGGAGGGTGTTCAGCTCCACGCTCGACATCGACGAGGTGTTCGACCGTTTCGCCGCCGAGGCAAAAAAATTGATCGCCTTCGATCGGATTGTCGTGAATCTGAATGAGCCGCAGAAAGATATCATCTACACCACGTTTTCCTGCGGGCTGGATGTCCCGGGGAGGCGGCCGGGAGAAATATATCCTTTCGCCGGGTCCATGAATGAACTCCTGATGCAAACGCGCACCGGCTTGATCAATCGTCTCTCCACCCTCGAGGAGACGGCCGAACGATATCCCGGTCTCGTGCCCGCCTTCCGGGCGGGCATGCGCTCCATGATGGCGGTTCCCCTGATCTCCCGGGACGTCGTGGTCGGGGGGCTGCACTTTCATTCGCAGTTGCCCGACGCTCATACCGAACAGGACCTCCGTCTGGCCGAGAGGATCGGGGATCAGATTGCCGGAGCCATCGCCAGTGCGGAGCTTTACAAAGATCTCCGGGAAACGGAAAGGTCCCTGCGGGAGAGCGAGGGGAAGTACCGCCTGATCGCTGAAAATACGGCGGACCTGATATCGATCCAGGACATGAATCTGCGCTTCACCTATATCAGTCCGGCCATCAAGCGTCTCCGGGGATTCACTGTTGATGAGGCCATGGAGCAGACGCTCGATCAGGTCCTGACCCCCGAATCCCTGCGGATCAGCTTGAACGTCTTCCAGGAGGAGATGCAGAAAGAAGCCAGCGGAACGGCCGATCCGGACCGGATACGCATCCTGGAACTGGAGGAGTACAAGAAGGACGGCTCGACCATCTGGATGGAGGTCAGTCTCTGCTTCATGCGTGATCCGGAACGTAAACCCATCGCGATTCTCGTCGTCTCCCGGGACATCACCGAGCGCAAGCGGGCGGACAGAGCCCTGCAGCGCCAGAACTTCTACCTTGAATCGCTCAACGAAACGGCCCTATCCCTGATGCGGCGCACCAACCTGACCGACATCTTCCAGGCCATCATCGAACGGGCCGTGCTTTTTTCCGGAGCGGACGAAGGGTGGATTTTCATCTACGACGACCAGAACGGCGCTTTCGACTGCAAGGCCGTCACGGGAAGAAGGGAATATCGGATCGGAGAGCGCATCGACAGCGGCAGCGGGATCAGCGAAGAGGTATGGCGAACGGGGCAAACGGTTCTCGTGGACGACTACCATGTCTGGGAAAAGCGGGCGAAGGGAAGGGAGTATGACGTGCGCCGGGCAACGGTGGCGATTCCGATGCAGTACGAGGGACGGCTTGCCGGGATCCTCGGCCTGGCGCACCACGATGCCGCAAAGCGCTTCCTGGGTGACGAGTTGGCCATACTCGAACGCAGTGCGGAATTGGCTTCGATCGCCCTCGACAACGCCCGGCTCTACGACCGGATGAAGCGGGAGCTCGTGGAGCGGAAGCAGGCGGAGGAGGAAAATCTCCGGCTGGCGGAGCGTCTCCAGCAGGCCGAGAAGATGGAGGCCCTGGGTACCCTGGCGGGCGGTGTCGCCCACGACCTCAACAACGTTCTGGGCATCGTCGTCGGCTATGCGGAGTTGCTGCTGAATGAGGTGGGCCAGTCGAGTCCGATCCGCTCCCGTCTCCTCAACATCATGAGTGGCGGCGAAAAAGCGGCCGCGATCGTGCAGGATCTGCTGACCCTGGCCAGGAGGGGGGTAACCAGCAGACAGATTCTGAACCTGAACCAGACCGTCGTCTCGGATCAGCGTTCGCCTGAATTCGAGAAGCTCGCTTCCCTTTATCCGGCGGTCAGGGTCAAGATCGATCTCGAACCGAACATCCTGAATATCTCGGGATCCAAGGTGCACATCGGTAAGACCCTGTTCAACCTCGTTGCGAATGCCTATGAGGCCATGCCGAAGGGTGGTCTCCTCACGATCAGAACCGCCAATCAATACATCGACAGGCCCATTCAGGGATATGACGAGGTCCGGGAGGGAGATTATGTCGTTCTTTCCGTCTCCGACACCGGGGAGGGGATCGCGGCAGCGGACCGGAAGCGGATCTTCGAACCGTTCTACACGAAAAAGGTGATGGGGAGGAGCGGGACGGGGCTGGGGCTCTCCGTGGTCTGGGGGACGGTGAAGGACCACCACGGCTACATCAACGTTCAGAGCGAGCAGGGAAAGGGGAGCACCTTCACCCTCTATTTCCCCGTGTCCAGGGAAGAGATCACGGCCGAACGCATGGCGGCCGACATCTCCCAATACATGGGGAGAGGCGAATCGATCCTGGTGGTCGATGACGTCCCTGGTCAGCGCGATCTCGCGGCCGCGATGCTCGGGAAACTGAATTACCGTGTGGCCAGCGTTTCCAGCGGAGAGGAGGCGGTGGCCTGGATCAGCGACCATCCCGTCGATTTGATGGTTCTGGATATGATCCTGGGCTCCGGCATGGACGGACTGGACACCTACCGGAGTGTCCTGGAGATCTATCCGAAGCAGAAGGCGATCATCGTGAGCGGCTTTTCGGAAACGGAGCGGGTCAGCCGTGCTCAGGAACTCGGCGCGGGCGCCTATGTGCGGAAGCCCTACGTCATTGAAAAGCTGGGAATGGCTGTGAGGAGTGAGTTGGATCGCGCCACGTGAAGCCGGAACGGCGATGTGCCTCCCGAATCCGGTCACCTGGCATCGATCGGGAAGGGTCCGTGCGAATGCAGAGGTACAGACGGGGTTCACGAAGCGATGCGGCGAATGCGGAAACGGGGGGCATGGATCTGAAAATCGTCCTCATCATGCTCGCCGCCACGGTCGCTCTGCTTCTGATCATCGTGACCTACTCCGGGGAACGATACGGTGAACTGCGGCCGAATGAGGAGGTGACTCAGGCCTTCCGGACGGACCCCGGGAAGGATTACTATCTCAGCGGGCCGGACCCGTATCCCAACGCCATCATGGGTATCGACAAATCCTGGATGCTGGAGGGGGACCTGTGGAAGAGGAAGGATCTGACGGCCGGGGGAATGGAGGAGCTTGTCGGGAACATGCGTTCGAAGGCAGCGGAGCGTGGGGGATTTCTGCAGGGTTTTGACATTCTGGACGACCGGGGCCGAAAGATCGGAGAGTGGTTATCCGCGCCGGGAATGAATGCCACCGTCTGGATGAAGGGAGGCGATCGGGTCGCCATCTCCACTCCGCCGCTTAACGTTCATCCGGATCGGTGAGAAAATGCGGATGGACGAAAAGTAGCGTTTGAGGGCAAGTTGCTGTATGGATCGTAGATCATCGCGATTTTCCGTGGTTCCATCGGTGAGACGGGTTTTGTCTATGAGAGAGGAAGGGGAGGAAGCATGCCGGACTACTGGATCAAGATTAGTGAGACCGAAGAGGATGATGTCAAGAACCACCATTACCTGATTACGGCCAACGACGAAAAGGAGGCAAAAAGGGATGCTCTGAAATTCATGGGGCGCTTCATCGACGATGACGATGATCCTGAAAAGATCGAGAACGGATTTGCGTTCTGCAACAAGGCCGTGGTGGTTCGGCTCGAATCCGTGAAGGAAACGACGAAGGAAAAATTCAAGGAATTTCTGCTGAAGATCCACACCATCGACATGGCTGATCAATGAGGGATCTCTCTGCATCCGAAACGCCGGCGCATCGGAAGTAAGGGGTAGAGAATGCGATCGGAAGGACAAAAAAGGCGCATCGTCGTAGGAGACATCCACGGGGAACTGGACGGATTCAGGGAAATTCTCTGGAATGCGGGGCTCGTCGATCGAAAAGACGCATGGAGCGGCGGCGATGCCGTCCTGATCCAAACGGGGGACGTCATCGACCGCGGGCCCTGGTCCCGGGAATCCGTGGAATATCTGAGAAGAGTGCAGAAGGAAGCGGTCGCCGCCGAAGGCAGGGTGGTCCGTCTCTGCGGAAATCACGCGCTGATGGTTCTCCAGAAGAATTTCTACTATGCCGACTTCGAAGATCCGGAAGCCTTTGCGTCCGAATTGAAGGGGGAGATCCTCCAGGGCAAGGTTCAGGCCGCCTATACGGACGGGGAGCGACTCTACACCCACGCCGGTTTGAAATCGGAGATCCGGAAGGTCCTGCTCGCGGAGATGAAATTGGCCGGCCGGGAATTCAAACCCATCGAAAAGGATCTTCTCCCGCTGTCGGATCACATCAACCGGATCTTCCGGGAGTCCATCGAAAAAGAGGACTTCGACCACCCCATCTTCCGGGTCGGCCACGACCGCGGGGGGAGAGACCGGGTGGGCGGTATATTCTGGTGCGACTTCGCGTCGATCAGTCCCTCTGCGGAGGATGCGGTCATTCCCCAGATCTTCGGCCATACCCCCGCTCGCAGGGGCGAGGTCAGGACCGCGCATGGGCTGCGGCTGATCAATGTGGACGCGGGCATGTGCTGGGAATACGGCGGTGCACGGGTCTATATCGAGATCACCCCCGACGGCCGGCTGCTGCAGCACAGCAAGGTGCTCTCGAAGTGGAAAACGACCGAGCTTCGCCCGCAATGATCCCGGGCCCCGACCCGCCCACAATTTTGGGGTGGTGACTCATTTTGCGAAGATCGGCCTCATTGGCGCTCATCTCTTTTTCGACCCCGAAAAATCTTTGAATCGCGTTGCATGGGCATCCTCGCGACCGACTGAGTGACCACCAATTTCGGCTTCTCCTTGACATCAAAGCAGCTTCTCCCCTATAGTTCCACCAGTCTCAAACCCCATTCCCATCGAAAAGAACTGGGCCTCTTCGGCCGGCCGGATCGGCTTTCCGCGGTGTTCATCCGTCGCAGCGGACTGTTTCAACATCGTTCCATGGGTGCCGGAGCGAACGTCTTGTCCGGTTTTTGAACAGGGCTTCATCGGGGAAGGAGGCATATCGGGCCATGTCAAACAGCGAGACTCAAAAGGCCGGAGGGCATCCCGTCCTCCGGGGTGCGTTGAAAGCGCGGGACAAGGTCGTCACGGCGGCCGAGGCCGTCCGGCTCATCCGGGACGGGGATGTCGTGGCCACCGGCGGGTTCGTGGGTGCGGTCTTTGCCGAGGAGATCGCCATCGCCATCGAGTCGCACTTCCTGGAGACCGGGCGTCCGCGTGATTTGACGCTGATGTATGCCGCGGGCCAGGGGGATGGGGCCGACCGAGGGCTGAACCACCTGGCCCATGAGGGTCTGGTGAAGCGGGTCGTCGGCGGTTTCTGGGGCCTGGCCCCGAAGCTGGGCAGGATGGCGGTGGAAAACCGGATCGTCGCGTACAACCTTCCCCAGGGGGTCATCTCGCACATGTTCCGTGACATCGCGGCTCACAAGCCCCGGACGATCACGCCGGTCGGCCTGGGGACCTTCGTCGACCCCCGTCAGGGCGGCGGAAAGGTGAACGCGATCACGACCGAAGAGCTGGTGGAGCTGATCGCGTTCGACGGGAAGGAGTATCTCGCCTACAGGCACCTTCCCGTGAACGTGGCGATCATCCGCGGGACGACCGCCGACACGGACGGCAACGTGACGATGGAGAAGGAGGCCCTCACGGTCGAGAACCTTTCGATCGCGATGGCGGCCCGGAATTCGGGCGGATGTGTGATCGTCCAGGTGGAGCGGGTCGCGGAACGGGGCACCCTGAATGCGAGGAACGTGAAGATCCCCGGCATCCTGGTCGACTGCGTCGTCGTGGCCCGTCCCGAGAACCACTGGCAGACCTTCGCCCATCCCTACAACCCGGCCCTCTCCGGTGAGGTGAAGATCCCACTCCGTTCCATGCCGCCGATGGAGATGGGCGCGAAGAAGATCATCTCCCGGAGGGCCGCACTGGAGGTCGCGGTCAACGACGTCGTGAACCTGGGCATCGGCATTCCGGAAGGGGTGGCCAACGTCGCCAACGAGGAGAAGATCCACACCTATTTCACCCTGACGGCGGAGCCCGGCGTGATCGGCGGCATCCCCGCAGGCGGGCTCAGCTTCGGCGCGGCGACGAATACCGACTGCGTCCTGGATCAGCCCTACCAGTTCGATTACTACGACGGCGGCGGTCTGGACGTGACCTGTCTGGGAATGGCCGAGGCCGACCGGGAGGGGAACGTCAACGTCAGCAAATTCGGTCCGCGCCTCGCCGGCTGCGGCGGCTTCATCAACATCAGCCAGGGGGCGAAGAAGTGCATCTTTGTGGGGACCTTCACGGCGGGCGGCCTTGAAGTTTCGGTACACGACGGCGGGCTCGTCATCGAAAAGGAGGGACGCGTCCGGAAATTCGTCGACCGCGTCGAGCAGGTTACCTTCGGCGGCCGCTACGCCGCCGGCCGGGAGCAGTATGTCCGCTACGTGACGGAGCGCTGCGTTTTCGCGCTCGGTCCGGAAGGGCTCGAACTGATCGAGATCGCACCCGGCATCGATCCGGAGCGGCAGATCCTTGCCCTGATGGGTTTCAAGCCCGTCATCCACAAACCCCGACTGATGGACGGACGGATCTTCCGGCCGGCACCCATGGGCCTGGCCGGTGAACTGCTTGCCCTCCCTCTCGAAGACCGCCTGACCTACAGCCCGGAAAACAACCTCTTCTTCGTCGATTTCCAGGGGCTCCAGGTCCGGTCGATAGAGCAGATCCGGGAGATCGACCGGCTGGTGAGGCAGCTTCTAGCAACCGTGGGAAAGCGGGTCTATGCCATCGTCAATTACGACGCCTTCGACATTCTGCCGGAGCTGATGGACGCCTACGCGGAAATGGTGAAAGGGATCGTCGATGACCTCTACGTCGCCACAACCCACTACACGGCGAGCGCTTTTGCCCGGATGAAGATCGGAGAAGCGCTGGCGGAAAAGAAGATCACGCCCCGGATGTACGCGAGCCGGGAAGAGGCGGAAAAGGCGCTCTGGCGGGGTGACACGCCTTGATCTGCAATGCTCTCGCAGCCTTCCGAAGGCGGCATGGCGTTTTTCTGCCGTCGGTCTACCTTTTGCCGCAGGCCATCTGGCGAGCCTCGGGTGCCTTGCGAAGCATGACGGTCATCAGGGGGCCGAAGGCCGCGCCGATCCCCAGCACGGTCCACGCAAGCCCCCATGCCATCGTCTCCGAGCGGAGCGGCTCGCCGCGAGCCCAGTCGATCACGAAACCGAACACCCACGGGCTCATGATTCCGGCGCCGAAGCCCAGGACTGAACGCAGGGCGTACGCGGCCCCCAGATAGTGGGGAGGCACCAGTTCCGTGAGCCCTGTCGAATAGACCGATGAATCGGCAATCGCGGCCATGTTGTAGATCGAGGCCACGGTCACCAGAAGCCAGAGCGGCAGCGCCATCATCCAGCCGAACAGAAACGAGCAGGCGAGGCTCAGGCATGCCCCCAGCAGGATGGTCCGGGTACGTCCCCAGCGGTCCGACAGTGCCCCGCCGTAGATGCTGCCGCCCATGCTGGTAATGTAGGTGAGCGCCGTGAACAGGGCGCCGAAGCCGGCCGCCTGCATCGCCACGGTCCCCTTCTGCGCGATCGACGCCGCAAGGTACGCCGGTAGCCACGCCCATAGCCCCAGCAGTTCCCACGCATGGAATACGTAGGCCCAGATCAGTAGCATGGCCGGCCTGTTTTGCCAGACCGCGCGCAGGGCGAAGATGCCGATGAGCTGATTGCCGTGCGAGTGGACAATGTTGGGCGTAGCGCGGAGCGTCCAGAGGGAGATCAGCATGGCAGCGACAGGTCCGCACGCGGTGGCGATGAATGCGCTCCGCCAGCCCACGTGCGGCATCAGGATACCACTCAGCAGCAGCGACGCGCCATAGCCGAGCGAGGCCGCCGCCAGAAACCATCCCATCGCGCGGCCGCGTTCCTGAGGTGCGAAACGCTCCGCAACGAGCGTCAAGCCCGGCGTATAGGAAGCCCCGGAACAGAGCCCGGTCAATCCGTAAAAGAGGAGCCCGGAAACGAAGCCGTCTGCGAAAAACGCGAACATCAGCGCACTGAAGCCGGCCAGGATGCCGCCGATCAGGAATGTCTTCCTGGCGCCGTACCGGTCGGCGAGGAAGCCCACGGTGAACAGCGATATCAGATAGCCGGCATGCCAGGCCGATTGTATCAGGCCGGCCCGGCTCGCCGACATCTCCCAATCCGACCGCAATAGCGGCAGCGCCGCCGAGTAGGTAGTGAAGATGAAGGCAAAAAAGACGCGGCTCAGACAAATCCCGGTGAGCCACGTGAAATCGCTTTGCGCTGCTGTTTTCAATGGTCGCGGTCCGGCATATGGGGACGATATCGAGGCTACCGCTCGGCCTTCAGCACCGCCTGAACGTAGGCGCGCCCCTGGGTGGCGAAGGGAATCAAGAGCTCCTGGAGCAGTGCGGTCAACTGGTCCACGGCCGCCTGGCCTTTTTCCGCGATGGCCCTCTCCACGATCTCCCGCCGCTCCGGACTGGTTCCGATCTCGAAGGCCGGATCCGAAACGAACTCCTTTGGCATCGACTTCTCCAGAATTTTGTCCGTCAACTCGGCCTTGTCGTGCGCCAGCTTCGAGACGACATTCCGGGGGACGCCGTCCGTGTAAGGGGGTCCGTCAGGTGCGGAACGCAGGGCCGCCAGGATGGGGTTGCCGCTCTCCCCTTTCCGATAGGCCCTCTGGAGATAGACCTGGGCAAACTTCTCCAGGGCCGTATGGCGGTTGGAGACAAGTTGGATCGCATCGGCCTTGGGGCCGTGGATTCCGATCATGTCGATGGTATTGATCCAGAGGGCGCGCGCGGTGCTGACGCCGGGGAGCACGGTGGCGTGGTAGGGCTGGGCCAGGTCCGCCAGGTAATGGAGTCCCAGACCCGTGAACCGCCACCCCCAGTAGGGATGACCGCTATCGAAGGCGAGCCGCGCGAGCCCCTTGTAGAGATGAATCCGGTATTCCGGGAGGGTTTTTTTCAGGAAACCGGCGAGAAAGTACACGATGTCGGCTTCATGGTAGAAACCCATGTGGAACGGGGCCTGGCTTCCGTACTCCAGATTGGGATTGCCGAAGGGCTGGAGACCGAATCCATAACGCTTCCCGAAATCGGTCGCATTGTCCTGGAAGAGCCCGATGTCGAGGCCCAGGAGATCCGGTTCATCCGCCGCCGAGACGACCACGTCCAGCGGACGCACCTTCTCGCCTGCTTTCAGCGAAATGAAAAGGGTCTTCTCCCAATCGGAGATGTCCCTGAGAAAACTGATGTCGGCAGGTGGCATGGCGGGCCTTTCCCCCGACGGATTCCCCGGCAGGAGCTGAAGGAAGAGGGGAAATTTGACGCGCGGATTGATTCGGATGGCCTGGCAGAAGCGATCGCGCAGGGTTTCAGGAGAGGCGGAAGCCTTGAAGATCAGCGATTCGGGGAGGCGAGGGTACCAGACGAGGCTCTTTTTCGCCCAGGTTTCCTCCTCGGCCAGCCATTTCTCGATCCGTAGCGCCTCCTTGCCGAGGAAGGCGTCGATGGTTTCCACGCCGACGGCGGGGGCATCCGCCACGACGGGCATCGATTCCATCACGGGATAGGTAACGAGGGGGTGTTGACTCCAGGCCATCAGGCATGCAGGTGAGATCAGAACCGCCACCATGCAAAGTGCCGCCAGAATCCCTTTGCCTGAGCGCAAACCCCAATGCATCGTTAACCTCCTTTGCTTTCGGACCCGTGCCGATGAGCCGGCTCGAAACAGGCGGCCACCCGCTCCTCCGGTCAAGGAAACTACCCCAGTTTCCGGCTGCAATCAAGCCATTTCAAATGGCTGTGAGCAGGGCCGGGAATGAGGGAAGGGGCTTCGAAGAACGGGATGCCGCCGCTTTTCCGTTGCATTTTCGCTGGGCTGTGTTAGAAGGCGCAGATGCAGATGAACCCCTGGATGAAAAAAAGCCGAATCCTGATCACCTGCCCCAAGGCGATTCCCCCGTGGCTTGCCGGGGAGGTCCGCGCCCTCGGATTCCCCGTCGTCGCCGAGGGGGAGGCGGCCGTCGAGACGGAGGGAACCCTTGCCGATACTATGCCCCTGAACATGAACCTCCGGACGGGCCACCGGGTCCTCTATCTCCTCTCCTCCTTCCCGGCGGAGAATCCCGACGGTCTCTACCGCGGCTTGCGGGAGATCCCGTGGGAGGAACTCCTCCATGAAAGGGGTGAGCATGCCTACCTCTCGGTCACCTCGACCGTGGACAATCCATCGATCACCGATGCGCGGTTCGCCAACCTGAAGGCCAAGGACGCGATCGTCGACCGGATGCAGGAGCGATGCGGCTTGCGGCCCGACTCGGGGCCGGACCGGAACCGGGCGGTCGTCCACCTCTTCTGGAAGGGGAGCAAGGTCGATCTCTATCTCGACACCTCCGGCGAGCCCCTCTCCCGGCGAGGCTACCGGAAGATCCCACTTGCGGCGCCGATGCAGGAGACGCTGGCCGCGGCGGTGATCCTGGCGACGGGCTGGAACGGGCGGAGGGGGTTCGTCAATCCGATGTGCGGGAGCGGGACGCTCGCGATCGAGGCGGCGCTTTTCGCCGAGGGGAAGGCGCCGGGCCTTTTGCGGAGCAACTACGGCTTCATCCATCTGCGGGGGTTCGATCCGGCGGCCTGGCGGGCGATACGGGCCGCGGCGCACGACGCGGAGAAAGAGACGGCGGCCCGGATCATCGCGACCGACATCGACCCGCGGGCCGTGGCCGCGGCGAGGCAGAACGCCAAAACCGCCGGCGTCGAGGGGCGGATCGAGTTTTCCGTCTCTCCTTTCGCCGAGACGTCGCTCCCGGAGAAGAGCGGCGTGGTCATCCTCAACCCGCCTTACGGCGAGCGGACCGGCGAGGTTTCGGAGCTGATCGGCCTCTACCGGGAGATCGGGGACTTCTTCAAGAAGCGGTGCAGCGGCCACCACGGCTTCATCTTCACCGGCAACGCCGCGCTGGGCAAACAGGTCGGCCTCCGGACGAAACGCCGGATTCCCTTTTTCAACGGGGAGATCGAGTGCCGGCTTCTGGAGTACGAACTCTACGCAGGGAGCCGGCGGACGGAGAAGACCCGCGATGAATCCTAAGGGGGAAGAGGGGCGCTATTTCATCGTCATCCTCATGCTGGGATTCTGGATCCAGCTTAGTGCTTTGGGATTCGGCCGTTTCGCCTACACGGTCCTCCTGCCGGGCATGAAGACCGATCTTGCGCTCAGCAACACCCACATGGGATTCTTCCAGGTGGCGATCCTGGTCGGCTACCTGCTTTTCGCCTTTCTCTCGAGCGCCCTGGTGAAGCGTTGGGGCCTGATCGCGACGATCAACCTCAGCGTCCTGGTGGGCGGTCTTGCGATGACGCTCCTCGGCTTCGCCGCTGCCTTCTGGCACCTGCTGGCTCTGGCCTTCTGGGTGGGGGCCGGTGCGGCCGGCTCCTACATCCCGATGATCCCGCTCCTGATTGGCTGGTCCTCCACGAGGCGAAGCGGCAGCGCGATCGGGATTGTTTTCAGCGGCTGCGGGGTCGGCATCCTGCTTTCCGGGTTTGCGGCATCGTTCCTCCTGATCCGGTACGGTCTGGTCGGCTGGCGCTACACCTGGATCGCCCTGGGCGCGGTGACGATTCTGGTCGCCCTCGCCTGCCTCTTTTTTCTGAAGGAAAAGGAGAGCAGCCGCGGTGAATCCGCGGAGCACAAAAATGAGCATGCCGCACTGAGCCTGCTCTGGAGAGATCCATCTCTCCGGGCGATCATGGCGGTCTATATCCTCGTGGGATTCGGGTACATCATGTACGGGACCTTCATCGTCGCCTATGCGGTCGAGGAGGTCGGATTCTCCACGGCGGAGTCCGGCGTGATCTGGTCCATCTTCGGCCTCTTTTCGATCGCCGGCTGCATCTTCTGGGGCTCGGCCTCCGACCGCGTCGGCCGCAAGGCGGTCACGATGGCGGCCCTGCTTCTGCTGAGCGGCTCGATCCTTCTGGCGATCCTCTGGAGGCAGAAGGCCGGCCTCTACCTCTCTGGCGGTTTCTTCGCCTTCACGTTCAACGGCGTGATCACCCTGATTGCCGCGATGTTCGGGGATCACATCCCCGTGGCGAGAATGGACCGGTTCTTCGGGGTGGCCACGCTGGTCCACGGCCTGGCACAGGCGGTCGGGGTCGCCCTGGCCGGCTGGCTCAAGGATCTCACCTCCACCTTTGTCGTTCCCTTTCTTCTGGCCACGGTCATCATCGCCATCTGCCCCGTGATCCTGATTTTCCTACAGGAGCGAAGAAAAGGGGAGGCCCTCTAGCCCTGCCGTCTGACGTCGGCAGGAGGGCGCCAGCTTTGGGCAGTGACTCCGTTCTTCGCAAAATGAATTGCCACCCCCAGCTTTTCCCGGGTTGGATTTTTTTGCCAGATCCTGTAGAGTGACGCCCGACAGGAGGCTTTGAACGATGATCACGGAAGAGATTAAAAAGAAGATATCGGCCATCGTGGGTGCGGAGCACGTACTGGATTCCGAGCTGAACCGCTTCGGCTACTCCTACGACTCCTCCTTCGTTCCCCTCATCCCGGCGAACACGCCCGACCTGGTCGTCCAGCCGGTGACTGTGGAAGAGGTGTCCCGGGTCATGGCCATCGCAAACGAACATGAAATCCCCGTCACCCCCCGGGGCGCCGCGAGCGGCCGCACCGGTGGCAGCATCCCGCTCAAGGGTGGCATATCCCTCTGTCTGGACCGCATGACGCGGATCGTCGAACTCGACGAAAGCAACATGATGGTGACGGCCGAATCCGGGGTGCGCACGATCGACCTCTACAACCACTGCGCCGCGAAGGGGCTCTTCTTTCCGCCCGACCCGGCGAGCTGGAAGTTCTCCACCATCGGCGGCAACGTGGCGGAGAATGCCGGGGGTATGCGGGCCGTCAAATACGGCGTGACGAAGAACTACGTCATGGGCCTCGAGGTGGTCCTAGCCGACGGCGCGATCCTGAAGACGGGCGGAAAGGCGATCAAGAACGTGACCGGCTACGACTTGACGAGCCTCTTCACGGGCTCGGAGGGGACGCTCGGCGTGATCACCCGGGCACTCTTCCGGCTGATCCCGATGCCGAAGAAACGCGGCACGCTGGAGGTGGTGTTCCGGACCCTGGATGACGGCTGCCGGATGATCCATGCGATGCTCCAGTCGGGGGTCGTGCCGGCGGCGGCGGAGATCATGGACCGAACCTGCCTGGAGGTCGTCGCCCGCCACCGCAAGTCGGAGCTCGCCCCGGAAGCGGGCGCCAGCATCGTGATCGAGATCGACGGGGACGACGACACGGCCCTGGCCGCCCAGGCCGGCCGCATCGAGGCAGAGGCGAAGGCGTGCGGTGCGATGACCTTCCGCCTGGCCAGGACCCAGCAGGAATCGGACGACATCTGGGCCGTTCGGCGGGGGCTCAGCTCTGCCGTGGCCGCGCTCGCCCCCAACCGCATCGGCGAGGATATCTCGGTTCCCCGCGACGCGTTCCCCGAGGTGGTGCGCCGCATCCGGGGGATCTCGGAGAAGCATGGGTTCACGATCGCGGTCTACGGCCACGCGGGCGACGGCAACATCCACCCCTCCATCCTCTGCGACCTGTCGAAACCGGGCGAGGAGGAGCGGGTCCATCGCGCGGTCGACGACATCTTCGCCGCGGCCCTCGACGTCGGCGGGACCCTTTCCGGCGAGCACGGCATCGGCATCACCAAGCGCCCCTACATCGCAGGCGCCCTGGGCGATGTCGGCATCCGGACCCTCAAAGCGGTCAAGGCAGCGCTCGACCCCAAGGGGATACTGAATCCGGGGAAGATCTGGTGATGGTTTCAACAACGGCTACGCCAAAAGCCCGGATACGGCGTTCTGGCATTGTCCCTCCCCGGATTTCGCCGGGGCAGGCTTGCGGCGTACGGAAAAGTGCGCCTCATTCCTCGGGACGCGCGCGCCTTGTCTGCGAACTTTTTGCGAAGCCGTACGGTAGTCGCAACGCTACAAACTTGTTGTGGAAGTTATAATGAAATGAAGGCGTTCTATGGATAAAATGAAAGGTCATGATCTGCTCCGGGAGGCGGGGAACCGGGTCGGCCGCTGCGACCGCTGCGGCACCTGCCTGCCCGTCTGCCCCCTTTTCGGGGTTAAGGGGATCGAGGCGACGAGCGCACGGGGGAAGAATGCGGTGACCCGTGCCCTGGCCGCAGGCGGCATCGCACCCTCGCGGGAGGCGCTCGACGTCGTCAATTTCTGCCTGCTCTGCCGCGCCTGTGTCGATACCTGCCCCGCCAAGGTTCCCACCGATGAGGCCATGGTCGATATCCGCCAGCACCTGACGGATTTGACCGGCGGACCGAGCGTGAAGTACCGGCTCGTTGGAAATGTCCTGAAGCGGCCCTGGGTCGTGAAGGCGGGCGCGGCGGCGCTCTCGATCCTCCGCAAGACTGGGCTCGCGGGCCTTTTCCCCTACGGCATGGCGCCGGAAGAGTACACTCGGGACCATTTCCTGACCGCGTTTGCCGGCCCCGCCGCCCTCGGGCGACCGGTCCCGCCCTCCGGCGTCCCCGTGACGGGGAAGAGCCGGGTGGCCGTCTTCAAGGGCTGCGGGATGGAGATGATGTTTCCGGAGGCCGCGGCCCAGACCCGCAAGCTCCTTGCGACCACGACCGCCTCCCTCCTGGTGAAACCGAACGTGTGCTGTGGCCTTCCCCATCTGGCCCACGGCCTGCGCGGCGAGTTTCTGGCGCTCGCCAGGAAGAACATCGGCATTTTCGCGGATACCGATATCGTGGTCAGCGACTGCGCGAGCTGCGGCGCCACCCTGAAGCACCTGGGCGCCTTTTTTGCGGACGATCCGGAATGGAAGGAGCGGGCCGAAGCCTTCAGCGCCAAGGTAATGGATCTGACGGAATATCTGGCCAGGGCGGGCTATCAGCCGCGGCAGAAGGCCGATGCCCTCTTCACCTATCACGATCCCTGCCACCTGGTGCGGGGCCAGGGGATCGTAAAGCCGCCGCGGGAGCTCTTGAAGGCGGCGGGGAAATTCGTTGAAATGAAGGGGGCGGACGTCTGCTGCGGCGGGGCCGGCTCCTTCCACATCGATTATCCCGAAGCGGCCGCGCAGATCCTGGAGAAGAAGCGGCTGAGCATCGAGCAGACGGGTGCGAAGGTCGTGGTGACCGGCTGCCCGGGCTGCCTGATCCAGCTTTCCAAGGCGGCCAAGGCCTCCGGCGGTAAATTCAAGGCGATGCACATCAGCCAGGTGATTTGAAACGCCGAGGATGGGGCTGGTACAGCGGCTGCTCCAAAACCGGTCAGGTCGCTGCGGGCGGATCGGGATCGCACGCGAGTCGGGATCGCCCCTTTCTCTTGGCTTGGTACATGAGATCGTCCACGCGGGTAAGGAGTGCGTCGATCCCTTCCCCCGGCCGGTGAACTGCGACACCGAAGCTCGCTGTGATCCGTCCGATCTCCGAAAACGCTCCTTCCTGCATCTGCTTCAGGAGGTCCTGCGCCAGCGTGGCAGCCGGGGGAAGGGTCGTATTGGGCAGCAGGATCATGAACTCCTCGCCGCCCCACCGGGCCAGGAGGTCCGTGGAGCGGACCCGCTTGCGGACCATCTCCGCCAATTCCCGAAGCACGCGGTCCCCGGCCTCGTGTCCGAACCGGTCATTGACCTCCTTGAAGTGGTCGATATCGAACATGATGAGGGCAAAGGGGTGGGAATAGCGGTCGCTGCGGTCCATCTCCTGCTGCAACTCTTCCAGAAAATGGCGGCGGTTGTATGCGCCCGTGAGTGGGTCCGTTATGGCGAGATTCCGCAGTTCCTGCTCCAGAAGCCGGCGTTTTGTGACGTCCCTGCTCACACCTACGATCGCCGCCGGACGTTGATCCTCGTCCCGCATGAACGAGAGGACGTTTTCGATCCAGACGCGCGAGCGGTCCTTCCGGTACTCCTCCACCTCGATGGTTCTCATCCGGTTGGGATCGGCCTTCCCCGTCGCTTCGAGAGCCAGTTCCTCCTCCAGGATCTTCATGACGAGCGCCAGCGACTCGGGCGGAAGCACATCTGAAACGCTCTGCTCCAGGGTTTCTTCCACCGTGGATCCGTAAATTCGCGTCACGGCCGGACTGACATAGGTGAAACGCAACGTGGCCAGATCCATGACCCAGAGACAGTCGCCGGAATGGTCCGCGATCAGGCGATATTTCTCCTCGTCCTTCCGGAGCACGGCGACCTCGGCCGCGAGCTCTTCCACCTGCCGGCGCAGGGCCGCCATCTGGTCGCCCCTGTCGCCGCGGTTTACGTCTGGCCCTTTCATCCCTGAACCCCGCTTCATTTTTCGTCGGAAGCCTTTGATGCCTTCCCCGGCGGAAAAATGCAAGCGTTATCTGAACCGTTCAGGCCGAACGGTTTGCGGCAGGAAATCCGTTGAAAGGCTGACGCTGAGGGGGAAAGGAATTCTATGGCAGAGGAGAGTATCGGGAACCCTCTCCTCTGCCTTCATGAGCCCGTCCTATTCCTTCGGGGGGGTTGGGCGGATGAGCAGGACGGGCACGTCCGCATCGTGCAGCACCTGCAGCGCGACGCTGCCGAACATCAGCTTCTTCATTCCGCTGTAGCCGTGGGTGGCGATGACGATCAAGTCGACCGCGTTTTTCCTGACATAGTTGATGATCATCTGTGCAGGGTTTCCCTCCTGAACCTCCGCATTGACCATGACTTCCGCTGAAGCGATCCGCGAACGGATCTTTTCGAGATACTCCTGAAAACCATCAAAGTGGGATTTTCGGAACTGCTGGTAGTCGATCCCTTCCCCCAGGGCAAGCTGCGGGATGGCGATCACCGAGAAGAGGACGATTTCGCGGACCAATCCCCCTTTCACCAGCTTTTTCACCTCCTCAAGGGCGCACTCGGCCAGTTCCGAACCGTCCAATGGAACGAGAACCTTAGGATACATGGCTGACACCTCCTCCCGTACATGCGTAGAGAACGATCCCTGTGAATCTTCCCGCCGGTCCATCCTTTCCCCGGTCTTTGCCCGGATTCCGAGGTTCCTGCGGCTTAAATCTAAGAAAGGTCCCCCTCTTCTGCAATATTTGATGATTATGAGGAAAGTATGGGCATAAAACACATAGAATGGAGACCCCGCACGGAAAGCCAGACTGGCCGAGGTCACGGTTTTTCGGGAAGAGTGCTCTCGAAGCTCCCTGAGGAGGGGCTTCCCCGGGAAAAGCTTGGGGTGGAGCCATAGAAACAATGGTTACAGAGCATGCCTCTGTAACCCATTTGTGGATATCCTGCGATTTTGTCCCACGATAATCACGAAGAGACGGTGAACATCCGCCAGGCTTTCCGCAAGACCGTGAGCACCGCTGAATTAAACGGATCGGTTAATGATTCCGGCCTTTTTGAGTTTGTCAATCTCCGTTTGGGAATACCCCAGAAACTCCCGCAAGACCTCCTCGGAATGCTGGCCCAGAAGAGGCGCCGGCGCATACACCTGCCCCGGTGTTTCTGAAAGGTGAATCGGGGAATTGGCGATCCGCATCTTCCCCACGGCCGGCTGGTCGATCTCTGCCAGCATGCCCCGGTAACGGATATGGGGATCATCGCAGATCTGCTGGAGGTTGTTGATGGGTGCATAGGGGATGCTGGCCGCTTCGAATATCTTTTCCCATTCCGCTGTCGTCTTCGTTTCCATCACCGGATCCAGGATGATATTCAGTTCCCGCCTGTTTTTGGTTCTCAGTGGATTGGTGATGAAGCGCGGATCGGAGCTGAGGGTCGAAAGACCGATGACGCTGCAAAATGTTGCGAAGAGCTGGTTCGTTCCGGCAGCCGCGATAATCCATGAATCCGCCGTCCGATACCCCTGAAAGGGGGTGATGGAGGGATGGATGCCGCCCAGGGGTCCGGCAATCTCCCCGTTGAGGGTGTAACGGACAACGGCGTTTTCGAGGGTGGCAAACAGGCCGTCGATCATGGACATGTCCAGATGCTGCCCCTGCCCGGTCTTCTCCCGGTAGATCAGGGCCGCAAGAATGCCCACCACCGCCTGGGTTCCGGAGACGATATCTCCCATGGAGGAGCCGATCCGGCAGGGAGGGCCTTCCTCCGGACCCGTGATGCTCATGATGCCGCTGTACGCCTGGGCCACCATGTCATAGGAGGGGCGCTTGGCGTATTCGGGCAAGGTGTCCTGGCCGAAACCGCTGATGGAACAGTAGATGAGCCGGGGATTGATTTTCCGGAGTGCATCCCAGCCAAAGCCCATCTTGCGCATCGTCGTTGGACGGTAATTTTCAACGAGAATGTCGGAGACCCCGATCAGTTGGCGCAGGATGTCCTTTCCCTGCTCCTGTTTCAGATCCAGAACCATCCCCTTCTTGTTGCGGTTGAGACTGATGAAGTAGCCGCTTCGATTCTTATCCGGCCCCCCGGGATAGGGGCCGTACTGGCGTGAATCCTCTCCCTGTGGCGGTTCAATATGAATCACTTCCGCCCCCAGATCTGCCAGGTACATACTTGTTGTCGGCGCCGCCAGTACGTGACTCAGGTCAACGACTCTCAATCCCTCCAATGCTCGTGTCATGGTGTTCCTCCTTATGATGATGAGAATGATCGTTCGTTCACGTTGCACTAATCTGAACGGCACCGACCCGTCCATCAGGAATGTTTGATGTTTTCTCGGATTATCCTTGAAAAAGATGGAGATGATGGATTCCGTATCGGCTGATATTCTGAAAGATCTTCATTTTATTCATTTATCGCGCATCAGGCTGGTGTTAAGGAAAATGAAAAATATGTTGCATGGAAGGTCAAAAACAATGTAGTTCATGATCCGCTGAGTTGCCGGGTACGCAAGCCGGCCGTGCTTCACTGCGACTGCTGCACATCGGGCACGGTTCATTCCAAAACGGGGATAAGAAGAAATACATACATGAAATCAAGAGCATGGTATGATTTTCTTTTCGAACTTTGTGCTCGGTCAGGGTTAAAAGCCCGCCTGATCGTTTTGGTGTTGGCCATTGCGGTACCCCTGCTTGTCACGGCGGCCATTTCCATCAGCAACCGTGCTCTGCACATTGTGGAACAGGATTCCTATACCCAGTTGGTGAATACCCATCAGCTGCTCACCACGTCTGTTTCCCTGTGGTTGGATACTCAAAGCAAAGCCTTCCAGTATTTCGTTTCCGAGCCGGACATCACCGGCATGATTGCCGGACGTCAGAAGCAACTCCTCAAGAAGATGGCCGCTTCTTACCCATACATGTACTTGGTCAGCACAACGGATCTAAGTGGGAAGAACGTCGCCCGCAGCGATGAGATGCAGTTGATGGATTACAGTGATCGCGTCTGGTTTCAGAGAGCCAAGATCGGTACCCCGGTCACGTTTGAAAGCGTGATCAGCAAAACCATCGACAAGCCGGGCCTGGTCGTTTCAATGCCGATTCGGAATGATACCGGCCGGATCGTCGGCGTCGGGATGTTTGCCATGGATCTGGACAATCTGAGCAAACAGGTCCGGGTTACCCGCCTGGGCAAGACAGGTTTTGCCTATCTTGTGGACAACAGAAACAGGGTGATCGCCCACCCCGACCCGACTTTCTCCAGCAAATTGCGTGATCTGAGCACCGATCCCGCGGTGGCGGCGCTTCGCCGCGGAAAACGGGGGGCCATCACCTTCAAGGAGGAAGACGGACAGATCTGGCTGGCTCATGTCGATGCCCTCACCAATGGCTGGGGAATCGTCGTGCAGCAAAAAGAGGCGGAAGTGCTCAGCGCCGGACGGTTTTTTCAGCGGATGGCACTGATGATCATTGCCGGCGCCGTCCTGATCCTGATCGTCTCTGCCTGGTGGGCCGTCCGGCAGGCCCTTCATCCGATCGACATCCTGACCCAGGCGGTCACCGGCCTCACCTCGGGGAAATTCAGTCCGTTCGATTTCGAAACAACGCATTTGCGCCTGTCCAGAATCCGCGCCAGGAACGACGAGATCGGCACGCTGGCGGACAGCTTTTCCAAGATGGCCACACAGTTACAGGAAACATTGTCGAGCCTGCAGCAGGAATTGGCCGAACACAAACGGATCGATGCGGAGTTGGAAAGGGAACGGAGCATCCTCTCCACGATTCTCAAAAACGACCCCGGCGGCGTTGTCCTGATCGATCATCGCGGCGTCTTCCAGTATGTCAACCCCGAATTTACCAATATCACCGGTTACACGCTCCGGGACATCTCTACGATAGATCAGTGGTACCAGGCGGCCTACCCAGATCCAGACTACCGGCAGAAGGTGGTCCAGGCCTGGAAGGACGGCAGGACCGTGCAGGACAGACGCTGGGATGCGGAATTCACCATCACCTGCAAAGACGGCCGGACAAAGGATATCGAATTCAGAACAGCCTTTATTAAAGACGGCGAGGTCACCGTCTTGAACGACGTGACCGAGCGGAGAAGGGCTGCCAAAGCGATCGAGGAAAGTGAGGAAAAATACCGCCACATTGTCGAGGATGCCGTGGAAGGTATTTTCCAGACCACGCCCGACGGACGATTCATCAGTGTCAACCCTGCTTTTTCCATCATGCACGGTTACGAATCTCCCCGGGAAATGATCGCGGCCATCAATGACATCAGGCATCAGCTCTACGTCCATTCGGACGACCGCATCACCTTTATGAACATCCTCGAGAAGAAAGGCGTGATCGAGGCATTCGATGTCCAATTATACAGGAAGGATGGAGGAAAGATTTGGGTTTCGCTCAAGGCGCGCGCCGTTCAGGATTCGGAAGGGACAACCCTGCACTATGAGGGCATGGCCGAGAATATCACGGAACGAAAGCGGGTCGAGGAGGAGGTCAGGCAAAAAAACGAACAGCTTCGGGAGTTGAGGCTGAAATTGTCGGAATTCGAGGAAAATGAACGAAGAAAGGTTTCCCGGGAGCTTCATGACCTGATCGGGCAGAATCTCGCCATCCTCGGTCTGAACCTGAATATGCTCCAAACGTTGATCCCTGAGAGATCAGCGGAGTTGATCCAATCCCGTCTCCAGGACTCGCTGGCCATCGTCAAGCAGACCACAGCCGACATCCGGAACTTGATGGCCGACCTGAGGTCTCCGGTGCTGGATGATTACGGTTTGGTCGCCGCAATAAAGCTGTACGGGGAGCAGTGCGCTTTTCGGGCGGGGATCCGGGTCATGGTTCAGGGCAGCGAACTGCCCCTCCGCCTTCCCGCCCATATTGAGAATGCCATGTTCAGGATTGTCCAAGAGGCGTTGACCAACGTGATCAAGCACGCGCAGGCATCGGAGGCGATCATCAATATCGAAAGAAGAGACGGCCGCCTGTTCGTCACCGTGACGGATGACGGCATCGGTTACCATCAGGCTGATATCGCGAGAAAAGACGAACACCGGGGATGGGGGCAAAGCACGATGATGGAGCGGGCGCTTTTGGTTGGGGGGATGGCACGCATTACCTCCAAACCTGGCGAGGGAACCTGTATTAGCGTGGAGGTGCCGTTATGAGCATTACCGTTTTTTTGGCGGACGATCATGTCATGTTCCGTGAGGGGATCCGTTTGTTGCTGGGAACCAAGACAGACATCAGTGTTGTGGGTGAGGCGGGAAACGGACGGGACACGGTGCGTCAGGTGGCCAAACTGTGTCCGAATGTGGTGCTGATGGATATCGCCATGCATGGGCTGAACGGCATCGAAGCGACACAGCAGATCCGCAGCGAGTGCCCCTCGGCGAGCATCATCATATTATCCATGTACTCTACGACAGAGCATATCTTCAGGGCTTTCAAGGCAGGAGCGCGCGGGTATATCCTGAAAGAATCGGCGGGCGCCGACATCATCAAAGCCATCCGGACGGTTCAGGCCGGCAAATACTATGTCTGCGATACGGTATCGGAACTGATCGTGACCGACTATGTCAAAGCGCGTGAAGCGATCGAATCCGACAGCCCCCTGGGGAGGTTGAGTTCGCGGGAGCGCGAAGTCCTGCAACTCCTCGTGGAGGGAAAGTCGAATGCAAGGGTTGCCGATATCCTCTTTCTATCGCAAAAAACCGTCGAGACCTACCGCAGCCACCTGATGCAGAAGCTCGGCATCAACGACCTTCCGAGCCTGGTCAAATTCGCCATCCAGCACGGACTGACATCCGTCGAATAGCCTTCTCATCTTTTTCAAAAATAATTCGCGAAAATATCAAACATTCCTGATGGTCGGATCGATACGGTTCGACTACGGTTTCGCCGTCAGCACATTCTTTTCCCAAGAAAGGAGGCTCTGGAATTCACTGGATACGGAGTTGGCGTGACGGGCTTGCAGGGTAGGGGTATCGATGGCAACGATTCTTGATTCAACCAGGGAGGGGAAATCATGGGTTTACCTGAACTATCTCTCATCGCTTTAGCCGCTGCGGTGGTCATCGGAATTGTCCGAAACGTGAATGTCGGACCGCTGAGCATCGCCATTGCGCTGGTGATTGGCTACTACATCGGTGGCGTCAAAATCAAAGAGTTAATCGCGGGATATCCCGTCAACGTTTTTCTCATGCTGGCGGGCATCACCTATCTGTTTGCCATTGCGAACATCAACGGCACGCTGGCGAAGCTGACGAGTTTCGCCGTGAAAGGCGTCCGGGGCAATGTCGCGCTGCTCCCGATCGTCTTGTTCCTCGTAGCTTTTGCCTTGTCCTCTCTGGGACCTGGGGCCATTACGATCTGTGCCATGATGGCAGCGCCATGCATGCTGTTGGCCTCGAGAGCGAAAATACCGGGTTTCCTGATGGCGGTCATGGTGGCCAACGGCACGCAGGCCGGCAACATGTCGCCCATCGCCGTTGCCGGGGTCATCGTGAAGGGGCTGGCGCAGAAAATGAACCTGCCTGACTGGAGCTTTATCCTCTGGATGAACAGCCTTGTCTACTTCTTCGTTATCGGAATCTGCGCTTATTTTCTCTTCGGCGGGTTGAAGTTGTGGACGCGAAAGCGGGATCTGGGAGCGGCGGGTGCCACCTTCGTTATGGAAGCAGCCGATACAGAGCCTTTCAGCCGCCAGCAATATCTGACCTTGGCGGCCATTGCCGTTCTGGTCATCGGGGTGATTTTCTTCAAGGTGGACATCGGCTTTTTCGGCTTCCTCCTCGGAACAGTCCTGATTCTCTTCAAAGCGGCGGATGAAGAAAAGGTTTTCAAGGCCATGCCCTGGGGTGCAATCATGATGGTGACCGGGGTGACGGTGCTGATCAGTCTCATGAGCAAGATCGGCGGCATGGCTCTATTTGCGGACCTGATGGCGAAACAGTCCACGCCCTATACCGTGACCTTGGTCGCCGGTTTCTGGTCCGGTCTGGTCTCTGCATACGCCAGTACCATCGGGGTCATTTTGCCGGCCTTTGTGCCGATGGCTCCGGACCTTTTGGCCAAAATCGGGGCTCCGAGCAGCGATCTTTTGGCCCTGCTTTCCAGTATTATCCTCTCCGGACATGTGACCGATGTGAGCCCCCTGTCCACCCTTGGGGCCATTTTCATCGCCAACGCCGCGGAGGACCAGGACAAGAAAAAGTTGTTCAGAAACATGCTCATCTGGGGCCTGGCCATGACTCCTATTGGCGCCGTCGTCTGCTGGATTTTGTTCACCGTGCTGGGCATCGCATAAGGGGAACTGAAGTCCTTGCCAAAACGGGAAAAAAGGTGTTTGATCTCGCGTGCCCTGCGGCCCGCGGTTGCCCGGAAGGTCTCATCCACGGGGTAGACCTTCCGGGTTTGTTTTGAAAATTCCGGCGAGGATGGACCCAGCCCACCCGCCTTGGTTCTTCCTGGATCCCGATCGGCAGCTCGGCGGTCGCGCAATTGCCGGGCCAGATCATCCCGGCGCGATCGACGCCGTTCCCATAATAAGTTGTTTTCCCGTCGCTGAGTTTAACGTTCAAAGCCATTGAATCAATAACCCGCCGCACTCTGTGAAAGCGCGGGAATCAACGCACGGAGGATCAGCAATGGACGACGATCAAAAAGGGTTGACCCAAGAAAATATCGGGATTTTTGATGAAAAAAAGGCATCTCTCCTCCAGATGGGCGGGCAGAAGCTGGTTCAAAAACAGCATGACCTCGGAAAACTCACCGCCCGCGAACGAATCGATCACCTCTTTGACCCGGGGAGTTTTCAAGAGGTGCAGCTTTTTGTGAAGCACCGTTCGACCCTGTTCGGCCTGGAGGGAAAAGAGATCCCGGCCGACGGCGTCATCACCGGTTTCGGCCGGATCAACGGCCGGACCGTCTTTGCGGCCGCCCAGGACTTCACGAGCTCCGGCGGGAGCCTCGGCGAGATGCATGCCAAGAAGATATGGAAGGTGATGGACATGGCGCTGGACGCCCGGAAGCCTTTCGTCGCGCTCAACGACTCGGGCGGCGCCCGGATCCAGGAGGGGGTTCCCTCCCTGGAGGGGTACGGCGGCATCTTCTACCGCAATACGATCGCTTCAGGATACATCCCCCAGATTACGGCCATCATGGGGCCAACGGCGGGCGGGGCTGTCTACTCCCCGGCCCTGACCGACTGGGTCTTCATGGTCAAGAAGTCGAGCTACATGTACATCACGGGCCCCGAGGTGATCAAAGCCGTCATCGGCGAGGAGGTCAGCCACGATGACCTGGGCGGCGCCGTCGCCCACGCGACCAAGAGCGGCGTCTGCCATTTCGCCACCGAGAACGACAAGGAGTGTCTCGACCGGATCCGGATGCTCCTGGCCTTCCTGCCGGACAGTTGCCAAAGCCCCCTTCCCGTGGCGGTCTGTACGGACAGCCCGGACCGGCTTTGCCCGGAGCTCGACGCGATCATCCCGGATAAGGCCAACCGCGGGTACGACATGAAAAAGGTGATCGCTGCCGTCGCAGATGACGGCCTGTTTTTCGAGCCCCATGAACTCTGGGCCAAGAACATGATCGTCGCCTTCATCCGGATCATGGGCCGGCCGGTCGGAGTGATTGCCAACAATCCCAGGTTCAGCGCTGGCGCGCTGGACGTCCAGGCCTCCGACAAGGCCTCCCGGTTCATCCGTTTCTGCGACGCTTTCAACATCCCGCTGCTGACCTTTGCCGATGTTCCGGGGTACATGCCGGGAACGCACCAGGAGTGGGCGGGGATCATCAGCCACGGGGCCAAACTGCTGCACGCCTATTCCGAGGCGACGGTTCCAAAGATCACGGTCGTGACAAGAAAGGATTACGGCGGGGCCTACATCGGCATGTGCAGCAAACAGCTTGGGGCGGATTACGTCATGGCCTGGCCGTCGGCCATGATCGCCGTGATGGGGGCCGAAGGAGCCTGCAACATCGTCTACCGCAAGGAGATCTCGTCGGCGTCCGACCCGGCTGCAAAACGGGAGGAACTGGTCCGGTCCTACGAGGCCCAGTTCAACAACCCCTACTTTGCCGCCAATCTGGGAATCATCGAGGAGATTATCCGGCCCGAGGAGACGCGCCGGCGGGTCGTCTCGCTTCTGGAAGCGCTCAAGGACAAGACACAGACCCGTCCGGCCAAGAAGCACAACAACATTCCGCTGTAAGGGATGT
Organism: Deltaproteobacteria bacterium; assembly: GCA_021372695.1. Next base: position 41,509 of record JAJFTY010000029.1, read on the forward strand.
TACAGCGGGGCTCTGGGGCGTTTTTTCAAAACAGTTGTTTTTTCTCAGATCTGCTGACCGCGATGTCCGGTTGCTTGTCCAAGCTCCCACCGCCCTAAAATCACGACCGCGGGAGCTTGGCTGCGATCGGAGCTTTCCAGCGCTTTGACGTTTTACCTCTCCCACAGGTCGGCCATCGGGAGGTTCAGATCCTCGCTCAGCTTCTGCAGCTCCTCGACGACGTTCGGGCGAAGCGGAATTCCCGCGGTGCTCCGCTCCCGATAGGTGCGATTCCCCCGTTCGCCGGGGTATCGGATATGGTCCACCCCTTCCACCGTCGGGGTGGCGTGCAGTTTTTCGACCAGCTCGTCCATCAGGTCCATGAACCCGCCGCCCGTCGGGAAGGCGTCAATGCGTAGCGCGCAGAAGGCGTGGCTGTGCTCGCCCTTCCTGCGGAACATACTTCCCCCGTCCCCGGAGAGGAGCCCCGTCATGATGTCGGAAAGGAGCAGCAGGCCGAACCCCTTGTGGACGCCGTTTATGGCGGTGCCCCCGAGCGGAAGAATCGCCCCCTCTTCGGCAAAGTAGCGATTTGGATCCGTGACCGGATGGCCGTCTTTATCGATCGCCCACCCCTCGGGCATGCTTTTCCCGGCCCACTGGAGCATGTGCAGTTTGTTGGCGATCGCCATGGTCGGCGCCATGTCCAGAACGAAAGGCCCATGCTTCCTGCCGGGTGCGGCGAACGCCAGAACATTGTTGCCGATGAGGCGTCCCTTGCCGCCCGGCGCCGCGACCGTCGAACCGCCGGTGGAGAAGTGGATGCCGATCATCTCCTGCCTTGCGGCCATGAGCACATAATAGGCCCCCGCGCCGGAGTGGGTGCTGTTGCAGACGGTGGCCCATCCGGTCCCATACTCCCGCGCCATGGAGATGCACTCGCCCATGGCTCTGTGGCTCACCAGAAAGCCGAGGCCTCCTCCGCCGTCCGCAGAGACCGTCGTCGGGCTGCCCCAGGTCATTTTGATCTCGGGCTTTGGGTTGATGCTTCCCTCCAGGATGCCCCGGATGTAGGTGCCGGAGAGGTTCATTACCCCGTGTGAATCGATACCGCGCAGGTCGGCGTCCACGAGTATCCCGGCGGTCAAATCGGCATCCCCGACCGGTATCCCGACCCGCTGAAAGGCCGATGATATGAATCTCTCCAGCCGCTTCGGGTTTGCTCTTTTTGGCACGTTCTGTTCCATCGCTCCCTCCAAATGACTTTTTCGAGCAACCCTTTCTTTACCGCTTCGGCTGATCGAGGCGGAAGACCATCTGGGTCGGGCGTACGAAGCGAAGCGCGATGATCAGGAGAATCAGTACCATGGTCATGTACATCAACGCCATCGCGTCGACGGAGTAGACGGGCCGCACCCCGCCGGCAAAGACGTTGTAGAACAGGGCCACGACCAGCGTCTGCGAGCCCGCACCGGATACCAGGAAGGTCAGCTCGAAGTTCGAGACGGTGTTCACCAGGACGAGGATCCCCGCCGTGAGGAGTCCCGGCAGCGTGAGTGGCAGAAGGACGCGGCGGAAGATCTGGAGGCGGTTGGCCCCCATCATGGCCGCACCCCACTCGAGGTTCAGGCTGATCTGTTCGAAAAAGGGCATCAGGATGAAGATGGCCAGGGGGATCATCGGGACCATCACGGCCAGGATGACGGCCAGCACGCTTCCGCCGATCCCGTACCGGAACATCGTGGTCGCAAGCGGGATGCCGTAGGTCATCTGCGGGATGAGGAGCGGAAGGAAGTAGAGCAGCAGCAGCACCGGTTTCCACTTGAAGTTGCGGCGTGCCAGGATGTAAGCGGCCGGAAACCCGATGAGCAGAGAGATGAGGACCACGGTGAGGGAGACGAAGATCGTCACCCCCAGAACCTGGGCGAGACCGAACTCGGTCCAGGCATAGGTGAACCACTCGGTGGTCAGAGACTTGGGGAAGGGCGTGCCGAACCACCGTTTGGCGAACGCACTCACCGTGACATGGCTCACGATCCCGAGCAGGTTCAGGATGAACCCCAGAACGAACACATAAATCGCGAGTCCCCACATTCGGCCGCGCATCTATTTTCCTCCCTGAAGAATGGCTGTAAAGATCCTTAAAGTGTCCATGGACGGCCGGGCATCTTTTGCCCTCGTCAGCGCTTCCCGACCCCCATGGTCGCCGCCGTGACCATCCGCTTGCGCAGAACGAGGATCAGGAGGAGTCCCGCCAGCTGAAACAGCCCCATGATCACCGCGATTGCGGAGGCATAGGACATGTCGAACATCTCGAAGGCTTGCGCATAGGCAGCGATCGCAATGGTTCGGGTGGTACCCGACGGCTGTCCCAGCATGATGGCCGATGGGAAGGTGGCGAAGCTCATCACGAAGACCAGCGCGAAGGCGATGGCCAGTCCGGGGGCGATCAGGGGCAGCATGACCCGCTTGAAGACCACCCAGGGGTTCGCCCCGAGCGTACGCGCCGAGTTTTCGATGCTGGGGTCTATGCCCGAGATGTAGCCCAGGAGCATCAGGAAGCAGAAGGGGAACTGCTGCATGAAGAGGGAGAGCATTACCCCGGTGAAGTTGTGGGTCAGGATCAGAGGCTCCTGCAGCAGTCCAATCCACATCAAAAACTGATTGAACCATCCCTTCCCTCCGTAGAAGCCCAGGATCCCCTGGCTCAGCAGGATCACGCCCAGCGAAATGGGCAGGACCAGGATCGTGGTGATGGTCCGCTCCAGCCAGATTCCCCGACGCATGTTGTAGGCGAACAGCAGGCTGATAGCCACCACGACGATGGTGTTGGGCACGGCGAGGCGGAAGGTGATTCCCACGGTCTTGTACTGGTACTGGTCGGTAAAGAAGGCGATGTAATTGGCCAGACTGAAGCCGTCCATCTTCATCGGGTGGACGCTCAGGTAGATGCCGTAGAGAAACGGGTAGACGAACATCACGAGCACGTAGAGGAACGACGGCAGCAGGCAGCAGATCGCAAGCATGTCCAGTTCGCTCGGTTCGCCGGTCTTTGTGCGCATCATTCTTGACCTCCGTCTTCCTCCGGCGGGAGGAAGATGACCCGTTCCGGCGGCAGCACCACGGTCACGTTCTCCCCCGGGGTCATCCGCACGGCCGTCTGCACCCAGAGGCGTCCTCCCCCGCACTCCAACGTCACGATCACCTCGTCCTCGCGCCCCAGGTATTCGACGATGTCCACCTTGGCGCGGAATGCATTCGGAGCCGCGGCATCCCCGCCGATCACGACGTCGTTCGGACGGATCGCTGCCACCGCAGAAGCGCCCGGGGCGAAGGTATGCCGGGTTTTCCCCTTGATCTTTATGCCCTGATTCTCGGCTTGCAGCTCCCCGTCCGGCCCGAGGGCCGTGATCCGGGTCGAGAAGAAGTTGCGGAACCCCATGAAGTCCGCCACGAAGAGGTTTACGGGCTGGTCATGGATCTCCTGCGGGGTTCCCGCCTGGATGAGCAGGCCTTCCCGCATGATCACGACCCAGTCGGAGAGCGACAGGGCCTCCACCTGGTCATGGGTCACGTAGATGGAGGTCAGGCCCAGGTTGGTGTGGAGCCGCTTGATCTCGGCCCGCATCTCGATCCGCAGCTTGGCATCCAGGTTCGACAGCGGTTCGTCCAGCAGCATAAGGCGCGGGCAGAGGACCAGGGCGCGTGCGATGGCGATCCGCTGCTGCTGGCCTCCGGAAAGCTGCCCCGGGTAGCGTCCCTCGTAGCCGAGAAGCTGGACCAGCTCCAGCATGTTGTGCACCCGCTCGGTGATCTCAGCTGCCGGCCGGCGCTGGAGTTGAAGTCCGAAGGCGATGTTGGCGAAGACGGTCATGTGCGGGAATAGGGCATAGTTCTGGAAAACCATGCCGAACTCCCGCTTCTCGGGCGGCAGATGGTCAATGCGGTTCTTGTCGATCCAGACCTCGCCCTCCGTGGCGGGGATCAGCCCGGCAATGATGTTCAAGGCCGTGGACTTGCCGCAGCCGCTGGGTCCCAGGAAGGTGATGAACTGTTTCCCTCGGACCTCCAGCGCAAAATCCTTCAGCACCGTCTTCGCACCAAATCGTTTGGTGAGCCGGAATCGCAATGAATCAATCGTCTCGCACTTCAGTTCTTTCATGGTCTCCCACCGTCTCGGCTTTTGAGTCATCAGGGTGAGGGTCCCGATGGGGACCCTCATGATTCATCCCGTATGGGACGCGATTCGGCATCGCGTCCCATACGATCTCTGAGCGGCTACTGCTTCTTGATCTGCTGAGCGCCGATCTCCCGGTCCCAGCGGTCCATCGCGTAGGTCAGCTCCTTGAAGTCGAGCTGCGGCGCCATCTTGTACTTCTTGCCCGGGCCGATCTGATCATACTCGGGCCTCCAGTGTTCCTTGACGAGGTCTCGGATGGCCGGCGGCGCCTTGTCGAAGGTGGCCGCTTTGATGGACGGTCCGATGAAGGCCTTCCAGGTCAGGACCTGCTGGTCGGGACGGCGCATGAACTTCATCAGGTCCAGGAGGACATCGACCTCGTTCTGGGGCACACCCTTGGGAATCCCCCAGTAGTGGCCATCGATGACGAAGGTGGTGTTGTCCAGGACGGTGATCTTGGATTCCGGCGGGATGACCCCCTCGGCGCGGGGCTTCATATCCCATTCCATGATGCCGGAGATCATCCAGCGCTGCTCCTGGGCGAATTCCCTGAGGGTGAACAGGGTTCCTGTGGGGTAGTACTCCATGGACTTCCCCAGTTCCTTCAGGAAGGCCCAGGTCTTGTCCCATCCCTTCTCCGGATCCATCGGGTTCTTGTCTCCCAGGATGTACGGCAGTCCGCAGATGATGGACCGGCCAGGGCCGCTGTTGGCCGGCCGGGCGTAGAGGAATCGGTTGGGGTTCGCCTTGGCCCATGCCAGGAACTCATCGACGGTCTTCGGGGGCTTGGTCACCTTTTTCGGGTTGTAGATGAAGACCGGCCCACCGGCGTTCACAACGACCGGCATGAGCGAACCTCCGCCCGAGTCCTGCAGGACCTTCGCAGCCTCATTCAGCTCATCCTTGGGGAACATCGCGTTGTACTTGGGGAACAGCTCGATCATCTGCTTGTTGGCGGCGAGGACGGAGCCGGCATCCTGCCCGGTGAGGACCAGATTGATGTCCGTCCGACCGGAATCCTGCTGCGCCTTGATCTTTGCGGGCGTCTCCGGGGCGGGTCCGCGCTGGATCTTGATCTCTTTCACTTTGTTGGGATTGGCTTTCTTGTAGTTCTCGATGATCACCCCGGTCGAGGCGAGGTCTCCGCCGTTGTCGATGATCGAGATGGTGATGGGTGCCTGGGCTGCGGCCGGCTGCGGCATCCCGCCGAGTGCAAAGCCCAGTGCGACGAGGGACAGCAATAGACCCCTCCAGATTCCACGCTGCTTCGTTCTCATCGTCTTCCTCCTTTTGCTGGTTTCGAATCTGCTGCGAATTCTCCTTTTCTCCCGTTCCACGTTTCGCTGCGTTTTCCCTGGCCACTGACGGATGAAGCCAGCTGCCCATATATCCCGGGGGTCAGATCAGAATCGACCCCCCGTCCACAAAGATCGTCTGGCCGGTCATGAAGTCGGAGGCCGGGGACGCCAGCAGAATGGCCGTCCCCACATAATCCTTCGGATCTCCCATGCGGCCCAAAGGAATGGATTGGAGCCGCTCTTTCATATCTTCCGGATGCTCCTCAAAATAGCGCCGGTTCAGATCGGTCATGGTCGGGGCCGGGGCAATGGCATTCACATTGATGTGGTGGGGAGCCCACTCCAGGGCCATCACCTTGGTGAGATGGGAGACCCCCGCCTTGGTGACGGCGTAGATCCCCCTGCCGGGCTGAAGCACCTGCGAGATATTGGAGGAGATGTTGATGATCTTTCCCTGCTTTCGTTTGATCATCTCCCGGCCTGCGATCTGCGAACAGAGGAAGACCCCGCGCAGGTTGACATCCATCATCGCATTCCACTCCTCATCCGTTGCCTCTTCGATGGGTTTTCTCAGGATGATCCCTGCGCAATTGACGAGGATATCGATCTGGCCGAACTTCCGGAGCGTCTGAGAGACCAGGGCCTCGACGGAGTCTCTCCGGGTGACATCGGCAGGAATCGATTGGGCGGCCAGTCCCCTGGAACGGATCAGCCGGGCCGCCTCATCGCCCGTTTCCGCCTGGATATCTGCGATCACGCTGACGGCTCCGGATGAGGCCAGGCCTTCGGCGATGGCAAAACCGATTCCCCGTCGTGCGCCGGTAATCAGGGCTATCCGTCCTGAAAGGTCAAAAATATCAAGCATATTGATATTTTCCCGGTGTCTTCTAATTTTTGCTGTTTGAAGTGCCGCCGAGCATATTGGGATAGAACTGCTCCACAATATGCCTGCATGTGTCCCTCAAATGCTCTCGCATGATTCTTTCGCTCTTCTCTTCATCCTGGTCCAGAAGAGCGTTGATGAGCATCAGATGCGCTTCCTTGGAGATCTTCTCTATGTGCGGAGATTTTCTGGTGATGTTGCTTGTAAGGATACTGAGATTCTTGAGATTCTCGTAGATGTCAACCATGATCCGGTTTTGTGCGGCCTCCACGATGGCGCCGTGAAGCCGGCGACCGAGCGAACTCCCCTGGGCCGGATCCGTTTCGGCGTCCAACTGGTTCAGCTTTTCCATCATTTCCCGGAGTATGGCCCGGAAGGAGTCGTCGCCCTTGCTGCATGCCAGCCGTGCCGCCATCCCTTCAATCGCCTCCCGTGCCTGAAACACCTCGAATATCTGTTCGAGGCCCAGTTTTCGCACGACAAATCCCCGGTTCGGCTCCTGCTCCAGAAAACCGTCAGATGTGAGTTTCCAGAGGATCTCTCTGATGGGGGTGCGGCTCAGACCGTAAGCGGCGCAAAGCTCCCGTTCGATGAACCAGTGCCCGGGGGAAAGCTTCTCCTCGACGATCTGCTGTTTGATGTCCTCGTAAACGGCTTGCTTATCCATGGTGAGAAATTTGTATACCAGATGTTTTATTATTGTCAAATTATTTTTTTAAAAAATACATGCGGTATACATTCTTCTTGACAAAAGAATTTCCCATGGGTTAGCTACATAAGCGAAGCGGCTCGGTGGGCGGCGGTATCCATTGGCTGGCCCGTAGATCAACGACATGAAACCCCCATGACGGCGTGCCGTCACGAGGAACCCGCGATTCCACCAAGGAGGACAGATGAAGCCATTCATACCCAAAGGCATTATCCCCGCGATGGTCACCCCCATCGATGCGGCGGGGCGCGTCAACGAAAGCGCGCTGCGGAAACTGACCAACCATCTGATCGACGGCGGCGTCCACGGCCTCTTCCCCGTGGGAAGCCAGGGGGAATTCTTCTCCCTGACCTTCGAACAGAAGAAAGAGGCGATCCGGATCGTCGTCGACGAAACCCGGGGCCGCATCCCGGTCTATGCCGGCACCGGGGCCGTCACCACCCGCGAGGCGATCGAAACCACGAAGATGGCGCAGGGCCTCGGCGTGGACTGCGTCTCCGTCATCACCCCCTATTTCCTCGTCCCGAGCCAGAAGGAGCTGATCGCTCACTACACGGCGATCGCCAAGGCCTGTCCGAATCTGCCGATCCTCCTTTACTCGAACCCCGACCGCACCGGCGTTCCGATGCCGGTCTCCACGGTCCTGGAACTGGCTGCCGTCGACAACATTATCGGGATCAAGGACTCGAGCGGCGACATGTCGAACACCGGCGAGTTGATCCGCCTCACCCTGGGGATGAATTTCCACGTCCTGATGGGGCGCGACACCCTGATCTACGCCGCGCTCTGCTACGGAGCCAAGGGGTCGATCTGCGCCACGGCGAACGTCGATCCGCGGGTCCCGGTCGAGATCTACGAGGCTTTCATCGTAGGCGACCACAAACGGGCGCTCGACGCCCAGTTCCGGCTCGCGCCGCTCAGGATCGCCTTCGGCCTGGGTACCTTCCCGGTCGTCGTCAAGGAGGCGCTCCAGTTGATCGGGATCGACGCAGGTCCGGCGGTTCTGCCCGTGGGCCCCATGACGCCGGAAAACCGGGAGAAGCTCCGCAAGGTGCTGGTCGATACCGGCATGCTGAAATAGAGGCCAGCCCTTCTCCGGGAGGATTGCACCGGAAATCTTGTCCGCCGGGGGAGGGGAAGATCAACCTTTTCAAGAAATCGTCCGAGGTAAAGCGATGAAGAAGAAGATCCTGATCGTCCAGCCGATTCACGCGCGGGGGGTCCAGGTGTTCGACGACCGGTTCGAGGTCCGGACGGCGAGCGATCCGTCGGTGGCGACGGTCATCCGGGAGATCGCAGGCGTGGAGGGGGTGATCGTCCGGACCGCCCCGTTCCCGCGGGAGATCATGGAGGCGGCAACGGCA
>JAJFTY010000068.1 GCA_021372695.1 Deltaproteobacteria bacterium
CTGTCCACCTCCTTGGCGACCTCCTTCAGGGTCCGCAGGATGCCGCGGAGCTCGTGGCGCTTCACGTTGATTTCGATAATGGCCGAGAGCACCCGCTCTCCGAGCATCTCGGGCTTGAGGTCTCCGGTCGTCTCGTTTGCGATCATGGAGTGGATCGGGTTGTGCGGTTCGATCTTGTGGACCCCGGCCCGGGCTATCGCGCGGGTGATCTTCTGAATGTCGGCGATCGACATCCCGAGCGTGGGCCGGCCGATTTCGATCGCGACGCCGACCTCGCCCTCCTTGACGCGATGCGTCACGTCGTTGGTCTTCGACTCCTCGGTTCCGCGGCCCTGGATTCCGGTGGCGGCGTGGGTTGCGCTCGGATCGCTGAAATAGCGGCGCAGCGCGCGCGGGTAGTCGTAAACATTGGGGGATTCCGCGATCGCATCGACCGGGCAGTGGGCGGCCCGCAGGCAGGTGCTGCACTCATAGCAGACATCCTGGTCGATCGTGCTCTTGAGCCCGTCGTAGCGGATTGCGGCGGTGGGACAGTAGGGTTGGCAGCGGCCGCACCCCACACAGATTTCTTCATGAATCATCATAGCATTGACCTCTTCTTCGACAAAATCCGGGCCTCTTTGCGGCCGGGTTGTTGCGGAAACCGGATCACGTTTCCCGTCCGCGGCCGGAGCAGTCCGGCCTCGCGGGCGGAGAGCGGCCGTCCGGCGGTGATGAGCGCATGGAGCGTACCGGCAGCCGAAATGTCGCCGATCAGCGCGCCTCCCACCGGCCTTCCGTCGACGAGGAAAAGTTCCCGCCGGATGCTGGCTTCGGGCCGCGCGTGGGAGATCACCTCCGCCCCGGAAACCGGGGGGCCGAGAACGACCATGGCCAGGCCGTGAAGCTCCATCGCGTTGATCCGCGTGAGATCCCGGAGCGGCACCGGGGCGTTCCGGTAGAGATTTTCCGCAGCCAGCCTCCCCTGGGAGACGGCCTGCGGCCAGGTGTTCGGACTGATCTTGTCTCCGCGGGACGCGATCACGGCGACGTCCCCCGCCGCGAAGATCCGCGGATCGGCCGTCTGGAGGCAAGGGGAGACGACAAGCTCCCCGTCCGTCAGAAGCCCCGTTCCCTCCAAAAATGCGGTGTCGGGGGCGACCCCGGCTGCCACGAGCGCGGTGCCGCAGGGAAGCCATCTTCCCTCGGCTTTGAGCGCGTCGATCTCGCCCTTGCGAATCCGGAGATCCTCCAGCGGTGCATTGACGCAGAGCTCGATTCCGAGATTTTTCAGATGGGTTTCGACCACTTCTGCCGACGCCTCGGAGAGCGCGCGCAGCAGGATGTGGCCCCGCCGGACGACGAGGGAAACCTCGAAGCCGGCCTGCCGCAGATGAACCGCCGTCTTGACGCCCACGAGCGAGCCGCCGAAGACGACGACCTTCCGGTGATCGGCAAGCCACGTCTTCGCGGCCCGGGCCGTGGTCAGGTCGCGGATGGGAAAGATCCCCCGGCCAGGCGGGCCTGCCAGAATACCCGGCAGAAAAGGCTCCCCGCCATGGGCGAGGATCAGGCGGTCGTAGGAGAGCGCCTCTCCCGTTTCGAGGACGAGACGCCTCGCTGCGCGGTCCAGGGACTTCGCGCGGACGCCGGTCCGCACCGTGAAGAGAGGATCATCCGTCGCGCGCGGGAGGAAGAGCTTCTCCTCCGGGAGCGCCCCGACCATGAACTGGGGCAGGAGCGTGCGGTAATAACCCACTTCCGCCTCGGCGTCGATCAGCGTCACGGCCCGGTCGGGCCATGCGGCCCGGCAGGTCATGGCGGCCTGGAAACCGGCTACGCCGCCGCCAACGATTAAGCATGTCATGTGAACTGCCTCCCTTTACGCCCGGACGAACCAATCCAGGATCTCGTCGGCCTTGGCCGGGTGGTCCAGATGGGTCAGGACGCCTCCCACGGCGGCCAGATTTTCTCTGAGTACCGCGCGGACCTTTTCACTTCCCCAGAGGGGCAGCGGCGTGGCGATCATAACCTTAAGACCGAGTGCAGCCATTCCCAGGGCCAGGCTGAACGCCCGCACATTCCGCAGTCCGGTGAAGCAGACCCCCTTCAGGGCGGGAAGCCTTCCGGTCGCCGCCAGGGCCTGAACGGCAGTCATGGGGCCGTTCTGCGAATCGAGAATCCCGACCTCGAGATCCTGCTTCATCATCCAGAGGGCCGCATCGCCCCAGGAGATGACGTCGTGCTCTGCGCCGCGGAGCCCCTTGGCCAGCTCCACGGGAAGGTGCCCCAGGGACTGGAAAAGGGTGTCGGCGCCGCCGAGGAGCGCGATCCGGGAACTTCCCTTGAGCGACGCCTCCACGGCCTTCGCGTCGAGGTTCACCCGGCCTTTGCCGACCCAGGCGGCGTCGGGTTCGAACCCGTTCCGGATCCGGTGGTCATAGGCACCCCGGGCGCGCTTCAGGATTTCGGCCACGCCGTTCTTTCCGCAGGCAACCACGGGGATGTTCAACTTGGCGCTGACGGCAAGGGTGCCGGGATCGCTCTCCTCCCCGGCCAGGATCAGGTTCAGTTTCCCCGAACTGAGGACGGTCTCCGCTTCGCCGGTGGTGCAGGCGATCGGGAGGAAATCCTCCCCCGCGGGGATCCACTCCCCCAGGGAGACCAGCCGGACTTCGGGGGTGCCGGAGCCGGCCGCTTCCTTGAGCAGCGCTTCGGCGGTTGCCCGGGGGATCCGTCCGGCCACGCCGATCCGGACCGCGTCTCCGGCCAGGAGACCGTATCCGACGGAGACGCCGCGAGTCGCGGAGTCGGTCTCCTTCCGGGTCCGCAGGGCAGCGCTCAGAAGCCCGAGGCGCATGGCCTTGCGGACAAGGGCCTCCGGCGACGCCGAGGGCCGGGAGAGCATCAGGGCGCCTTCGAGGATCTCCGAGCGGGTGAGGGCGTCGCCGCCGGTCTGCTTCAGAACCGCAGCGGTCCTGGAGGCCAGCGGGGCGGGAAAGTCGACCTTTTCGTCGCAGTCGCCGGGATATTCGGCCGCGGTTTCGAGGGCGCCCTGGACGGCCAGGCGCAGCAGGAATGCCGCAACCATGCCGTCGCGGTCCAGTCCGCAGATTCCGTATTGGGCGCCGCGCCCGTAAGGGTCGATCCGGCAGGGGCCCTGCATGCAGCCGTAGGGGCAGCAGAGGCCGAGGCGGAGAAAACCGTCCTGGGGTTGCTGCTTTTCATACCGTTCCCAGTTGAGGAAGATCCCCTTGCGGGACGCATCGCGGAGCAGTTCCTGGCTCACCGGGTCCACCGTCTTGAAATGAATCGTTTCCATAAGCTGTTTAAACTCCCTGAGTGATTATTCTGATGTTATGATCTTCCGAAATCGAGAAGGCGTATCCCTTCTTTGTCCGTCCCGGTCATCTCCTCCGCCGTCTTGCAGCGCTTCT
>JAJFTY010000074.1 GCA_021372695.1 Deltaproteobacteria bacterium
GCTGGCGAGCACCCAGGCGTCGGCCTCGAGCATCTTGCGGTAGACGGGCTGCATGTCGTCGTCGATGGAGCATCCTTTGCTCTTCGGCCTCTGGCAGGCAAAGCAGGCCTTGCAGGGGGCGATGGAAAGCCCGTGGAGGTAGAGGGTCTCCACGACCGCCCCGGCGGCCTTTGCGCCGGCGGCGATCTGCTCCGCCAGGACGGCGCTGTTTCCCTTCCGGCGGGGGCTTCCCAGAAGGACGAGGACCTTTCCGGATTTCTTCATGCGGCGACTTCCTCCCGTTCGATTTTCCGACGGCCGTGATTTTTCCACAACGCCGGGTCAATTGCAACGCCCTTTGCGAACGTCGGGCGGCCCCGCGCGCAACATTTTCGTTGCACGGACCGAAAAACCGTGGTGAAAGAAAGCCTACGAGCGATTCCAGGCACCGAGGATTCCCATGACCGATCCGTCCAAGACCGGGCAGGAGCTTCTGAAGGAACTCGACTCCCTGCGGGAGCGGGTTGCAGAACTCGAGCAGGCCCAATTGCAATGCCGCCAGGTGGAGAAAAGGCTGCGCGAAAGCGAGGAGCAGTTCCGGTCCATCTTCGACAACAGCCTGGATGCCATCATGCTCACCAAGCCCACGGGCGAGATCGTCGCCGCCAACCGAGCCGCCCAGACGCTCCTGGGCATGTCGGAGGAGGAGATCCGCGGCGGGGGGCGGGCCGGGATGGTCGTGGCGGACGAGGCGTTGACGGCGGCCCTCGAAGCCAGAGAGACTGCGGGACGATGGAGGGGAACGCTGACTTACCGGCGCAAGGACGGGTCGACCTTCCCCGTGGACGTGAGTTCGAACGTCTTCGGCGGGCCCGACGGCCGGGCCATGACGATCGTGATCTTCCGGGACATCGCAGAGCGCATGCGGCTGGAAGAGGAACTGAGACTGTCGGTGAGAAAATACAGGGACATCTTCGAACATGTCCCCATCGGGCTCTACCAGGTCTCTCCGGAGGGCCGATTCATTCGCGCCAACGATCACGCCGCCAGGATTCTCGGTTACGACTCGCCGGAAGAACTCATGGACACGGTAACGGACATTTCGACGCAGATCTATGTGGATCCGTCCAGGAGAAATGAGGTCGTTCGCCTTTTAACGGAAAACGGAAGCATTGAAAACTTCGAGGTCGAGTTCCGCCACAAGGACGGAACTCCCGTCTGGGTATCGATCAATGCGAAGGTTGTCGGAGACGGGCAAGGAAACGTTCTTTATCACGAAGGGGTCAGCCAGGACATCACCCAGCGGAAAAAAGCGGAAAACGCCCTGCAGGAGAGCGAATCGCGCTTTCGGCTCTTCATGGACAACAGCCCCACGATCGCCTGGATCAAGGACGCGCAGGGCCGGTACATCTACCTGAGCAGGACCTGCGAGGAGCGCTACGGGGCAGGGTCCAGGGACTGGATCGGCAAGACCGACGAGGAGATCTGGCCGCCCGAGGTGGCCGCGATGTACAGGGCCAATGATCGGGTCGTGCTGGAAACCGGCCGCCCCGTTACCTTCACGGAAGAGAGCGTCAGCCTCGAGGGCAGCCGGTCGTGTTGGCTGAACTGCAAATTTCCCTTTCGCGCCTCCGGAAAGCCCTACGTCGCGGGGATCGGGCTGGACATCACGGAACAGAAGAAAGCGGAGGACGAAGTGGCCGTCTACCGCGAGCGGCTCGAGGACCTGGTCAAGGAAAGAACCCGGGAGCTGGAAGAGAAGACCTACATCCTCGAGGAACTCAATGCGGCGACAAGGGTGCTGCTGCGCCAGCGGGAGGAGGACCGGAAGGAGCTGGAGGGGCGGTTCGTAGCGAACATGAAGAACCTGATCCTCCCCTATGCGGAGAAGCTAAAGAGTACCCGCCTCGACGAGCGGCAGAGGTCCTATCTGGCGATCATGGAAACCCATCTGGACGAGATCCTGTCGCCTCTGGTGAAAACAATGCAGCGTCACAACCTTACCCCGACGGAATCCCAGGTGGCATCGCTGATC
>JAJFTY010000086.1 GCA_021372695.1 Deltaproteobacteria bacterium
GTATAGTACTCCATGTCCACGGCGTTGGCCTCCGGCGCGGCCGATAACATGGCAATCGTGAAACTACATATAAGAATTGTCTTTCCCAAAATTCCCATTAAATTGCTTTCCAGGCGTTCAGCGTGACAATGACCTGGCCGCGACGGCCGTTCCGAACTTCGAACGCAGCATGCTCAGGGCCAGCCTGTCGAATTTTTCCATCTTGTCCACCAGGTTGTAGACCCCCATCACCTCTTGGACGGATGCGGCGTAGGATTTTCTCACTCCGCTCACCATTTCCACGATCCTGGCCTGCATCTCCACCGTGCCGTCGATCGCGCCGGAGAGCATCTCGATCTTGCACTGGTGTTCCTGCGCGCCCTGCACGGCCCCTGGCTGAGCCTGGGCGAGGCTCCTCGCCTTGTCCATAATGTTCCATGCCTTCGTGTAGAGGTCCGAGAGGAGTTGGAAGGCGTAGGCCTTGGCTGTCACGTCGGAGAGAGTGCTGATGATCGATGATTCCTGGTTAGTTCCCACGGCTGCCTTGAGAACGAGCCCGATGGAAAGGGGGCTTGCGTTGACGAAGGCGTTGTCTTCGTCCGAGAGGGCCTGCTTCGCCTTGATCTTTTCCGCGATCCGGTTCATCTTCGTCCGGACGTAATTCGTGAGGTCAGCGGAACCGTCGGTGATCTGCGAACAGGCGCCGCCCGCGGCCCGGGCGTAGACGCTTCCGTCGAGGAGGTTGTCGAGGGAAGCATACCGATTTTGATCGCAGGGGGGCGTATGCCCCACCTGGAAGCCAGCGTCCCCGGCGTCGACGATGTACACGTCACCGACGAACCCTCTCAGCATGTCGAGGTAGGCCTGGTTGTTGAAGCCGGTCTTGGCGGCGATGTTGTTGATGACCGACCCGCTGGTCCCGAAGACGTCTCGGATGTCCTGGGGACAGCCCGCGAGCGCCTGTTTCATGTTCGTGACCGGCTTATTCGCGTTCGCGCTCGTCTGGTCATTGATGCTCTTCCAGAGGTCGTTCACTCCCGATGACTGGAGGAAGTCCCCCTGGATCCCGGCAAGCTTTGCCTGCTTGTCCTTCGTGTCTGCGAGGGACGGTGGCACCATGGTCGCCACGAGCGTCCGGCCCGCCTTGCACTCATCGAGCTGCAGGTTGTTCAGGGTGTTGATGATCGCTTCCAGGGACTTGATCGTCTTCGAGCAGGGCTCGCACAGAACGTTCAAGGCGATGTCGAAGGCCGCCGCCGGTGCGGCCTGCATGATCCGCTGGAGCTTGGTCACCAGGTATTCGAAATTGAGATAGGAGAACCCGCCCAGGAAGACGTCGATCCCGCCGCAACCCGCTTT
This sequence comes from Deltaproteobacteria bacterium, assembly GCA_021372695.1. The sequence goes on from JAJFTY010000086.1 coordinate 1,339, forward strand.
CACCTTGGGAGGCATGGCGGTGAAGAGGTAGTCGTTTCCCTGCTGCCACCTCGCCGAAAAGCTCCCGCCGGTGAAGTAACCCCTTTTCTGTCCCTCGAAATATCCGGGGGACGTTTCCGTCTTCTGCTGAAGCCAGTCGTCCACCCAACCGGCCATCAGCCCGTCCAGGCCAAGAGGCGACAGGAGGAGAGCGACGGTTAGAAACACCACGATAGTCTTGAAAAAATATCTTTTGTTCATATTCATTCCTTCGCCTTTTATCTCTTGTCCCGCCTCAAGGGAGCCTTCACGTCGAAGGCGCCGCCCCGCTGGAACTCATAGAGAGAGTATTCCTCCGGGGTGATCTCGTTTTTCAATAGCCGGATTCCGCGGTAGAGTTTTTCCTCGATCTCGGCCAGGGATGCTACTCCGGCCGAAACGGTGATATGGTCGGCGCTCCCACGATAAATGAGAAGAAGGGTCGGAGTCGTCTCGATCCCAAAGACGGACGATACCGCCGCCTCCCTTTCTATGTCGATTTCCCGGATCTCCCACCCGTACTTCTCGACGAAACGGCTGAGGATCGAACCCTCCTCGGCACAGTACGGGCAGCCCGCAGAGGAAAAATAGATGAGCGCGAATTCTTCCCGGGCGCTCCGGATCCTCGATTCGATCTCGTCCGTCCGTTGCGAGACCTCGGCGTTTCTCCCCGGGGCCGTGATCGGGTAGTCGGCCGCCACGGAGAGGTCCGGGTATTTCTGCATGACCGCCGCGGACACGTTGGCGAAGGCGAGGGACTTTCTCCGG
>JAJFTY010000092.1 GCA_021372695.1 Deltaproteobacteria bacterium
AGTCCGTGAAGCCTCACCGGCTTGGTTGAGCCTAGGCATGAAGGAGAGCCTTCATCGGCTTGGAGCGGGCTTGAGGCAGCAAATAGAACCCGGATTCCACGCACCGTGACGATAGAACCCCTTTTGTATCGCTTATCAACGTTTGGAGGAGTTATGGCAATCCTGTCCATCTCAAGCAAATACAGAACCGGAGCACTGGAAATTGGTCACGAGTTACAAAAAATTCTCGGCTACAAATTTATCAGGCTGGGGGGACGGGGAGGTTTGCTCCACGAGGCAAAACGGATTGGGCAGCAGATGAAGCTGTATGGCGCGAAAGACGGTGAGGCTTCGATGGAATGCTGGGGTGGGAATGAATTCATCTCCTTCATGGGCTTGGTTCAGAGCGTCATTTTCGATCACGCGGCGAAAGATAATGTGATCATTCTCTCCCGAGCCGGCAATTATCTCCTAAAGGGTATCCCACATGCGCTCGGGATCCGTATTATGGCCCCCGCGGAATACCGGATTGAGCGGCTCATGGAAAAGGAAGGGGTGAGCCACGAAACGGCCAGGCTCCTTGTGAAGCAGGCTGATCGGGAGATCGACTGCACTATTTATCAACTCTTCGGCAAAGGTTGGGATGACCCGGAGGCTTACGAAATGGCATTCGATATTCGCACTCAGAGGCATGAAGAAATCATTGAGATTGTGAGGAATCTCCTGATATCCAAGGACACCTTGAAGACAGCGGAATCTCGGGACCTCCTGCGGTTGAAGGCTCTTGCCGCGAGGGTCAAGGCAAAGGTTGCTGCAAATCAAGGTTTCTACGCCTCAACGCTGGATATGGAGATCAAGGGAAATGGCATCCTCCTCCGGGGCATAGTCTGCGGAAAGGTCGAGCAGAAGAAAATCGAAAGAGAGGCGCGGGAAATTGCAGGCACCGTGCCCCTGATCTGTGAGCTGAATTGTCAGACCCTCAAGAAGAAGAAAACACTGCCACTAGTGGAGGGATGACAGTCATTCTCCCAGGTGCGATAACCTTTGACAAAGGTGGCCTTATCTTCACTTATGACGAAGCCAAATCAGCACCAGAAATTGAATCAGCGACTTTCTACGAAGCCGTTACAAGGCTGACAGAGGGAGGCTAGTCGTTCCTGATATCCCCCAGGCCCCCTCAAGCCAGCTTCTCCCTTGGCAGCTCCCCTTCGCCGGCGGGATGGCGGGTCAGCCCCCGCCCCTTCCAGATCCGGTAGATCGCCGGGTAGATGACGAGCTCCAGGATCGTTGAGGTGATGACGCCACCCACCATCGGGGCCGCGATCCGCTTCATGATGTCCGCGCCCGCCCCGTGGCTGAACATGATCGGGATCAGCCCGGCCAGGATCACGGAGACCGTCATGATCTTCGGCCGGATCCGTTTTACGGCGCCGTGCATGATGCTCTCCTCGAGATCCGCCACCGTCTTCATCCGCCCCTTCTTCACCCACTCGTCGTGGGCCAGGTCGAGGTAGAGGAGCATGACCACCCCCGTCTCCGCGTCGAGGCCGGCGAGCGCGATGATCCCCACCCAGACGGCGATGCTCATGTTGTAGTTGAGCAGGTAGAGGAACCAGAAGGAGCCGACGAGCGAAAAGGGGACGGCCAGGAGCACGATCGTGGTCTTGATGGCCGACTTCGTGTTGAAGTAGAGCAGGATCACGATGATGAAAAGCGTGAGCGGGATGACGAGCTTCAGCCGCTCGTGGGTCCGGACGAGGTTCTCGTACTCGCCGCTCCATTCGAGCCGGTACCCTTCGGGGATCTTGAGATCCGCCACCTTTGCCTTGGCTTCGGTCACGTACCCGCCGAAGTCCCTGCCCGAGAAGTCCACGTAGACGTAGGCGGCGAGCAACCCCTCCTCGCTCTTGATCGAGGTCGGCCCCTTGACGATCCGCACGTCGGCCAGCTCGCCCAGGGGAACCTGGAGGATGTTCCGGGCCGCCGACATCCCGGCGGATGCCGGAGCGGGCGCCGGCTGCGACCCCGGCATCATGACCGGCACCAGGATCCGCTTGATCGATTCCGGGTCGTTCCTGAGCTCGCGCGGGTAGCGGACGTTCACGGGATAGCGGCCCCGCCCCTCCACCGTGGTCGTGACATTCTCGCCGCCGATCGCCGAGGTGACCAGCTCCTGGACGTCGTCGACGTTCAGTCCGTAGCGGGCCGCCCGGTCGCGCCGGACCACGATGTCCAGGAAGTAGCCGGTCGTCACCCGTTCGGCGTAGACGCTCCGCGTCCCCGGCACGCCCTTGAGCCGCTCCTCCAGCGCGATGCCGATCTTTTCGATCTCATTCAGGTCCGGCCCCATCACCTTGATCCCGACCGGGGTCCGGATCCCCGTGGAGAGCATGTCGATCCGCGCCTTTATGGGCATCGTGAAGGAGTTGGAGACGCCGGGAATGGTGAGGGCGTCGTTGAGCTCGTTCTTCAGGTCCTCCACGGTCAGCCCGGGCCGCCACTCCGCCTCGGGCTTCAGGTTGATCACCGTTTCGAACATCTCGAGCGGCGCCGGATCGGTGGCCGTCTCGGCCCGGCCCGCCTTGCCGAACACCTGGGCCACCTCGGGCACCTTCTTGATGATCCGGTCCTGGAGATTGAGCAGCCTTCCCGCCTCGCCGATCGAGGCCGCCGGAACCGTGACCGGCATGTAGAAGAGGGACCCTTCATAGAGCGGTGGCATGAACTCCGACCCCAGCTTCATGAACGGGTAGAACGTCACCGCCAGGATGACGAGCGCGAGCACGATCACGCTCTTCCGGAAGCGCAGGGCGAGATGGGCCACCGGGCCGTAGAGGCGGTGGAGGAGCCAGCTGATCGGGTTTTTCTCCTCGGGCCGGATCTTCCCGCGGATGAAGAGGGTCATCAGGACCGGGGTGAGCGTTACCGCCAGGAACGAGGAGAAGAGCATGGCGAAGGTCTTCGTGTAGGCGAGCGGCTTGAAGAGCCTGCCCGCCTGGGCTTCCAGCGTGAAGACCGGCAGGAACCCGACCGTGATGACGAGAAGCGAGAAGAAGAGCGAGGGCCCCACCTCCTTCGCCGCATCGATGATCACCTCCGTCCGTCCCCCCGGACGGCCTGCCGCCTCCCACGCCTCGAGTTTCTTGTGGGCGTTCTCCACCATGATGATCGAGGCGTCGACCATGGCCCCGATCGCGATCGCGATCCCGCTCAGGCTCATGATGTTGGAGGTCACCCCGAGGTAGAGCATGCAGATGAACGACAGGATGATCGCGACCGGGAGCGTCAGGATCACCACGAGCGCCGACGGAAGGTGGAACAAAAAGACGATGCAGACGACGCTGACGGCGATCGAGAGCTTGAGGATCTCCTCCTTCAGCGTGTCGATCGCCCGGCCGATCAGCTCGGTGCGGTCGTAGGTGACAACGACCTTCACCCCTTTGGGAAGGCTCGGCTCGATGTCGCGCTTCAGCCGTTCCTTGACCCGTTCGATCACGGAAAGGACATTCTCCCCGAAGCGGACGATGACGATGCCGGCCACGACTTCCCCTCGGCCGTCCAGGTCCGCGATCCCCCGCCGGATCTCGGGTCCGAGCTGAATCCGGGCCACCTCCTTCAGGTAGATCGGGGTCCCGTTCGGGCTCGCCCCCACGGCGATCTCCTGCAGGTCCCGGAGGCTCTTGATGTACCCCCGGCCGCGGACCATGTACTCGACGCCGGAGAGTTCGACCACCCGCCCCTCCACATCGCGGTTGCTCTTGCGCACCGCCTCCACAACCTTCTGGATCGGGATGTTGAAACCGGAGAGGCGCACCGGATCGACCGTGATCTGGTACTGCTTGACGAAGCCGCCGAGGCTCGCCACCTGGGAGACCCCGGGCACGCTTTCGATCGCGAGCTTGAGGTTGTAATCCTGGAGCGACCGGAGCTGCGCGAGATCATACTTTCCCGTCTCGTCGACGAGGGCGTAGGAGAACCCCCAGCCGAGGCTCGTGGCGTCGGGACCGAGGGTCGGATTCACCTCGGCGGGAAGTTTGTTCCTCACCGCCTGCAGGTATTCGAGGATCCGGCTCCTGGCCCAGTAGATGTCCGTTCCCTCTTCGAAGATCACGTAGATGAACGAACTCCCGAGGAACGAGAAGCCGCGGACCGCCTGGACCTTCGGCGCGGCCAAGAGCGTCGACGTGATCGGGTAGGTCACCTGGTCTTCGATCAGGTCCGGGCTCCGGCCAAGCCACTCCGTGTAGATGATCACCTGGGTATCGCTCAGGTCGGGCAGGGCGTCGAGGGGGGTGTGTTTCAACGCCCAGATGCCCCAGACGAGCGACCCCAGGATGAGCAGGAAGACGAGGAAGCGGTTTTGGGCGCTGAATGCGATCAGTTTTGCGATCATTCTACCGCCCCTTGAGCGGCCGCACCCCGCGGAGCTGGGCCTCGGAGTCGACCAGGAAGGCGGCGGACGCGGCCACTTTTTCCCCGGCCTTGAGCCCCCGGATCACCTCCCGGTACCCCTCGTTCCGCGCCCCGAGCGCCACCTCGCGCGGCTCGAAGTTGCCCTCGCCGCGGTCCACATAGACGATCTGCCGGACGCCCGTGTCGATCACCGCATCGTCGGGAACGGTCAGCTTCCTGCCCAAGTTTATCCTGATCTCCACCTCGGTGTACATCTGAGGCATGAGGTTCCCGGGGTTGGAAATGTTGAAGCGCACCTTGGCCGTCCGCGTGTCTCCGGCGAGGGAAGGGTTGATGAAATCGATCCGGGAGCGGAATTCCTTTCCCGGAGATGCCGTGAGCGTGATGATCGCCTCCTCCCCGGGGCGGACCAGCGGCAGGTCCTGTTCGTAAACGTCGGCAATCACCCAGAGCGATTCGAGATCGGCCACGTCGAAGAGCTTCTCCCCCGGCATCACCTTCATCCCCTGCACCGCCATCTTCTGGGCGACATAGCCGTCGACGGGGCTGTAGAGCGTGAGCGTCCGCACAGGCTCGCCGGTTTCGGCGATCTTCCGGATCTGCTCGTCCGTGATGTCCCAGAGCTTCAGCCGCTCCCGGGCGGCTGCGGCGAGCGCGGCCGCATCCCGGGCGACCATCTTGTCTGTGACGCTCGGGGCGTCCGGTTTCGGCTCGCGGCTCCACTTGAGGAGCTGGAGGTATTCCCGCTGCGTCGACAGGAGCTCCGGGCTGTAGAGATCGGCCAGGGGCTCCCCTTTTTTCACCGGGCGGCCGGTGTAGTCCACGTAGAGCTTTTCGATCCATCCCTCGAATTTGGCATTGACGGTCCGGAAGCGGCGCTCGTCATACTCCACCCGCCCGACGGTCCGGATCGTCCGGCGAAGGGCGCGAACGGACACGGCGACGCTCTTCATCCCGATCATCGGCTGCCGGTCCGAGGGGATCTCCACGGTCGGCGCTGCCTCGGCCGGCGCCTGCTTCGCGCCCGCCGGCGGCTTGGCTTCCATTCCCGGCATGCCGGCCATCTCCGCCGTCTGCTTCTCTGCCGGGGCCGCGGCCGGGGCTCCGCCGCCATGGCCGGCATGTCCGGTTGCGGAAGGGGACTCCCGCCCCGCAAGCGCACTCACCTTTTCGCGGACCCTGTCCGTGATGCCGCCGGGGTTCATATAGAACCCGATGCCCAGCAGGATCAAAACACCGGCCGCAACCGCGATGCCGATGATCGTCCCTCGATTCTTCATGGTTGTGTCCCCAGTTATTTCCCCGGCAGCGCCGGTTCCGTCAATGCCTCGATCCTGGCCACAGCCTTGGCCCGTTCCGTCAATTGCCCCTGGTAGAGCAGGTCGTAGTCCAGGTAGGATTTGAGCCGGGTGATCACCGTCAGGACGTCGCTCTTCCCGGTGCCGTAGCCGGAAAGGGCCAGGTCGAAGTCCTGCGATGCCTTGGGAATCAGAGCATTCCGATAGAGGGCCATCAGGTTCTCCGCGGCCCGGAACATCGACAGGTTGTCCCGGACGCCCGATGCGGTCATGATCCTTACCGCCTCCAGCTCGTGCTTAGCGCCCTCGACCGCGGCCTGGGCTTCGCGGACGGCCGGCTCCTGCTTCGTCTTGTAGAAGATGGGGACGTTGACCGTGGTGGTCACGCTCCACATGTTGGAGAACTCGCCCGGCCGCTGCTGCAGGCTCCCCATCAGCGTGAAATCGGGATAGTACTCCCGCTTCAACATCTCGACCCGGGCCTCGGCGGCCGCGACCATCCTCTCCCGGTTTTTGATCTCCGGCGAGCGTCCGTAGGCTTTCTGAATCAACTCCGCCTCGTCCGGCAGGTAGGTGTCGAGCGGAACCGGCTTCGGCCGGCCGAACGCCGCGGGCTTCTCGCGCCCGATCGTGAGGCTGAGCATCGCTTCGAGCGACTGGATCTTCTGTTTGAGCATCGTCTCCCGCTCCCGGAGCATGTACTTCTCCGTCTGCGCCATGACGGCATCCGCCTGCGACGCCGTGCCCGAGGCGTAGCGGGAGAGCGCCGCCTCCTCGATCTGCGCGAAGAGGGCGTTCCTCTCCGCGATGAGATCCAGGCTCCGATAGATCAGGGCAAGGTCGTAATAGAGCTCCTTGACCCGCGCGGCCACCCGCAGACGGAGCGCCTCATGGGCCTCCCGCGCCCCTTCGGCGTCGGCCTTGGCCATGGCCTCCTTCAGGCCGCGTTTCCCGAAAAAGGGGAAGGTCTGGGAGACGGAATACATCCACTGGGCGTCCGGTGAATCCCCGTAGTTGTACCGGGTCAGGCCTTCGTTCTGGTATCCGACGCTGACCATGGGATCGGGAAGCCCCCAGGCCTGGGTGATCCGGAAATCCGCGGCGGCGATCCGGGCCTCGGCGACCCGGATCTCCCGGTTGTTCGCGAGCGCCTCCGCGATCAAAGGTTCGAGGGCCTGCGTCTCGGCCGCCGCAACAGGGTGGACCGCCCCCAACAGGGCCGCAAGGACCACCCCGGCCAGGCCCCCAAGCTTCCACCAGTGCCTGATCATCATCGTGGAAAACCTCAGCTCTCCAAGTCCTTCTTCATGCTGTCGAACTGCTCCTTCGTGATCTCTCCGGCGGCGTAGCGCCGCTTCAGGATCTCGACCGGACTCTCTTTCGGCAAGGCGCCGCGATCCCTGGCGCCGCCGCCTTTCGTCAGCCACCAGATGACTGCCGCGACCAGAATAACCAACAGGATCATCCCCATGAACATGCCTCCTCCGGGGAACATCATCGGCCCCCAGCCTCCTTCACCCCACCCGCCGGGCCCGCAGCCTTGCCAGCCGCAGGCGGAGATCAGGAGAACCGTGGCTGAGGCCCCGGTCAACACCAACCCTCTCTTCATCGTTATCCTCTTTCCCAGCCTTCGCACCGGGCCATGACCCGTGCATCAGGCACCTTCGCCGGGCGGGGCCGCACGGCGTGCTGCCCGTCGAGCAGCAGGCCGGCGCGGCTCCCCGGGTCACCTTACCTGGCGTCCACCGTCCACTTGGCCGTGGCGCTCTTGCCGCCCTGCGTGATCCGGACGGACATGTTCCAGGAGCCCGCCATGGAGATGTCGATCATCGCCAGGTAGCTGCCGCCTGAGAGCTTGGCTTCCGCTTTGTTTTCCATGGCCGGCATCCCGGGCATGGCCGGCATCGAAGCCGTCACGAGCACCTTGGCGTCCGTCACGGCCTTCCCGTTCTTGTCCTTGACCGCGACGAATACGTGGTTCATCCCCACGACGGGGGGATCCTTGTCCATCTTGATATCCACCGAATAGTCGCCTGCCTTTTTCTGAACCACGTTGTCCCTGGCCCAGGCCGTGCCGAAGGCAACCACGGCAACGAGCATCACAAGCCACCAACTCCATCTCTTCATGTTTTTCTGCCCTCCTGTGAATCTCCCCGGATCGTTTCCCGATCCGTCGATGTTTAAAATCTAGGTACCGCCCCCCACTAAGTCAAACAGGCCGCCGTTCGGGGCCTCTCCGGCCCGGGTGTGCGCCGGTCGCGGCGGGCGCCCTTCTCATGCCAGCCGCTCCTCCCCGGCATAGACGTACCCGGCCTCGCCGCGGACGTAGCCCAGGAGAGTCACGTTGTACTCCCGGGCCAGGTTGACTGCCGCCGCCGTCGGCGTCGACCGGGAGACCAGGACCGGCACCCCGAGCCGGATCACCTTGGTGATGATCTCCGAGGAGACCCGGCCGCTCAGAAAGAGCATCCCCCGGCCCGTGAGATCCATGGCGCCCTTCCTGAGCAGCACCCCCGCGATCTTGTCGAAGCAGTTGTGCCGGCCGATGTCTTCGTTGAAGACGGAGAGGCGCTCATGATGGAAAAGCACGCTGTGAACGCCGCCGATCTCCCGGTAGATTTCCGAGCGCCGTTCGAACTCCTTCATGCCGCTCAGGATTTCGCGGAGGGAAAACCGGTCCTGGCCGGACACCGGCTGGAATTTCTCGTGCTTCAGGGGATTGATGTAGGTAAAGCACTTCCCGCATCCGGAGGTCACACTGCGCAGGCTCTCGCACCGCTGGACCGATTTTCCGGGCGCGAGCTCCACCATGACGGCAAAGAGCTTGTCGTTGTAGGCGATCGACGCCACGTCGTCCATGGCATCGATGACCCCCTCGCTGTAGCAGAAGCCCAGGGCCAGCTCTTCCGTCCATTGGTTGAGGCAGAGCAGGGAGGCGTATTCCGTTCCGTTGATGTAGATTTTGAGCGAAATTTCGCCGATCACCCGCTTTTCGGCGTCGCGCATGCCGATGACGCCTTCATTGCTGACGATCTCCTTCACCGTGAAGTCGCTGTACAGCCTCTCGTCCATTTCCCTGCTCCTCTCATCTCGGGCCGGAACCCGTTTTCCGATCGAAGTCTCCGCTCATCCCCGCATCCTTCATCGCTTTTCGAACCATTCGACCCGGCGGAAAAGAGGGGTTGATTTTTCCAGTATAACCATCATTATAGTGGTAATTAATCACGCAAAGAGGCTTTGTCAATGTGGTTTGTTTTCGGGGGCATTATAATGGGCAGACGTTCGGAGTCGCGTCCCGTGGATTTCGGCGGCTTGCTTTCGGGCAGTTCCGCCGATGGGCCGGACCGGATCGTCAGATAAAGAGACACATGTTTTATATCATGTAATTATCAGGCGTTGCGGTTTCCCGCTTGGACTTCTGCCGCTCGACCATGTCGGCCAGGGTGTATTTCCCCAACACCTCGGCCATGCCCTCGGCCGCCTCGCTCCAGAGTTCGTGGGCAGCGCAAAGGGGCGTCCGGTTGCAGGAGGCGGGCTTTCCCACGCAATCCACGAGGCAAACAGGGCCTTCCACGGCCTGGACGATCTCCTTCATCGTGATCTCGGAAGGCGCCTTTCCCAGGACGTAGCCGCCGTGGACGCCCCTGGTCGCCTCCAAGAGTCCCGTCGCCTTGAGGGGATTGATCAGATTCGAGAGGTATTTCTCCGAGATGGCCTGGCGTTTGGCGATGTCTCGCAACAATATGGGGCCCTCGCCGTAATGGGCGGCCAAATCGATCATCAAGCGCACCCCGTACCGGCCCTTCGTGGATAGTTTCATAAAATCACCCCTGAAAACTTCATCGTCCTAATCACTATAGGAATAGTGGATAATACCGGCGCGCACGATTGTCAAGTAAAATTGTGCATGGCCGGGGATTCAGAGTTTCGCCCCCCGCAACCGAAGGGCATTGACGACCACGGAAACCGAGGAGAGGCTCATGGCGGCCGCGGCCATCATGGGGCTCAGAAGAATGCCGAAACCGGGATAGAGGATGCCGGCCGCAACGGGCACGCCGAGCGCATTGTAGATGAAGGCGAGGAAGAGGTTCTGCCGGATGTTGGCCATGGCGGCGACGCTCAGGCGTCTGGCCCGGACGATACCGGTCAGATCCCCACGGACCAGGGTGACGTCGGCGCTCTCCATGGCCACGTCCGTCCCTGTCTCCATGGCGATCCCCACGTCGGCCAGGGCCAGGGCCGGGGCGTCGTTGATGCCGTCGCCGGCCATGGCCACGATCTCGCCCTCCGCCTGGAGCTTTCGGACCGCCTCGGCCTTCCCGCCGGGCAGCACCCCGGAAACGACCCCGTCCAGACCGAGCCGGCCGGCAACGGCCTCGGCCGTCACCCGGTGGTCTCCGGTCAGCATCACCACCCGGAGCCCCTCGGCACGCAACTGCCGGATCGCTTCCGGCGTCGTCTCTTTGATCGGGTCGGCCACGGCGAGCAGACCGCCCAGTTGACCGGAGATTCCGACGAACACGACGGTCTCCCCTGCGGAGCGCCTGGCAGCGGCCTGGTTCGCCAGCGCCGCCGCGTCGATTCCGGACTCCTCCAGCCATTCGGGGCTCCCGAGCAGCACGGGCCGGCCGTCCACCTCGCCGGAGATGCCTTTCCCGGTGTGAGACGAGAAGCCCCTGGCGTCGAGCAGATGGAGCCCTTGCCGGTCTGCGGCTTCGACAATGGCGGAGGCCAGCGGATGCTCGCTTCCCCGTTCGAGCGAGGCTGCCAGAAGCAGGAGCCTGTCCCGGTCCATGCCGGGTGCGGCGACGACCGCGGCGAGCTTCGGCCTCCCCTCGGTGAGGGTCCCGGTCTTGTCCACGACCAGGGTCGTCACTTTTCGGAGCGCCTCGATCGCCTCGGCGTTCTTGAACAGGACCCCCAGGGTCGCCCCTCTTCCGGCGGCCACCATGATCGACATGGGGGTGGCCAGGCCCAGGGCGCAGGGACAGGCGATGATCAGCACCGATACGGCGGCGATCAGCCCGTGGCCCAGGCGGGGTTCGGGGCCGAGAAGGTACCAGCTGCCGAAAGAGGCCAGCGCAACCGCGATCACCGCGGGGACGAAGTACCCGGAAATGGCGTCAGCCAGCTTCTGGATCGGAGCCCTGCTCCGCTGCGCCTCGGACACCATCCTCACGATCTGCGCGAACAGGGTCTGGGCGCCCACCTTCCGCGCCTCCATCAGGAAAGAGCCCGCGCCGTTGACCGTGGCGCCGATCAGCTCGTCCCCGGCCCGTTTCGGAACCGGCATCGGCTCGCCCGAGACCATCGACTCGTCGACGCTGCCCGACCCCTCGATCACCACGCCATCCACGGGGATCTTCTCCCCCGGCCGGATGCGCAGCCGATCCCCCGCTGCGACATGCGCCAGGGGAATATCATATTCCTTCCCGTCGGGGTCGACCTTCCTGGCGCTCTTCGGCATCAACCCCAAAAGCGCCTTGATCGCTGCGCCGGCGCGGCTCCTGGCCCGCAGTTCCAGCACCTGGCCCAGCAGCACCAGAACCACGATCACGGCAGCCGCCTCGAAATAGACTCCGACGCTGCCGTCGGCCATCCGCAGGGTCGCGGGGAAGAGCTGCGGGAGGAGCACGCCGATCAGGCTGTAGAGGTAGGCGGCCGACACCCCGAGGCTGATCAGGGTGAACATGTTCAGGCTTCGGTGGACCACGGAGAGAGCGCCGCGCACGAAGAAGGGCCAGCCGGCCCAGAGCACGACCGGCGTCGCCAGGAGAAGCTCCAGCCAGGGGAGGAGGCCGGGAGGCAGCCTGCCGTCGATGCCGGAGAGCCCCGGGATGGCCTGGCGCATGGCAACCAGGAGGAGCGGTATCGTCAGGAGCGTCCCCACCCGGAGTCGCCTCGTCATGTCGACGAGCTCCGGATTCTCCCCATCGGCGGCGGCCGGGGCCCGGGGCTCCAAAGCCATGCCGCATTTCGGGCAGGTCCCCGGATGGTCCTGAATCACCTCCGGGTGCATCGGACAGGTGTACTCGACGTGCGATCCTCCCTGTTCTGCCATCTTCTCCCCCTTCTTTCGAAGCAACCAGGAATTGATTGCCCCGGCAAGCCCGTCGTCACCCCGGCGAAAGCCGGGGTCCAGTTGTCACTGGTTCCCGGCGCCTGTCCCGGACCCCGGATCAGGTCCGGGGCAAGCTCTGATCCGGGATTCGCCGCGATAAGTCTGGATACCGGCTTTCGCCGGTATGACGTTGGTGCTGATTTTTCGACTTCTTACGATACCATCAGCCAAATTATAAAATAAGTACGATTGCGCCGGCAGACAAGGCGAGGGGGTGAGCCGGGATTCGCCGCCACAAGTCTGGATACCGGCCTTCGCCGGTATGACGTCGGTGGAACGGTCGGGAAGGGCGGCCGAAGCCGAATCGGCCATAAAAAAGCGCCGGTTCGGCAGCCATGCTGCCAAACCGGCGCACACATTTCATTTCAACCATCGCTGCCCGGGAAGCTCTTCCTCCTGCCCGCTCTCCGGAATGGATCGGGAACCACGGGGCTGCGGGACAGATTCGCCGAGGAGCGCCCGCCTAGCGGCAGCTCACGCAGACCGCGAGTTCCTCCGCCGGGACGCCCGTCTTCTTGCTGATGTAGGCGAGCTGGTCCTCGGGGGCGAAGTAGCGCCCGCAGACCTTGCAGGTCTGCATCTTGAAGGTCCGGCCCCAGATCTTCCGGGCGTCGCCCGTCTCGGTGGTCTCCATCTCGATATGGCCCGTGGGGCAGACATAGGCGCAGGCGCCGCAGCCGATGCAGTTGGCCGAGTCCTCCTTGAAGGGGGTGCAGACGTTCTTTTCCGTCCCCCGGTAGGAGAAGCCGATCGCCGAAACCCCGACGATCTTCTCGCAGGTCCGCACACACATCCGGCACAGGATGCACTTGTTGCTGTCCTTGTCCGGCGTAAACCGCGGTTCGGGCGCGACGCCCATCTCCTTGGCCATCTCCTGGAGCTGCTCCGACTCCGGGCAGCGGGCCAGAAGGAGCTGGAGGACGAGGCTCCGGGCCGCGTTGACGCGCTCGCTTTTCGTATCGACGACCAGCCCCTCGGCAACCGGGTACATACAGGAGGTCACGATGCGCGTCCTCTTACCCTGCTTCGCCTCGACGACGCAAAGACGGCAGGACCCGGTGGGCTCCAGAGACTCATGGTTGCACAGGGTCGGGATGACGATGCCGTTCTCCCGGGCGACTTCCAGAACGGTCTGCCCGGCCTCCGCTTCGATCTTCTTATTGTCTATCGTCAGATTGATCATTTTTTCTACCTTACCTCACGATGATGGCTTCGAATTTACAGCTTTCACGACAAGCGCCGCACTTCGTGCAGACCGCCGCATCGATGGTGTGGGCCTGTTTCCTCTCGCCCTTGGCCGCCCCTGTGGGACAGACCTTGGCGCAGACGGTGCAGCCCGTGCACTTCTCGGGATCGATGCTGTACAGGATCAGATCCTTGCAGACGCCGGCCGGACAGCGATGCTCCTTGATGTGGGCGATGTACTCGTCGCGGAAATAACGGATCGTGCTGAGGACGGGGTTCGGGGCGCTGCTGCCCAGGGCGCACAGGGCGCCGTCGATGATGGCGGTCGCCATCTTCTCCAGCAGCTCAACATCCCCTTCCTTGCCCTTTCCCTGCGTGATGTCCACG
>JAJFTY010000101.1 GCA_021372695.1 Deltaproteobacteria bacterium
CCAGCGGCCGCTCACCCGGTGGAAGGATTCGCAGCAGTCGCCCACGGCGTAAACCCCCTCCTTCGGGGTACGCTGGGAGAAACTGACCCGGATCGCCCCCGTTTCCCCGAGGGGAAGCCCCATCCGCCGGGCAAGGGTGACCTCGGGCTTGATCCCGACTGCCATCAGGATCATGTCCGCCTCGGCAGCGCCGTGGTTCGTCACCAGGCGGAGCCGGCACTCTTTCCCCGTTTCGACGGCCCGGATCTCCGCGTCCGTGACGAAGTCGACCTCATGCAGACGGAGCTCCTCCAGCACGACCTTCGCCAATTCGGGGTCCCAGCGGTTCACGGGAAGCTTTGCCCGATGGAACACCCGGGTCTCGATGCCGAGGTTCCGGAGCGCCTCGCACATCTCCATACCGATGAAGCCCGCCCCGACGATGATCGCCTTCCGGCACGGGACGTCGCGGAGCCACGCCTTGATCCGGAGGGCGTCGGTCAGCTTCTTCAGCGTGAAGACCCCCTCCAGCGTCTCCCCGGGAATCCCCGGCATCAACGCCGTGGTCCCCGTCCCCAGGACCAGAAAGTCATAGGGGAGAGACGTTCCGTCTGCCAGGCGGACCGTGCGCGCCTTCTCATCGACCTCTTCCACCCGGCTGTCGATCAGGACATCGATCCCCGTTTTCCGGAACTCTTCCGGCGTCCGGGCAACCAGCGTTTTTTCGTCTTTGATTACATCACCGATGTAATAGGGCATCGGTCAGGCGGCCACCGCAACCTGCGAGCGCTGCTCGATCAGGACGACCTCCAGCGACGGATCACCCCGCCGCGCCTCGGCCGCCGCGGAGCCTCCGGCCGCCCCCGCTCCGATGATCACGACATGCTTTCCCATAACCCCTCCCCATGTTGAAGATATCCTCAGCAGGCTGCGGAGAATCTTCGCTCCTTACGGGGGGAAACCATTCCGTTTTGCCCGTATTCCCGCGGCAAGCCGCGGGAAATACGCTCACGGGCGGATTCAGCCTGCAAAACGTTGGACCGCCGTCAGCCCGGGCTTTTTCGCCCATAGGAAATCCCCAGTTTCTTCATCCGGCTCCGGAGCGTGCTCGGATTGATTCCCAGAAGCGCCGCAGCTCCCCCGGGCCCATGCACCACACCGCCGGCCATTTTTAAAACACGGCGGATATGGTTGGCGCCGACCGCATCGAGGCTGAGCGTCCGGTGCAGCCCACTCGTTTCCGCGGCGCGGCCGGCTTCATCATCACCTTCGGCCACGGTCTTGAAATTCAGCAGTTCCCCCCGGTTCAGGATCAGCTCCCTCTCCACAACATTCTCCAATTCCCGCACATTTCCGGGCCAGGCGTAGCCCATCAGGCGGTCGAGGGCGCCCGGCGCCAGATCCGGAATGGCGGGCAGTTTCAGTTCATAGGATTTCTTCCCGAGAAAATGATGGAGGAGAGAGGGGATATCCTCCTTCCGGTCCCGGAGCGGCGGCACCTCGATCGGGAAAACGTTGAGGCGAAACCAAAGGTCTTCGCGGAACTGCCCCGCCCGGACCATCCCCCGGAGGTTCCGGTGTGTCGCGGCAATGATCCGGATATCGACCGGAATCGCTTTGGAGCCGCCGACACGCTCGATCTCTTTCTCCTGGAGGACGCGAAGCATCCGGATCTGCGCCTGAGGCGGCAGTTCCCCCACCTCGTCCAGGAAGATCGTCCCGTGGTTCGCCCGCTCGAAGCGGCCGCGCTTCTGTTCGATCGCACCCGTGAAGGCGCCCCGCTCATGGCCGAAAAGTTCACTGTCAATCAGGGCCTCGGGGATCGCTCCGCTGTTCACCGTAATGAAAGGCCCCTTCCGCCGGGGCGAGGAGTAGTGGATGGCGTTGGCAATCACCCCCTTGCCGACGCCCGTCTCCCCGAGTAGCAGGACCGGGCTCTCCAGCGGGGCCACCTGGCGGACCATCTCCATCGTTTCCCGCAGGCCGAAATCCCCCCCGACGATCTCGTCGCCCGACATCCGGAAAAGTTCCTGGTGAAGATACCGGTTGTCGTCCGCGAGCCGCTCTTTGAGCTTCACGACCTCCTCATGCTGGAGGGCGTTGGCCAGGGCGATGGCACAGGGCTCGTTCAGCAGGGAAAGGAGCCGGGCATGCTCTTCGGTATAACGGTCCTTTCCTTCCGCGGTGAGGGCGAGGGTGCCGAGCCTCGTCTGTTCGACAACCAGGCGCATCAGAAGCGTGGACGAGCCCTGTGTCCGGAGAGATGCGGCAATCCTGGCCACAACCGGGTCCTCTTCGAACCGGTTGACGATTCGGACATTGGGCACCCGCCCGTTCCTGAAGCTGTCCCGCCCCTCCTTTGTCAGGGAGGTGATTTTTTCCAGGGATCGCGCCCCGGTCCTTGTCACCTCCGCAATCGTCCGGATCGCACCGAGATTCGGCTCATAGAGGTGCAGGTGGATCGCATCAACCGGCATCACCCGGGCCAGATAGGGGAGGATTTGCGTCAGGGCCTTTTCAATATCCAGGCTGCCGCAGATCAGCATCGTCGCCTGACGGAAGAACTCGTTCTCATCGATGACCATCGGCTTCTCCTTTTATAAAGAAGGCCCTGGTGAATCTAAAGATTTTCTTCGCTATCCGGAGGCATGGCCGAAAGGTGACTGCCGCGCGGTGTGATTTTACATGCCGTTACGATATTTCGCAAGCATATTTGCGAATATTCGCAATTTCATCGGCCGCATCATAGTAACTAACTGAAATAACATGATAAATTATTTGGCACACCCTATGCTCATTGCTTCGCAGGATTTTTCGGGAGGTCAGGAGAAGGATGAAGTGGGCAGAGATGATCAAGCTCCGGTTTACTGAAAACGACCGCGACACCGTCGAACAGGCGCTCGCCGGATTCATCGGGGACGTCGGCCGGCAGGATGGGCTGCGGAAGGTCCATCTCTACCGCCATATCGCGATCGCGGGAGACCTGTGTATCCTGCTCCGTTGGGACTCCGCGGAGGCGGCGCCCCAGGGAAGCGCGGTCGGCCTCTCACTCGTCCATCTCCTCGGGGAGTTCGGTCTGACGAACCATTCCGTCTGGATTGAGGGAAAAACCATGAAAGCACCCCATCATGGCGGAGAGACGGGCCGGCAGCGGAAGTCGGGACGAGGGCCGCGGGGTAGGCTCCAGCCATCGTCATCACCAACAAGCGGAGGTAATTTATGAATGCGTTGACACTGGTCTTCATCTCGTTATGCGTCTTCGCGATCGGCTACCGGTTCTACGGCCTGTTCATCGCCAACAAGGTCCTGGAGCTGAGCGCGGAGCGGGTCACGCCGTCCGTCAAGATGGCCGACGGCCATGACTACGTCAAAACCAACAAGTATGTCCTCTTCGGGCACCACTTTGCCGCCATTGCCGCGGCGGGACCGCTTCTGGGGCCGGTCCTGGCCGCCCAGTTCGGCTACCTGCCCGGCGCCCTGTGGATCATCGTCGGCTGCGTCCTTGCGGGTGCGGTCCACGACATGGTGGTCCTGTTCGCCTCGGTCCGCCACAACGGCCACAGCCTGGCGAAGATTGCGGAGAGCGAAATCGGCAAGACCACCGGTATCGTTGCCGGGTGGGCGATCCTGTTCATCCTGATTCTCACCCTGGCGGGGCTCTCCATCGCGGTGGTCAATGCGATGGCCGAGAGCGTCTGGGGGACCTTCACCGTCTTTGCAACAATCCCCATCGCGCTGATCATGGGGCTCTACCTCCACGTCTGGCGGCCCGGAGACGTCAAAGGGGCGTCCATCATCGGCGTCGTCTTGCTCTTCTTCGCCGTCCTCGCCGGCCCGTATGTCGTCGCAAGCCCGACCCTCTCCGCGATCTTCATGCTGAGCAAAAAGCAGCTCTCCCTGTTCATCCCGGTCTACGGCTTTATCGCCTCGGCCCTCCCGGTGTGGCTCCTGCTCTGCCCGCGGGATTATCTTTCCACCTATCTGAAGATCGGGACGATCGCGATGCTCGCCCTCGGAATCTTCTGGGTCCACCCGACCTTCCTGATGCCGGCCATCACCCCGTTTGTCCACGGCGGCGGTCCGGTCATCCCCGGTTCGGTTTTCCCCTTCATCTTCATCACGATCGCCTGCGGGGCGCTCTCCGGATTCCATGCCATCATCGGTTCCGGAACGACCCCCAAGATGATCGGCAATGAACGGGACGTCCTGTTCATCGGCTACGGCGCCATGCTGACGGAGGGCTTCGTCGCGATCATGGCGCTCATCGCCGCCTGCGTGCTGGTCCCGGCGGACTACTTCGCGATCAACTCGGCACCGGCCGTTTTCGAGAAACTGGGGATCGCCACGGTGAACCTGCCGGCGCTGGCCCAGCAGGTCGGCGAGAATATCCAGGGCCGTCCGGGCGGTGCCGTCTCATTGGCCGTCGGCATGGCCTACGTCTTCTCCGGCGTCCCCTTCATGCAGGGGCTCATGTCCTACTGGTACCACTTCGCCATCATGTTCGAAGCGGTGTTCATCCTGACGGCCGTCGATACGGGGACCCGGGTCGGGCGCTTCTTCCTGCAGGAGATGATCGGAAAGGTGATCCCGAAGTTCGGCGAGATTCATTGGATGCCCGGAATCATCATGACCAGCGGCCTGTTCACCTTCGTGTGGGGCTATCTGGTCTATACGGGCGACATCACCACGATCTGGCCGCTGTTCGGCATGAGCAACCAGTTGCTCGCCTCCAGCGGACTCATCATCGGCACGGCCATCGTCATCCGCCTGAAGAAGGGGCAATATGCCTGGATGACGGCGGTGCCGGGCATCCTGATGGCCTTCATCACCATGTACGCCGGCTATGAAAACATCGTCGGGAACTATCTCCCGAAAGAGAAATATCTGCTGGTTGCCCTGTCCGTGCTCATCATGGTCATGATGGTCTGCGTTTTCATCGGGGCCGTCCAGCGGTGGTTCGAGCTCCGCGAACTCGAAAAGGACAGGAACGATGTTCTGGACAAGTACGGCAAGCACGTCCTGGTGAGAGTGGAGGAGTGATTCTCGAAGGTTCACGGGCTAAAAGGAAATCCGGCCGAGGGAGCCACTCAAGGTAAATGCCGCCCCGGCCGGTCTTTATAAGAGGGCTGTCCTCCCCAAGGAGGGCAGCCTCTCTTTTTGAAAATCGATGTTCCGGAATCCCTCCCCCGTCGCCGGGAGAGATCATTTCACTTCCGCCCAATGGACAGGGCTCGAAATGTGTTTGCTTTCTACGGCTGTTTCGGCGTGGCCGCACGGCGGAGAGCGAAGATCACCGCGCCCGCCGCAATCATCAGCAGACAGAGGAGCTGGCCCATGCTGAACGGCCCCAAGACAAAGCCGAGCTGGACGTCAGGCTCGCGAAAAAATTCGATGAAGAAGCGGATCAGGCCGTAGCCCATAACATAGACGGCGAAAAGCGCGCCGGTGAAAGAAAACCTCCGCCGGAGTGCCCAGAGGATGACAAACAGGACGATCCCCTCGAAGAAAGCCTCGTAGAGCTGCGAGGGGTGGCGAAGCAGGTGCTGCGGGTCGAGGGGGAAGACCATCCCCCAGGGGACGTCCGTTGCCCGGCCGTAGAGCTCGCCGTTGATGAAGTTGCCGAGCCGCCCGAAGGTGTAGCCAAGGGGAATCGCCGAGGTGAAGAGGTCGGCAAAGCGCCAGAAATCGACCCCGCGCTTCCGGCAGAAGATCACGGAGGCGATCAGGATGGCGATCACCCCCCCGTGGTAGGACATCCCGCTGATCCCCACGAAATGAAAGCCGTTGCTGAATTCGAAGGGGAAGATGATCTCCAGGGGATGCTGCAGGTAATAACCGAGGTTGTAGAAGAGAACATAGCCGAGCCTGCCGCCGAGGATCACCCCGAGGATCGCCCAGACGAAATAGTCCTGGATCAGCTCCGCCGAATAGGACAGTTTCTCCTGCTTTATCCGGCGCATGACGAGCCAGTAGATGCAGGCAAAGGCCGCGAGGTACATCAGGCTGTACCAGCGCATCTGGAAGGAGCCGATCTCGAAGAGATAGGGGCTCATCTGCGACGGCAGGTGCTGCCAGGCGGCGGTCCATGATTCCATCTAGTAGGCCTCCCCTTTCAGCTCCTCCACGTAGAGCTGGGCGGAGATGGCCGCCGTCGCCCCGTCGCCGCAGGCCGTGACCACCTGTCTGAGACCCTTCGCGATGCAGTCCCCACAGGCGAAGATCCCGGGAGCCGAGGTCCGCATGTTCGCATCGACCGTGATGTAGCCCCCCGCATCGGTGTCGACAAGCCCCCGGAAGGGGGCGGTGTTCGGGGTGAGGCCGACGAAGATGAAGACGCCGTTCACGGCCAGCTCGCGCGTGGCCCCGGTCTTGACGTCCTTCAGCCTGACCCCCTGGACGAGGTCGAGCCCCTCGATCGATTCAACCACGGAATCCCAGGCGAAGGCGATCTTCTCGTTGGCGAAGGCCCTCTTTTGCAGGACCGCCGCCGCCCGCAGCCGGTTCCGGCGGTGGATCACCGTGACCTTCTTCGCAAAGCGGGTGAGATAGATCGCCTCCTGAATGGCCGAGCTTCCGCCGCCGACCACCGCGACCTCGCGATTGCGGTAAAAGGGGCCGTCACAGGTGGCGCAGAAGGAGACCCCTTTTCCGACGAAGCGCTCCTCGCCCACGGCGCCCAGGCGCCGCCAGTTCGCGCCGGTCGCGATGATCACGGCGTGCGCCCCGTAGCGCATCTCGCCGGCCGCGACCTCCCAGCCGTCCGTTTCGCCCCATTTCTTCTTCGTCACCGAAGTCACGTCACCCGACGCGGTCTGCAGGCCGAACTGGACGGCCTGCTTCCGGAAGCGGTCCACCAGATCGGCGCCGATGATCCCGTCCGGAATACCCGGATAGTTCTCGATCAGGTCGGTCATGGTGATCTGGCTGAGCGTCGAACTGCCCGCGATGGAGAGCGTCCGGAGGGCCGCCCTTGCGGCATACATTCCCGCGGTGAGGCCTGCCGGCCCCCCGCCGATGATCACGACGTCATAAGGTGGATTGGAAGCCGTCTGTTCGGTCATATCTCGTTTCTCCTTGTCGGTTGTTGTGCGCTCGCACAATTTAATCGAGCCTCCCCCTTTTGTAAAGCCGGAAAACGCTAAAACTGCGGGCCGGACGATGCAGCACGATACCAGGACATTGCCTTGGCAGGTGCGGCCCGCTTGTGGTAGGATGTCTTCCGGCCGGTCGGATCTGCCTCTCCCGACGTCGGCCGGGGAAAGCGACGCGGGATCCGTTCGATTGAAGGGAGGTGATTTGGATGAAAATGCAGGAGATCCGGAAGATTGCCAAGAAGTGGCAGGTAGATGCCCGGATCGGCCGGTCCAAGCAGGAGGTCGTCCGCGACATCCAGATCCGGGAGGGATTTTCCCCCTGCTTCCGCACCAAAGAGGTGTGCGACAACGACTGTCTCTGGAAAAGCGATTGCCTGACCGAGAAGAGATGATCCGAACAGAGTTACCGTGACGTTTTTCGTTCCATTTTGGGAAAGGAGATGCAGCGAATGTATTCGAAGGTACTCGTTCCGTTGGACGGCTCGGAATTGGCGGAATGCGCCCTGCCCGAGTTGATCAGGCTGTGCAAGGGGGGGATGGTCGGCGAGGCGATCCTGCTCCGGGTGGTTTCGACGGAGGTAATCCGCATTCCCAAGTCCTACGAGAGAAGCATCGACGTCGAGGCCCTGCGCAACGCCAATCGCGCCGAGGCGGCGAAATATCTCGACGATGTCGAGTCCCGGCTGAAGGCCAAAGGGATCAAGGTCCGCAAGGAGCTCCTGGAAGGCAGGCCCGAGGAGCAGATCATCGATTATGCCCGGAGTCTCCCCGCGGATCTGATCGTCCTGGCCACCCACGGTTACACCGGGATGAAGCGGCTGATGTTCGGAAGCGTCGCCCTCCAGGTGCTGCACGATGCCAAGGTTCCGGTGCTCCTGATCCGCGCGTTTCCCGGCCCGGAAAAAGCCTGAGGATGCAAAGGCAGGGGAGCGGATTCCGTTCCCCTGCCCAAATCATGGCTTGACACCCCCCGCCCCTTTTCCTATAGTGCGCCCGCTGCCGTTCACGCTCACGATGATCCGACCAAAGGGGGGAACCGATGCCGGAAAATCCGCTGCACCTGCTGCTGCATCCCAGATCCATCGCCATCGCCGGCGCAAGCAACAATCCCGTCAAAATGGGAACCCTGGAAGCCCTCTCGATCCTGAAGGATGGCTACGGAGGGAAGTTCTACCCGATCCACCCCACTGAAAAAACCGTCCTGGGACATAAGGCCTACGCATCCCCGCTCGACCTTCCCGAGACCCCGGACCTCGCCTTGCTGGTCGTCCCGACCGCCCAGGTGGTCCCAATTTTCGAAGGGTTCGCGAAGATCGGCACGAAACGGGCGGTCATCATCAGCGCGGGTTTCCGGGAAACCGGGGAAGAAGGGCGTGCCCTGGAGGAGCGGCTCAAGGGGATCGCCGCGGACCACGGCATCCGGTTCCTCGGCCCGAACTGCATGGGGATCGTGAACACCGCGATCTCGCTGAACGTCACCGTGGCGGCGATGCAGGAAAGGCCCGGGTCGCTCGGCATGGCCTCACAGAGCGGCACCTACATCACCCAGACCCTCCCCTATCTCCTCGCCCGGGGGATCCGGTTCAGCAAGGCAGTCAGTTGCGGAAACGAGGCCAACATCGACCTGATCGACGTCCTCGAATACCTCGGCGACGACGTGCAGACCAGAGCGATCATCCTCTACATCGAAGGGATCCGCGACGGCAGGCGGTTCATCGAGACCGCGCAGCGGATCTCCCCCAAGAAACCGATCCTCGCCCAGTACGTGGGCGGCTCGGCTGCCGGCGCCCGCGCGGGGATGAGCCACACCGGCGCCCTGGCCGGCCCGGACTTTCTCTATGAGGGGATCTTCAAGCAGGCGGGGATCATCCGCTGCCACTCCATCGAGGAGCTCTACGCCCACGGCTGGGTCCACGCCACACAGCCGCCGCTCCGCGGCAACAGGCTGGGGATCGTCACCAACTCCGGAGGGCCGGGCACCGCGATTTCCCACAACGCCGATCAGGGCGGCATGACCGTGCCCCGCTTCTCCGATGCACTGCAGGAGCGGATCCGGCCGCTCATCGCCCCCCACGCCTCCAGCGCGAACCCGGTCGACCTCACCTTCCATCTGGACACCCAGCTTCTGGCCGCCACGATCCCCGCTCTGATCATGGAGAGCGGCGAGGTGGACGCGATCGCCGTCCACGGCGCGATGAACTCCGGCTTCATGAAGGCGGTTTATCCGCACATGCGGGAGATCCTGGGGGGCGCCTCTCTCGAAGAGTTCCTGGCCATGATGGAAAAGGACATGACCGCCGCCGCGGAACTGCCCCGGAAATACGGCCTGCCGCTCGTCGTTTCCTCCTTCTTCGGCCGGGAGGACAACAACACCGACCTCTACATGGAACACGACATCCCGGTCTTCGATTCGCCGGAGAAGGCGGCGCGGGGTATGGCCTCCCTCCTCCGCCATCGGGAGATCCGCGGCCGCAGGCCGATCGTGACGCCCACCCTCCCTGCGGAGAGCGCGGAAGCCGCGGGAATCATCCGGCAGGCCCTTGCCGCGGGCCAGAAGGCGCTCGACGAACACCAGGCGAAGAGGGTTCTCGCCGCGTACGGCGTTTCGGTCACCCGGGAGGGGATCGCCGCAACCCCAGATGAGGCCGTAAAGATTGCAGCCGGCATCGGTTTCCCGGTAGCCGCCAAGGCCTGCGCCTGGGAGATCATGCACAAGTCCGGCCGCGGGCTGATCGCGCTGAACCTCGGGAGCGAAGCTGCGCTCCGCGAGGCCTTCCGGTCGATCCGCGCCGCCGCCGGCAGAGATGTCTCGGTACTCGTCCAGGAGATGGTCACAGGCGGCCGCGAATTCGTCGCCGGGATGACACGCTTCCCCGGCTTCGGCCCCTGCGTGCTCTTCGGTCTGGGCGGCGTCTTCACGGAGGCGCTGAAGGATACCGCGATGCGCGCCGCGCCGCTTTCCACGACCGAGGCGGCAGAGATGGTCCAGGACATCCGGGCCCGGACGCTTCTCGGGGCGTTCCGCGGCCTCCCCGCCGTCGACCTTGAGGCCATGGGCAGGGTCCTCCAGGCGGTCGGCGCTATTGCCTGCATCCATCCCGAAATCGCCGAGACCGACCTGAACCCCCTGATCATTGCGGGATCGAAGCCGGTCGTCGCCGACGCCCTCTTTGTCCTCTCACCGTGATCCCGCTATGGTGACTGGCGAGTTCTTTGCTTCAAGACCTCGCTGCTGCCGACGGCAAAGGCGTATCCCTGCTTGCCGGTGTTCTTCACCCTGTACATCGCCTCATCGGCCAGTTTGATGAGTCGGTCGACATCCCCGCCGTTGCCGGGGTAATGCGCGATCCCGATGCTGACGCCGACCGCTGCCTCCTGCCCATTCACGACCACGGGCCGGGAGAGCAGGTGGACGACCTTTTCGGCAATCTGCGCGGCATTGTCCAGCGAGCACAGATCGGTCGTGACCAGGAGGAACTCATCTCCCCCGACACGGGCCACCGTGTCCGTCTCCCGGACACAGGAAAGAAGCCGTTTTGCCACCTGTCTGAGCACTTCATCCCCGGCATCGTGCCCGTGAGTGTCATTGACGGCCTTGAAGCCGTCCAGGTCGATGAACATCGCTGCGACCGCTGTTTCGTGCCGGTGTGCACTGCCGATGGCCATGGACAGGCGGTCCTTGGCCAGCCGGAGGCTCGGCAGGTCCGTCAAAAGATCGTGGGTCGCCATGTGGTGGATCCGCTCTTCGGCCAGCTTGCGCGCCGTGATGTCCTGATGCGTCCCGGACATGATCAGGGGTTTCCCGTCTGCGGTCCATGTCGCGACCTTTCCCCTGTCGAGCACCCAGACCCAGCTGCCGTTTTTGTGGCGCATCCGGGCTTCGCACTCGTAGTACGGCAACTCTTTGCGAAAATGCCTCTCGAGCAATTCCTGCGACGCCTTCAGGTCCTCGGGATGGCCGAATTTTGTCCAGGTCTCGATGGAGAGAGGGGCGAGCTCCGCGAGCGTGTAACCGATCAGCTCGGCCCAGCGTTCATTGAAGATGGTTTCGCCGGTCTGGACGTTCCACTCCCAGGTGCCGACATTGGTCCCCTCGAGGATGTTGGCCATCCGTCTTCGCTCCGCCGCCAGCAATTCCTGCGCCCGCTTGCGCTCCGTGATATCGCGGTCGGTCCCCCGGTAACCCTTGAAATTTCCGTCGGCATCGTAGAAGGCGAGGCCGTTCGTTTCGATCACCACCCGATGCCCGTCCCTGTGGATATTGATATTCTCCAACGTGACGATTGGGCTCCGTTCCTGGATCAATGCGCCGAATATATTCGAAACCTTCTCTGCCTCCGCCGGAGCCATCAGGTCATAGGGGGTTTTTCCAAGGATCTCTTCCGGCTCGTAGCCGAGGATATTTCTGATCTGCGGGCTGACGTAGGTATAATGCCCCCGGGAATCCACCTCCCATACCCAGTCATACAGCGTCTCGACCAATCCCTGGAACTGCTGGCGGCTCTCCCTCAGCGCCTTCTCGGCCTGCTTGCGCTCCGTAATGTCGACAAACGTAACGACCGCGCCGGACACCACGCCGTTCACCCTTTGCGGATAGGACCAGTATTCCACGGGAAAGCTGCTGCCGTCGGCCCTCCACAGGACCTCGTCGTCCCGGTGCACGCCCGCCCCTTCGCGGAACGACCTGTAGATGCTGCACTCCTCCATGGCCATCGGGGTCCCGTCCGGATGGGAATGATGAATCTGCCGGTGCATGTTCCGGCCGAGCAGCTGCTGCATCTCCGCGTAGCCCAGCATCCGGAGGCAGGATGGATTCGCGAAGGTGCAGTCTCCCTTCAGGTCGATGCCGTAGATCGCCTCCGCAGTCGAATTGAGCAGCAGGCGCACCTGCTCTTCGCTCCGTTTCAACGTCTCCTCCGCATTCCGACGGCCGGTGAGATCCCAACTGATGCCGGTCACACGCTGAGGTTTACCGGTCGGGTCCCGCTCCACCCTGGCCGCTGCGCCCAGATACCGCACGGCCCCGCCGGTCAGAACGATGCGAAATTCGGTGTCGAACACCGCCCGGCCCTCGACCGCGCTCTTCAGAAGGGACTCGGTGGCCGGAAGGTCGTCCGGGTGAACCGCGTTGCTCCAGGTCTGGTAGGTCGGCACGGCATCGGGCGGGATATCGTAGAGGTTGAACATGCGTTCATTCCAGGTCAGGACGCCGGTCGATACATCCCAGGTCCAGACACCGATCCCGCCGGCCTTCGTGGCCAGATCCAGACGCGACATGGCCGACTGAAGCTCCTCCGCGGACTTCTCGTGTTCACGGATCTCATTCTCCAGCGCCGCTTTGACGGCGAGCGTTCTCCGGACCTCCGAGGATCTCTTCCGGTAGAGATGAACGACCAGGGAGATGAGAACCGCAAGCAGCGTCCCGGCCAGGGCCGTCAGTTTGGGGAGCACCGTCTTGCCGCCCGCGACGAACGAGTCCGTCGGCCGGACATGGACGGAGATCCGGCGGTCCAGGATCTTGGCTTCCGAGACCGCATCCAACCCGTAACTCCGCTGGGCGGCCCATCCCTCCTCCTCGTAGACGCGGACGCCCTCCAGGGATACCGAGATCTTGAAATCATCGGCTGCGGCCCCGTGCTCCCGGATGCCGAAAACGTGGTCCAGCCACTCCTGCGCCCGAAAGACGGCCAGCAGGAAACCGTCGAATTCGTTGCGCGAAAAGACGGGGAAGTAGACCCAGAAACCCTTGCCGCCCTGTACCAGATCGGTGGGCGGCGTCATGATCGGCACCCTCGGCACCTTCGCATCTTCCAGAGCCGCCTCTCTTTTCTCCTCGAAGGTGACTTTCAGGTTCAGGGCCCGTTCGTTGCCCTCCGGCGGAACGACCCTGCGCACGCGGAGGCTCCGGTCCGCCCACTCCAGGGCCTGAAATCGATGGGCCCCCGAGAGCTGGACGAGCGCTTCCTTGTTGAACTCCGCCTCCGGAATGCCCCCGCGCATCTCCCATTCCATGGCCATTCGCTGCAGGGAGGCGACGCGGTTGCGCAGGTCGCCATCGATGTAGGCCGTCAGAACCCTGGCTTCCGACTGGACCCTGCCGGAGAGATCGGCCTGCTCCCGCTGGTCCAGTGCCCACCAGAGCACGAAGACGCACGTGCACAACAGCGCCCCGACAAGGACCGGCACCCGGCAGGCCTTGATCCGAGATTCCTCGACGAATTCCTCGACGAGCGAAACGTTCTTCCGATCGGACATATCCATCCTTCAATTGCTGCAAGGGTACCATGCAAGCGTCGGGCCATCCGGGGCTCAAACGATCCCTGCCCACAGCCGGCCGGCCGTCGGCCCCCGCGCACGGTGCGGCATGTCTATCGGCCCGGAGAGGCGGAAACTGAAATCGATGCGGGAAAACTGACGCCCTTGTCGGCGGACGTGACGCCCACCGCCCGGAAGCCTGTTCATTCTGGTATTTTGAACCGGATTGGGGTATTGAAGACCGCGGACCGGCGGCAACGGTTCCTCCGGTCCGGCCATGGGACATCGATGTGGGGGAAGGACATGAATCTGCCAGAGAGCGTGGACATACTGGAGGTCGGGCCCCGCGACGGCCTGCAGAACCGCTGTGAATTCGTGGAAACCGAGCGGAAGGTCGAACTGATCCGGCGGCTCGCCGCCGCGGGCCTCGGCCATATCCAGCTCGGGGCGTTTGTCTCTCCCCGGGCCGTTCCCCAGTTCGCCAACATCCAGGAGGTGGCCCGCACAGTGGTGGAGTCGCTTCCCGCGGTCCGCTTCAGCGCGCTCGTCCCCAACCGGAAAGGCGCATCAGACGCGCTCGCCTGCGGCGTCCGGGAGATCTCCTTCGTCTTTTCCGTGACGCTGTCCCACAACCTGAGCAACGTCGGCAAGACCCACGAACAGTCGCTGGCGGAACTCGCATCGATCATCGAACTCCTCCCCGCCTATCCGGAGGCCGAGATCACAGCCGATCTGGCGACCACCTTCGGCTGTCCGTTCGAGTTCAAGGTATCAACGGAGCAAGTCCTCCACTTCGTTCGAAAAGCGCATGAACTGGGCGTCCGGCGGATCACCCTCTGCGACACCGTGGGATACGGAAATCCGCGGCAGGTCTCCGAGGTCATCGCGGCCTGCCGGACCACCTTTCCCGACACGGTCTTCCGCTGCCATTTTCACAACACCCGCGGCATGGGCCTGGCCAACACGCTGGCCGCCGCCTTGGCAGGGGTCCGTTCCTTCGATACCGCCGCCGGCGGCCTGGGAGGCTGTCCCTTTGCCCCCGGCGCGACGGGGAACGTCGCCACGGAGGATATGGCATTCATGTTCTCCGAGATGGGCGTGGAGACCGGGGCGGACCTGCCGGCGCTGCTTTCGGCGGTCCGTTTCCTCCAGGAGATCCTTCCCGCGGCCGGGCTGGAGAGCGCCCTTTTCCGTGCAGGGCTGCCCGGCAAACACGCCGGCCCATGCCTTCCGGGCGGAGCAAAGACCTGAAGCCGTCGAGGGAGCTCGATTCGCTTCAAATCAAAGGAGACCATATGGAAACGCGCCGCAGCTTCATCCGGAAGAGCGCCATTGCAGGCGCTGCCCTGTGCCTCCCCGTCTCTCTGACGGGCAAGAGCCGGGCGGCCGATCCCACGTTGAAGACGCGCGATCCGAAGAGGGTCCTCGTCCTATGGTACAGCCAGACGGGCCAGACGCGCAGATACGGCAGGACGATCGGCTGCATTCTCCGGGGGAAAGGGTTCGCGGTCGATGCCTTCGAGATGCGCGATTTCGAAAAAGGCCGGCTTCCCGATTATGATCTGATCATCCTGGGCGCGCCGGTATTCTACTACGATGCTCCCGCCAATGTGGTCGAGTGGCTCGAAGCGATCCCCGCCATCACGGGAACCCCGGTCGCCGTCTTCGTTTCGTTCGGCGGTCCCGAGGGCAATCAGCACAATGCATCGACCCACACTCTCGAACTCCTGGCGAAAAAAGGCGGAGTGCCTGTCGGAAGGGATGCTTTCAGGAATATCGCCTCGTATCCGACAGCCAACTGGGACAGTGCCAACCAGGTCTCTGGGCAGCACCTGCCCAACGCGGCGACCTATGATCAGGTGCGCCGCTTTACCTCCGGTGTCATGGAAAGGATCGCCCTCGGCAAGACCATCCCGGTCGAGTACGAATTCGCCTGGAGGGAGGCATTGAGTCTGCTGCCGCTCGTCTGGCTGAACAAAATAGCCATCGGCAGGCACACGGTCGATGCCCGGAAATGCATCGGCTGCCGGACCTGCGTGAGAAAATGCCCGACCAAGGCGATCGATCCGTCCCGGCAGACGGTCGATCAGGATCGATGCCTGGCGTGCTTCGGCTGTCTGAACAACTGCCCCGCCGGTGCCGTGGTGATGGAATACGGAGGCAAGCGCCTCTATGGTTTTCCGGAATACCTGAAACGTAAGAATATCAAGATCCTGGAGCCCCCGGAACTGGACGCTTGCAGCCTGTGACGGCCTGGATTCCATCCGTGGCAGAGCGGTCCTGCCTCAACGTCACTCCAGCCCCATGTCGCAAACAGCCATACGCGGGCGGTCCGGCCGATCCGTACGGTCGTGACCGGCTCAGGTCCGCCTGCTCAGGGCTGATCTGCTGAGGAGTCACGCCGGGCCGGTGGCCGGGCTTTCCTCTTTGAGCCGGTAGGCCCGGGCGAGCAGGGCAACCGGAGGAACCGCCTTCCGCTGCGTCCCCTGGAAGATCTGCATCGCGCAGGCGCCGCAGCCGGTGGCCAACTGCTGGGCATCGGAAGCCGCGATCTCCTTGAAGAGCCTCTCTCCGATCTTCATGGAGAGGTCGTAGTTCTTCTTCTTCAGGCCGAACGTCCCGGAGATGCCGCAGCACTGGTCCGCATAGGCCTGGACCGAGACCCCCGGGATCAGTCCGAGGAGTTCGACCGGCTCCTTGGTGATGCCCAGCGCGCGGAGGTGGCAGGGGTTGTGGTACCCGACCTTCATCTCCATCCGGCCGAAGTCGAGGTTCAACTCGCCCTTCCGGTGGAGCTTCATCAGGAATTCGTGGATATCGACGCAGCTCTTCGCCACTTTCGCAGACTCCGCCGTGTTCACGATCTTCGGGTACTCCAGTTTGATCGCGAGCGCGCAACTCGGCTCGGAAAAGACGATCGGGATTCCCTGCTCCGTGTATTCCGCCAGCTTCCGAAGGTTGTACCGGATGTCGTCTCCGACCTGATCGACGGCCCCCGTGCTCAGCCGTGCGATGCCGCAGCACCGCAAAAGCGGCAGCAGGACCTCGAAACCATTCTTCTCGAGGATTTCGATGGTGGCCAGCCCCTCGTCCTCGGGCGCGTTGAAATTCGTGAAACAGCCCACGAAAAGGGCGACCTTCTTGTCGGACTTTTTGCGTGGCCGCCCCTCGACCATCTTCAGGAGCGTCCTGCTCGGAAATTTCGGAAGCTTGCGGCGGGCGTCCAGGCCGACGAACGCCTCCAGCCCCTTGCGGAACGGCCCCAGGTCGTTGGCCAGGTTCGCAAGCGGAGCGAAGAGGCTCGACGCCTGACAGAGATGGCGGGTGCTCGCGATCACCCTCTGGCCGAACGGCTCCCCTGCCCGCTGCATGACATGCGAGCGGCCCATGATGGCGAGCCACGGGATGTCGGCCCCCGACGGACACTCCGTCAGGCAGCGCTTACAGTTCACGCAGGCGTCCAGCACCTCCTTGAACCGGGGAGAGTCCAGGATTTTCGGGTCCACGGTGCCGTTCAGGCATCCGCGGATGAGGGTCGCCTTGGCCCGGCCGAGCGCCGCCTCGTCGAGGACCGTCATCGCGATCGGGCAGTAGGAGCGGCACTTCCCGCAGCCGGAACAGACGCCGCTGGCATCGGCCACGTCCTGCCGGGTCAGCGCGGCGGAGAGGGTCGTTCTTTCGTCCCGGCTCTTGAACTTGAGCTGCTCTCCCAGGGGGTTGGCCTCCCCGCCCACGATGGTCCCCGGGTTGAAGAGGTTCTCCGGGTCGAAGAGTTGCTTGACCTCTGCGAACGCGGCGTAGAGCTGGGGATACTGCCGCCGCGTGTAGTGGGTCCGGAGGCGTCCGTCACCGTGCTCGCCGCTGATGGTCCCCTTGAGGGAGAACACCAGGTCGTAGGTCTCGTCGGCGATCGCGAGCATCTTCCGGACCTCCTCCTCGCGGCATAGGTCCAGAAAGACCATCAGGTGCATGTTGCCGTCACCGGCGTGCCCGTAGATCCCCGCCTCGACGCCATGCCGTCCGAAGATCTCCCGAAGCCCCCGGATGTACTGCGGAAGCCGCGTCGGGTGGACCGCGGCGTCTTCGACAAAGGCCACCGGCCGCTTCGGACCTTTGGCCTTGTTCAGGATCGGTCCGGAGATCTGCCGGACCTTTCCCAGCATCTCCATATCCTTCTTGTCCTTGGCCACCTTCATGTCGAGGGCCAGGCTCTCGGCCTTCATCGCTCCGTCGACTTCGGCAAACTTCCGCCGGAGGCTCTCCTCGTCCTTCTCCTCGAATTCGATGAAGAGCATCGC
>JAJFTY010000104.1 GCA_021372695.1 Deltaproteobacteria bacterium
GGCACGCCGCTGGAGATCATGGTGGAAAGGGTTCGCGTGAATTTCGCGATGGCGACCCTCCTCATCAGGATCCCGATTACGGGAGGCTTGAGAATCATGCGGTCGAAGAGGTAACGCCCCTTGTCGGTCTGGTAGAATTTGACCAGGGCCACGACGGCGATGATGAGCGCACCGACGATGTAGAGAGCGTTGTTCGTGACGAAGCTGCTCAGGTCGATGAGGGACTGCGTCAGGAGCGGAAGCTCCCGGCCCATGCCCGCGAAGATGCTCTGGAAGACAGGCACGACCTTGACGAGCAGCAGGGTGATGACGGCAAACGAAACGAACAGGACGACTGCCGGGTACGTCATGGCGCCCTTGACCTTCCGTTTCAGCTTCATCGCTTTTTCCAGGTAGGTGGCCAGGCGGTTGAGAATGGTGTCCAGAATACCGCCGGCTTCGCCCGCTGCAATCATGTTGATGAACAGATCGTCGAAGACCTTCGGGTACTTCTTCAGGGCATCGGTGAGCGTGGAGCCGCCCTCGATGTCGTCCTTGATGTTCCGGATGATCCGGGCGAATGATTTGTTCTGTTCCTGGCTCGCCAGGATATCCAGGCACTGGATGAGCGGGAGGCCAGCGCTGATCATCGTGGAGAACTGCCGGGAGAAGATGACGACGTCCTTCCCCTTGACGGAACCCCGCAGGGGAATCATCTCCAGCAGGTCTTTTGGCTTCGCCTTTACCCGCGTCGGCTTGAGACCCTGCCTGCGGAGTTGCGTGCGAACGGCTGCCTCGTTGACGGCCTCCGTCTCGCCTTTCTTCATCTCGCCGGCCCTTCCCTGGGCTACCCAGACATAGACTGCCATGTTCCTTCTCCTCGCTAGATCCGCTTTTCCATAAGGATATCGAAGATATCCGATTCCGACCGGCGCCCCGGAGACGACACTGCGGCGCGCACGCCTCACCTTTTCTTATGATCGGCATCCCGGGGGATTTCTTTATCCCGGTGTGCCGGTCAGGGCGAACGCAGGGGATGTGTTGCAAAGCGAAGCAAAATCGGTGCCATGGATTGGAGAGGGGCAGGCCGGGATCAGGGGGTAAGAGGATTTGAAGGTGAGAAGGTTGGAGAATCGGTCGGTGGGATGCCGCTCCGCTCAGCAGGGACCGGATTGGCGGCGAATCGCGTGCAGAAGAATGCCGGCGGCAACGGAGACGTTGAGCGAATCGACCTTGCCGAACAGCGGGATGGAAAGAAGGATGTCGCAGTGTTTCCGCACGAGCGGTCTCAGCCCCTTCCCTTCGCTCCCCATGACAAGACCGATGTCCCCTCCGAAGCGCACCGACTCGAGACCGGTGTCCGCTTCGGCATCGGTGCCGTAGATCCAGAAGCCTTTTTCTTTCAGAACGTCGATGGCTTGGGTGAGATTGACGACCCGGGCGACCGGGACATGGCCGGCAGCGCCGGCCGAGGCCTTGATGACAGCGGGGGTGATGGCGGCGGCCCGGTCCCGGGGGATGATCACCCCGTTGGCGCCGAAACAGTGGGCCGACCGGATCAGGGAGCCCAAGTTCTGCGGGTCCTCGATCCCGTCGAGCAGAAGGACAAGGCCGCCGGGAAAAGCGGGGTGGCGGTTGGCAACGATCTCCTCGAGGCTTGCGTAGGCGAACTCCCCGCAGAGGCAGAGAACCCCCTGGTGCGCAACGGTGCCTGCCAGGCGATCGAGTTCCTCGCGCCGGAGGGTTTCCGCCGCAACGCCCCGGGCCGCTGCCAGCGCCAGGATTTTCGCCGCATCCCCTCCCCGCCGGCCTTCGGCGAGGATGACCTTGCGGACGTCGCCGCCTTTGCTTCGGAGGGTCTCCAGAACGGGATTGATGCCGTAGATGACTTGCATGATTCAGGGTATCGGGGGGGAACAAACGTTATCGTCTTCGCTGATGCCTGCGGATCGCAATCCTCTTCCCTGAAAAGGGCCGGACAGGCTGCACAGAGCGAATAGACCCTATTACTCCCGGTCCGCCAGCCCCAGGGCGATCTCCTCGACGATCCGGTCTGCCGCCTCCACGGGGTCCTTCGCCAGGCGGATGGGCCGCCCCACGACGATGTAATCGGCGCCGTTGCGGATCGCATCGCGGGGCGTGTCGATTCGCTTCTGATCGTCT
>JAJFTY010000112.1 GCA_021372695.1 Deltaproteobacteria bacterium
GTGGAATCGGCCGGCGCCAGGGAGATCTATCTGATCGAGGAGCCGATGGCGGCGGCGATCGGCGCGGGCCTTCCGATCACCGAACCGATCAGTTCGATGGTGGTGGACATCGGCGGAGGGACGACAGAGGTGGCGGTGATCTCGCTCGCCGGGATCGTCTACTCCAAATCGGTCCGCGTGGCCGGAGACAAGATAGACGACGAGATCGTCCAGTACATGAAGCGGAAGTACAGCCTCCTCATCGGGGAGAGATCGGGAGAGAACATCAAGACGGAGCTCGGCAACGCCTACCCCGATCCCAGCCAGGAGGTGCGCAGGATGGAGGTCCGCGGCAGGGATCTGATCTCCGGCATCCCGAAGATCGTGGAGATCAACTCCGACGAGATCCGGGAGGCCATCACGGAGCCGGTCAGCCTCATTGTCGAAGCGATCAAGGATGCGCTGGAGAATGCGCCGCCGGAGTTGGCGGGCGACATCGTCGACCGCGGCATCGTCCTGACCGGCGGCGGGGCGCTGCTTAGGAACCTCGACATGCTGATCCGCGCGGAGACGGGTCTTCCGATCACGATTGCCGACGACCCTCTCTCCACGGTCGCCCGGGGCGCCGGAATCGCCCTGGATCAGTTGGACGTTCTCAAAGAGGTAACCTTTCAGGTATAAGCGAAAGGGCGATGATACGCGCGTTGACGACCTCGCCAAAGAGAGGAGAATGGCGGCTTCGTAAAAAGGCCGCCATCCGGTTTTTTACGAAGCCGTCATGGTTGGCTGAAGCATGCTGGTCCCGAGAAAATATAACTCCCTCATCATCGCCGCGGTTCTGCTGATCCTCTCCCTGGCCCTTCTCTCCTACAGCGTGACTCGCCTCTCCGAGACCGGCTTTCTCCGCAAGCTGGTCCTGGAGGTGGCCACGCCCATCGAAGATGCCGTCAACGTCTCGCTGGGCAGCCTGCATGACGGCTGGAGGCGCTACCTCTTCCTGATCGGCCTGGAGGATGAAAACAGAAAACTGCGGCAGCAGAACGCCGCGCTCGGCGAGCAGTTGAACCGCCTGCAGGAGGGATACAGGGAAGGGATGCGTCTCCGGAAGCTCCTGGGCCTCTCCGAAGAGCTGCCGGGGCGGACCGTGGCCGCGAGGGTGGTCGACCGCAGCCGTACCTCTCTGTTCAAGACGATCCTGATCAACAAGGGGACGGCGGACGGCTTGCGGGTGGGACTTCCGGTTCTTTCCGAACAAGGGGTCGTGGGACGAATCATCGAAACCGCGTGGCATGCCTCGCAGGTGCTGCTCCTGATCGATGAGAACAGCAACATCGACGCTCTCGTCCAGCGAAACCGGGCACAGGGGATCCTGCAGGGTGCGGGACCGTCGGGATGCACCCTGAAATACATCTCCCGGGTGGAGGAAATTCAGCCCGGGGATATGGTTCTCTCCTCCGGGCTCGCCGGGGTGTTTCCCAAGGGTTTCTTGATCGGCGTTGTGACCGGCGTATCCCGCAAAGGAGAGGGGCTCTTCCAGAAGATCGACGTCGCACCGGCCGTGGACTTCGGAAAGGTCGAAGAGGTCCTGGCCCTGGTCACGGACCCGGGGCCGAAACCATGATCTCTTACCTTCTTCTCCCCATTCTGCTGCTCCTGCTCGTGATCGCTCAGATCACGATTCTGGACCTCTTCTCCCTCGGCTGGATCGGCATGGAGATATCGCTCATCGTCGTGGTCTATTCGGGGTTCCACCTCGACGCCCTCCGCGGCGGCATCGTCTCGCTCCTGCTCGGCTTCTTTCTGGATTGTCTGACCAGCACGATATTCGGACTGTACATGTTTCTGTATGTCCTCATCTTCTTTCTCTCCATGATCGTCGCGGGAAGGGTTTACGGGGAGAAGCCGTTTCTCATCGCGTCCTTCACGGCTCTGTGCACCCTTCTGGAAGGGCTGGTCGTCGTTCTTCTCTACCGTGTCGCCTTCAGCGCCGACATCTTCTACGTGATCCCGAGGATCTTCATCCCGCAGGCCATCGTGGTGGGTCTCGTGAGTCCAATTTTCTTTAATCTATTCGAACGTTTCGAGGTGTTTCTGCATGCAGAGGATAGGCGGCCGGCTCGACGAATATGAGCCGGGCCAGTACAGATATAAGTTGAAGCTTTTGTTCATCATCGTTGCGACGGCGCTGTCGCTGCTCCTGATCCGGCTTTGGTACATACAGGTCATCAAGGGAGACGAGCTCCGGCAACGGTCCGAAAACAACAGTGTCCGCCTGCGGAAGATCAAGGCGATGCGGGGGCTGATCATGGATGAGGGCCGGCGTGTTCTCGTGGACAACCAGCCCTCGTTCGACATCGTCTTCATCCCCAACCGGACCAAGGACCTCAGGCGGGTCGCCGAAAGGATCAAGGGGCTCTACACGGAGCGGTCACTGGCGGCCCCCTCTTTTTCTGCGCTGCCGGACCGGGTAAAGCCATTCGTGCCGGTACTTCTCGAACGGAACGTGAGCATGGAAAAGCTCGCCGTGGTGGAGACGCACGCCCTTGAGCTCCCGGGCATCGTGACGGAGGTGACGCCGATCCGGCAGTACCTGAACGGCGAGATGACCGCACAGATCATCGGGTTTACGGGAGAGGTCAGCCGGGAAGAGCTGGATCGAAACGGCATCGAAAAGCTCTCTTCCGGCGACATCATCGGCAAGTTCGGCATCGAGAAATCGCTGGATACGCACCTCCGGGGAAAGAGCGGCGCGGAACAGATCGAGGTCAACGCGGCCGGCAAGGAGGTCCGTTCCATCGGCCGGATCCCGGCGGCGCTGGGCGACAACGTCGTTCTGACCATCGATTCGGCGCTCCAGGAAACGGCATGGAAGGCCCTCGGCAACCGGGAGGGTGCGGTTGCGGTACTGGACCCCCGCAACGGAGCGGTGCTCGCCCTGGTCAGTTCTCCAGCCTTTGACCCCAACCTCTTCAACGGAGGGATCTCGTTCGACGACTGGGAGACCCTTTCCAGTGATCCGCGGCACCCCATGGAGAACCGCTCGATCTCGGGACAGTATCCGCCGGGATCGACCTACAAGCCGGTCGTCGCCGCGGCTGCCCTCGAAGAGGGCCTGATCACGCCGGAGACGACCTTCCACTGCAACGGCACCTTCCAACTCGGCGACAGGACTTTCCGCTGCTGGCAGGATAAGGGACACGGAACCGTCAATCTCCACCGCGCCATCGTGGAGTCCTGCGACGTCTACTTCTACAACCTGGGGAAGATGCTCGGCGTGGACCGTATCGCCTCTTACGCCAAGGCCTTCGGTCTGGGAGCCCCCCTGGGGATCGATCTCCCCCGGGAGAAGGGAGGCCTGATCCCCACGAAGGCGTGGAAACTCTCGCGCTTCCGGCAGTCCTGGCAGATGGGTGAAACCATCTCCCTTTCGATCGGCCAGGGGTACAACCTCGTGACGCCGCTCCAGCTGGCCGGCGTCTACGCCGCCCTGGCCAATGGCGGCGTCCTCTACCGGCCGCGGCTCGTAAAACAGCTTGAATCTTCGGACGGACATGTCGTAAAGGTATTCCCGCCTGAGAGGCGGGGCGTCCTGCCGGTCAGCCCCCAGAACATCCGGATCATCAACGAGGCGCTGTGGGGGGTGGTCAACGAAAAAGGGGGGACGGGATATCTCCTTAAGAGGAAGGAGCTGGACGTCTGCGGAAAGACGGGCACCGCTCAGGTGATCGGACTGCCGGAGGATGCCAAGGCACGCAAGCTGAAGCGCACGACTGGTGAATTCCGGGACCACGCCCTCTTCGCCTGTTTCGCTCCTTACCGAAATCCCGAAATTGTGGTGGCGGTCATCCTGGAAAACGCCGGCCACGGAGGGTCGACCGCAGCCCCGGTGGCCAGGAAGGTGATCGACGCCTACTTTGCCCGGAAGAACGTGATGCCGCCCCCGCAGCCGGTGCAGTTGCAGAACACCGCAAGCGTCCGGAATATGCCAGAGCCATGATCAAACTGGACCGCCGTCTCATCCTGAACTTCGACTGGACCCTCTTCTCCCTGGTCCTGATCATCAGCGGCATCGGCCTGCTGAATATCTACAGCGCGGGCTTCAGCCTTACCGACCTCCGGCCGACGCCGTACTATATCAGGCAGATCCAGTGGATCCTCGTCGGCTCCGTAGGGATGGCGCTCGCCTTCCTGATCGATTACCGCTTTCTGAACCGCCACGCCTATCTCATCTACGCCGTCTCCGTCGCGCTCCTCCTGATCGTCGCCGCAACAGGTTACGCGACCCGGGGCTCCCAGCGCTGGATCGCCCTCGGCGGGTTCACGTTCCAGCCATCGGAACTGGTCAAGCTGACGCTCATCCTGGCGCTCACCAAGTACTTCGACCGGCACCGGATCGGCCGGGGTTATTACCTCAGGGAGCTTTTCATACCGTTTCTGCTGCTGCTCATCCCCTTCCTGTTCATTCTCAAACAGCCGGACCTGGGAACGGCACTGATCCTTTTGATTCTGTTCCTTTCGATGGTATTCTTCATCGGCTTGGACTGGAGATCCCTGCTGATCGCCGCAGGCGCAGGCCTCACTCTGGCCCCGATCGGCTGGTTTATTCTGAAGGATTACCAGAAAGAGCGGATCATGACTTTTTTCAGCCCTGAAAAGGATCCGCTCGGATCGGGATACCACATCATCCAGTCGATGATCGCGGTCGGTTCCGGGGGGATCTTGGGGAAAGGCTTTCTCAAGGGCTCCCAGACGCAACTCAAATTTCTGCCCGAGCAGCAGACCGATTTCATCTTTTCCGTTTTTGCCGAAGAGTGGGGCTTCCTGGGCGCAATCATCCTGCTCGTCCTGTTCATGCTGCTGATCCTCTGGGGATTGATGATCATCGCGCGCTCGAAAGACTTTCCCGGTGCCCTGATCGCCTTCGGCATCACCATGCTGATCTTCTGGGAGGTCTTCATCAACATCGGCATGGTTCTGGGAATCCTCCCCGTGGTGGGGATCCCGCTTCCGTTCCTCAGCTACGGCGGTTCGTCGATGGTGGTCCTGATGACGGCCGTGGGTCTGCTGATGAACATCAGCGTTCGCAGATTCATCCTGCAATCCTGAAAAACGATCCGAAAGGAGTCATGGCATGCTGGGGAGAAAGAAGAGGGAAGAGGAGGAGGTCAGGGCATTTCTGGGGAAAGGCGCCGAATTCACCGGCAAACTGATGTTCAACGGCTCGGTCCGGATTGACGGCGATTTCAAGGGGAACATCTTCGGGAGCGGCACCCTCGTGGTCGGTGAAGGCGCCGAGGTCGAGGCCGACATCCGCGTCGACAGCGTGATGGTCAGCGGCGCCGTGCGCGGGCGGATCGACGTCAAGAAGAAGGTCCGGATCTTCTCGACCGGAAAGGTTCTGGGCGACATGAACACGCCCCTTTTTTCCGTCGAGGAGGGGGCTTTCTTCGAGGGGACCTGCCACATGACGCAGAGCGCAGCCGAGGTCCACGCCCTGCCCCTGGAGCAGACGGCGGCCCGCGATCGGGGATGAGCGGTCAGCTCCTGCCCCATCCGTACCCCTTGGGCGACCGGGTGCGGCATCCCCGGAAAGCGATGTTTTCAACATACTGTAATAACTAATGTTTTTCGATTATCCGGCGGAATAAGGTAATTGAATCGATCCCGCTTATTTCTCTTGACAGTGCCAGAGGAATGGTATAAGGACTCTTGCGCACGGAAGGTGACCCGTGGTCAGATACTGACCGCTGTTTACCTCCCCACCGCGGCCGGCCGAATCGGAGGCGTTCGGTAAATCCCCTGAAACAGAAAGGGGATATTCCCACCGCGCGGCGCCGCTGATCGTCGGAATGCCGGGCCGTAGTTTCAAAACCTTGCCAGTCCATTGCTTTTTTTGAACGCGTTATCAGGACCCTTTGCAGAACAGGTCTCTTCCCATCACGCCGTTTGGGGGTCGGGTGAAGACAAATCGGGCTGAAATGAGGCGGGCGGTCAGATTTTCCCGGGCCAACTCAGCGAACACGTATTCCAATCAGAAAGGTCGAATGCCGGCAGCCGGGTTCACGTTTTCCATGACGCCCGGCTTTTTTGCATCGTTCCGATATCACTTGAGGTGAGGGACAGTGGTCAGTCTCGATTATTCCCTGGGAATTCAAATCATCAATTTTCTCCTGCTGATCTTCATTCTGAATCTCCTCCTCTATAAACCGATTCTGGGCATCATCGACCGGCGTAAGAAGCAACTGGAGGATTCCGAGGCCGAAATCCATCGCCTCCAGGAGACGGTCGAACAGAAGATGGCCGCCTACGAGGAAAAGCTTCGACAGGCCAAGGCCGCGGCCGCGGAGCAGAAGAACGACATCGTCCGGCAGGGAGCCGAAGAGGCCAAGACCGTGATCGATGCGGCCCGGGCGGAGATCCCCGGGATCATGGATGAGTTCCACGCCCGGATGGATGGCGAGATCGGCAAAGCCAAGAGCATCCTGACCGATCATTCCCGACAACTCTCCGTTCAGATGGCGGAAAAGATCCTCGGGAGGAGTCTCCGATGAGAGTTGAACGTGCAGTGGGTCGGTCTGGGATGGATGGAATCCGGAGCCGGGAGAACATGAGCGGAAGCAAGAAGGCAGAAAGACGGGTCCTCTGGACCCTGTTTCTCCCCACCCTCCTCCTTTGCCTCTTCGCGCTCTCGACGGCAGACGCCTCGGGTGGCGGAGGCAGCCACGAGGGGCCGAGCTGGTTTGACTTCACCTGGCGGACGGTCAACTTTCTGATCCTGGCCGGCGCCCTCTACTGGCTCCTGGCCAAGAAGGTCAAGGCCTTCTTTGCTGACCGGCGCGAGGGGATCCGAACGGCCCTCACCGATGCCGAGGCCGCCCGTAAGGAGGCGGAGCACAAATTCCGGGAATACGAAACGAAGCTCGACAAGGCGACGGGCGAGATCGATGAGATCACCCGGATGATCCAGGCCCAGGGTGTGGCCGAAAAGGGGCGGATCATCGAGGATGCCCGAAAAGCGGCTGAGAAGATGAAGGAAGACACCCGCGCGCGCATGGAGCAGGAGTTCAACAAGGCAAGCCGGGAACTGAGGATCGAGGCGGTCCGTCTCTCCACGCAGATGGCCGAAGAGCTTCTCCGGAAGAACATCCGTGAAGGCGATCATGAGGTCATGGTGAAAGACTACATAGAGAAGGTGGTGAGCGCAAAGTGATCAGCAGCAATATCGCAAAACGTTACGCGCGGGCCTTTTTCGAAATCGCCGGCGAGGAGAAGCGATACGAGGAGTTCTACAGCGAATTGGATCGCTTTTCCGCCGTCCTCCGGGGAAACGAAAACCTGAACGAATTCCTCGCCAACCCGATCTTCGCCCAGCCCGACAAGATGGCTGTCGTGGAGTCGGTCCTGGAGAAGATCCGCGTCTCCCCCCTGACTGCCAATTTTCTGAAGCTCCTGGTCGACAAGCGGCGCATGGGCATCCTCTCCGATATCGAGGGGTGTTACCGGGAGCTGATGGATAACGCTCTGAAAAAGGTCCGGGTCACGGTGAAGACGGCATTCCCTCTCACCGGCGAGCTCTCCGGCCGCCTGCAGAAAGGGCTGGAGGGGCTGACCGGCAGAAAGGTCGAGATGACCGTCCTGGAAGACCCCTCGCTGCTCGGAGGCATCGTCGTCCGGGTCGGGGACACGCTCTACGACGGAAGCATCCGGACGCAACTGAACAACATCAGGAATCTCTTGGGGGAGGAGCAATAGCGCATGGAAACCATCAGGGCAGAGGAAATCAGCGAGATCATCTCCAGGCAGATCAAGGAGTACGAAAAAAAGCTGGATGTCAGTGAGACGGGAACCGTCCTCTCCGTCGGCGACGGCATCGCCCGGGTCTACGGCGTGGAGAATGCCATGGCCATGGAACTGCTCGAATTCCCAGGGGGGATTCTCGGGATGGTCCTCAACCTCGAGACGGACAACGTCGGCGTTGCCGTCCTCGGGGAGGTCACCCACATCAAGGAGGGGGATGTCGTAAAGCGGACCGGCAAGATCGCCCAGATCCCCGTCGGCGAGGCGGTCCTCGGCCGTGTGATCGACGCGACCGGCGCTCCTCTGGACGGCAAGGGCCCTGTCGAAGCGACCGAATTCCGCCGGATCGAGATGATCGCGCCGGGCGTCGTCTACCGCCAGCCGGTCAACGAGCCGATGTACACGGGCCTGAAGGCGATCGACGCGATGACCCCCATCGGCCGCGGCCAGCGCGAGCTGATCATCGGCGACCGCCAGATCGGAAAGACCGCCATCGGCATCGACGCGATCATCCGCCAGAAGAATACCGGCGTGAAGTGCATCTACGTCGCCATCGGCCAGAAGAAATCGACCGTCGCCCAAGTGGTGGAGAACCTGAAGAAGAACGACGCCATGTCCTACACCTGCGTGGTGGCCGCCTGCGCGAGCGACCCGGCGACCCTCCAGTACATCGCCGCCTATGCCGGCTGCAGCATCGGCGAATACTTCCGGGACAAGGCCCAGGATGCGCTCATCATCTACGACGACCTCTCCAAACAGGCCGTGGCCTACCGCCAGATCTCCCTGCTTCTGCGGCGTCCGCCGGGACGCGAGGCCTTCCCCGGC
This sequence comes from Deltaproteobacteria bacterium, assembly GCA_021372695.1. The sequence continues at coordinate 8,602 of JAJFTY010000112.1, forward strand.
GACATCTTCTACAACCACTCCCGTCTGCTGGAGCGGGCCGCCCGGGTCAGCAAGGAACTCGGCGGCGGATCACTGACCGCACTCCCCATCATCGAGACCCAGGCCGGTGACGTTTCCGCCTACATCCCGACGAACGTCATCTCGATCACCGACGGCCAGGTCTACCTGGAACCCTCGCTCTTCTTCTCCGGCATCCGGCCGGCGATCAACGTGGGGCTCTCCGTCTCCCGCGTCGGCGGTGCGGCCCAGGTCAAGGCGATGAAGCAGGTGGCGGGAACCCTGAAGCTCGACCTCGCCCAGTACCGGGAACTGGCCGCCTTCGCCCAGTTCGGCTCCGATCTGGACAAGTCCACGCAGGCCCAGCTCGACCGCGGTGTCCGGCTCGTCGAACTCCTCAAGCAGCCGCAATTCATGCCGATGTCGCTCGCCGAAGAGGTGGTCATCCTCTACGCGGGCACCCGGGGCTTTCTCGACAAGTACGCAGTCGACAAGATCGCGAACTATGAGCCGCAGCTTCTGGCCTTCGTCAAGGGCAAGTATCCGGAGATCATGAAGGAGATCGATGAGAAGAAGATCATCAGCCCCGAACTCGACAAGAAGCTCCGGGAGGTGCTCACGGCGTTCGATTCGGTCTACGTCGCCGACTAGCTGCAAGGCTGACCGCAAAACAGGATACCATGGAGCAGGTTTGAATGGCCGCACTCAAGGATATTAAACGGAAGATCACCGCCGTTCAGAAGACCCGGCAGATCACCCGGGCGATGAACATGGTGGCCGCCTCGAAGTTCAAGGCCGCCCAGATGCGGATGGAGAATTTCCGCCCCTACGCCATGAAGTTCATGGAGGTGTTGAACAGCGTTGCGCTCCGGGTGGATGCCCGGACCCATCCGCTGCTCGCGGTTCGGGAACCGAAGCGGATCCGGGCGATCTGCATGACCTCCGACCGGGGGCTCTGCGGGGGGTTCAACACCAACCTGATCAAGGCGACCGAACGTTTCATCAAGGAGAAGCAGCGCGAGGGGCGCGAGGTCGAGATCATCCCCATCGGCCGGAAAGGGCGGGACTTCTTCCGGAAGAAGGCCAAGACGATCAACGCCCGGGCCGACGTGTTCGGAAAATTCGACATGACCCTCGCCGCCAGGATCTCCGGGGATGTCATCCCGCCGTTCGTCACCGAGGAGTACGACGAACTCTACCTGCTCTACAACGAGTTCGTCAACGTCTCCGTACAGCGGCCCACCGTGGTCCGGCTTTTCCCCCTGCCTTCGATCGGGCGCGAGGATGAGCTCGAACCGGACAAACGGCTCGATTACATCTACGAGCCCTCCGAGGAGGCCCTGCTGGAGAAGCTGCTGCCGATGTACGTCCATGTGCTGATCTATCGGGCGCTCGTCGAGACCTCCGCCGGGGAAAACGGCGCCCGGATGGCGGCCATGGACAATGCGACCCGCAACTGCGAGGATCTGGTCCAGAGCCTGACCCTCAAATACAACAAGGTGAGACAATCGGCGATCACGGCCGAACTGATGGACATCGTAGGCGGCACCGAAGCGCTGGCCAAAGGCTGAAGACAAGGGACGGCCGGAGATCGAGCCGGCGCCACTTCGATCATTTGAAGGAGACGGGTATGAACATTGGAAGGCTTGTACAGGTCATCGGACCGGTCGTCGACGTGGCGTTCGAGGAGGGAAAACTCCCGAGTATCATGAACGCCATCGCCATCACCAATCCCACGATCAACGACGTCGAGGACAACCTGATCGTCGAGGTCGCCCAGCATCTCGGAGACAACGTGGTGCGCTGCATCGCCATGGACATCACCGACGGCCTGGTGCGCGGGATGGCGGCAAAGGACCTGGGCGGACCGATCAGCGTGCCGGTAGGACCCGAATGCCTGGGCCGGATCCTCAACGTAGTCGGCCGGCCGGTCGACGGACTGGGTCCGATCGATGCGAAGCATACCATGCCCATTCACCGTGAGGCGCCCACCTTCCTGGAACAGGACACCTCCGTTCACGTCCTCGAAACCGGGGTCAAGGTCATCGACCTTCTCGTCCCCTTCCCGCGCGGCGGCAAGATGGGAATGTTCGGCGGCGCCGGCGTGGGAAAAACCGTCGTCATGATGGAGATGATCCACAACATCGCACTCCACCACGGGGGCATCTCCGTCTTCGCCGGCGTGGGAGAGCGGACCCGCGAAGGGAACGACCTCTACCTCGAGATGAAGGCCTCGGGCGTGATCAAACAGGCCGCCCTGATCTACGGGCAGATGACCGAGCCACCCGGCGCCCGCGCCCGCGTATCGCTCACGGCCCTCGCGGCCGCCGAATATTTCCGCGATGTCGAGGGACAGGACGTCCTTCTGTTCATCGACAACATTTTCCGTTTCACGCAGGCCGGGTCCGAGGTCTCGGCCCTCCTGGGCCGCATGCCCTCCGCCGTCGGTTACCAGCCGACGCTGGCCACCGACCTCGGGGAACTTCAGGAACGCATCACCTCGACCAACAAGGGGTCCATTACGGCTGTTCAATGCGTCTACGTGCCCGCCGACGACCTGACGGATCCGGCGCCGGCGACCACCTTTGCCCACCTCGATGGAACCGTCGTCCTCTCTCGACCGATCGCTGAACTCGGCATCTATCCCGCAGTGGACCCCCTTGATTCAACCTCCCGCATCCTGGACCCGAACGTCCTGGGCGCCGAACACTACCGGGTCGCCCGTCAGGTTCAGGTGACGCTCCAGAAATACAAGGATCTCCAGGACATCATCGCGATCCTCGGCATGGATGAACTCTCCGAAGAGGACAAGCTGACGGTCAGCCGGGCGAGAAAGATCCAGCGGTTCCTCTCCCAGCCCTTCTTCGTCGCCGCGCAGTTCACCGGCACCGAGGGCAAGTTCGTCACCGTGGCCGACACGGTCCGGGGCTTCAAGGAGATCCTCGAGGGAAAACACGACGACCTGCCCGAACAGGCCTTCTACATGGTCGGCGGCATTGACGAAGTCGTGGAGAAGGCGAAGAAACTCGCCGAATAGCCGGAGGACCTGATGGCTGACGAATTGACACTGGAAATCGTGACCCCCGAGAACCTGACCTTCCGGGGGGTCGTCGAAGAGGTGACCATCCCCGGCTCGGAAGGCGAGTTCGGGGTGCTCCGGGGCCATGCCCCCCTCCTGAGTGCGGTCGATGTCGGCGAACTCAGCTTCACCCAGGAGCGCAAGAAGAGCCACTATGCGGTGAATACCGGTTATGCGGAGGTGACGGCCTCCAAGGTGACGGTCCTGGTGGAAACGGCCGAACGATCGGATCAGATCGACCTCGAAAGGGCGCGGCGTGCCAAGCAGAGGGCCGAGGAGCTCATGGGGAAGCTCCCCAAGGAGGATGCCGAATTCGAAAAGAACCGGCTCGCCCTGCTGCGGGCCATAACGCGGCTGAACGTTGCCGCGAAAAGCTGATCCCGCATCGGAGAGTCTGTTGGAGAAAAGTATAGGGGGGGACGGATCGCAGATCCGTCCCCCCCTATTGATTTTTTTGCGGCCTCTTTTTAAACCGTGATTTCGACGATCTCGAACTCCCGAATGCCTCCCGGCGTGTTGACGCTGATTTCGTCGCCGACGCATTTGCCGATCAGCGCCCGGCCGATCGGCGAGGTGACGGAGATCTGGTTCTTCTCCAGGTCCGATTCGAGCGGGCCCAGGAGCCGGTAGGTGATCTTTTTCCCGGTGCCGATCTCCTCGACGGCAACGGTCGTTCCGAAGACCGCCTTATCGCACGTCACGTTCTTCAGATCGATCACGTTGCACATCGCCAGGTTGTTCTCCAGCTCCTGCATCCGTCCGTGGAGGTAGGACTGCCTCTCCTTGGCCGCGGCGTACTCCGCGTTCTCAGAAAGATCCCCGTGCCCTCTGGCCACTTCGATATCCTTGATGTTCTGGGGGATCGAAACCGTCTTGAGGGTTTCCAGCTCGCGCTTCAGTTTGGTAAATCCACCCTTGGTAATGGGTATCTTGTCCATACACCTTCTCCTGCCCGGATTCTTGAAGTGCCTCGCAGGCAGGCACGAACACGCCGACCGACTACCGCACGCTGGTTGATCCATAATCGAGAAACCGTGGAGTGTCAAGGAAGAAATGAGGGTCCGCAAGCTTGTCAGGGTCCGGAATCTGTGTTAGACAACGGCCGATCCATCCCGGGGAGATTCAGAGGCGGCGGCGCCCCGGAAATAAAGGAGGCCGCCCGGCAAGGAGCCAGTGGATTCGAATGCTTGACCAATATGAACGCAACATCAACTATCTGCGCGTGTCCGTGACAGACCGCTGCAATCTCCGCTGCACCTATTGCATGCCCAAGGAGGGGCTTTCCCAGATCGGCCACGACGACATCCTCCGGTATGAGGAGATCCACCGGATCATCCGGATCGCCGCGGGAATCGGGATCACGAAGGTCCGGATCACCGGTGGTGAGCCCCTGATCCGCCGTGGCGTCGCCCCATTCATCGCCTCGCTGCGCACGATCCCGGAGCTCAAGGAGATGAGCCTGACCACGAATGGGATCCTCCTGGAGGGGTGTGCGGAAAGCCTCCTCGCAGCGGGGATCCGGCGGATCAACGTCAGCCTCGACTCCCTCGACGCGGAAAAGTACGCCCGGATCACGCGGGGCGGTGAAATCGCGGCCGTCTTCCGGGGGATCCGGAAGGCCCGGGAAGTGGGCTTTTCACCGATCAAGATCAATGTCGTGGCGATCAAGGGGTTCAACGACGACGAGATCGTGGACTTCGCCCGGCTGACGATCGAGAATCCCTATCAGATCCGCTTCATCGAGCTGATGCCCCTGGGCCGCGCGGGGGTCGAGAACCGGGACCGTTTCCTTTCCAATGCCGTCATCCGGGAGCGGATCGAGGCCATGGGCCGGCTCGAACCGCTCACCGGTCCGGGAAATGGGATCGACGGTCCGGCGCAGATGTACCGTCTGACGGGCGGCGCGGGAAAGATCGGCTTCATCAGCCCCGTCTCCCACCATTTCTGCCGCAGCTGCAACCGTCTTCGTCTGACCGCGGACGGCCACCTGCGGACCTGCCTGCTGTCGGACGACGAAACCGACCTCAAGGAGCCCCTCCGGTCCGGATGCGCCGACGAGGCCATCGGAGAGCTCATCCGGGGGGCCGTCTCCCTGAAACCCGAGCGGCACGACATCGCCTGCAGCGGAAGCCAGATCAAGAAATGCATGAAGGAGATGCAGGAGATCGGCGGGTAAACAGGAGGGAATCGATGAGCGCGGAGGAGGGAACTATCCGTGACGAGGGACGGTCAACGCCCGTCGGCCGCTATCTGGACGGCAGGGTCAAGAGCCTCATCCTCGACCTGACCGCCCCGCGGGCAGGGGAGAGGCTCCTCGACGTCGGGTGCGGCAGCGGGGAGAACCTCGCCCTCTTCCGGCAAAAAGGATGCGACGTGACCGGGATCGACCCCTCCCCCCTTCTCGTGGACCAGGCCGGCCAGCGGCTGCGAAGCCGCGCCGAACTTCACACGGGGTCGGCGGAAGACCTCCCCTTTTCGGACAACGAGTTCGACATCGTCACGCTGATCAACGCCCTCGAATTCACGAATGATCCCGCGCAGGCTGTCGCCGAGGCGATCCGGGTCTGCCGGGGGCGGGTCTTCATCGGGCTCATGAACCGCTACTCCCTGAGCGGGGCGCAGGGGCGGATGGCCGGACTCTTCCATCCTCCGGCCGGGGTGACTCCCCGCTTCTTCCATCTTGCCTCGGTCTCCGCGATGGTCCGCAGGCAGCTCCCCGGGGTCCGCATCCAGTGGGGCAGCGTCGTCTTCCTTCCCTGGAACTGGTATCGATTCGCCACGGGCATGGAGGAGCTGCTTCCCGTGATGAGAAACCCTTTCGGTGCCTTCTTCGGCCTCGCCTTCTCCGTGACCTTCACCTTCCGAACAAATCAGGAGATCGTTCGGGAGCAGCCCGTCGAACTCGCCCCCGAGAGAGGCGGGCCGATGCCCGGCGTTGTCCGGGAATGGAAGAAAGGGGCGTGAAGGATGGATCATGAAGCGCTGCTGTACGAGAAGGAGGCCGGAAATCGGGCGAGGTGCGGCCTCTGCGCCCACCGCTGCCGTATCGCTCCCGGCGCACGCGGCGTCTGCGGGGTCCGTGAAAACCGTGACGGAACCCTCCGGAGCCTCTCTTACGGGATGATCCTGGCCGAGAATGTCGACCCCATCGAAAAGAAGCCTCTCTTCCATCTCCTGCCGGGATCGCGCTCCTTCTCCATCGCTGCGGCGGGGTGCAACTTCCGCTGCTCCTTCTGCCAGAACCACGACATCTCGCAGATGCCCCGCGAGACGGGAAAGATCGCCGGCCGCGAGAGGACCCCTGCGGAGATCGCGGAGGAGGCCTTGCGAACCGGATCGCAGAGCATTGCCTACACCTACACGGAACCGACCGTCTTTTTCGAATTCGCCTACGAGACCGCCGGAATCGCGCAGGAGAAAGGCATCAGGAACGTATGGGTGACCAACGGCTTCATGACCCCGGAGATGCTGGGGCTGATCGGTCCGCGTCTGGACGCGGCTAACGTCGATCTGAAGGCCTTCCGGGACGACTTCTACCGGGAGCAGTGCGGGGCGCCCCTCCAGCCGGTCCTCGACACGCTGAGAAGGATGAAGGAGCTCGGGATCTGGGTCGAGGTCACGACCCTGTTGATCCCCGGCCTGAACGACGGGGAGGGGGAGCTCCGGGAACTGGCCGCCTTCATCGTTTCTCTCGGGGCGGAGACCCCCTGGCACATCAGCCGCTTCCACCCCCGGTACCGGATGACGGAGAGGCCGCCGACGCCGGCGGCCAGGATTCACCGGGCGGCGGAGATCGGACGGGCCGCCGGCCTGAAGTACGTCTACAGCGGGAACGTCCCCGGCGACGCCGGAGAGAATACCTTCTGCAACCGATGCGGCCGGCTCCTCATCGGCCGCTGCGGTTTCACCGTCGAGCGGCTGGAGCTGGAAGGATCGGCCTGCCCGGGGTGTGGAACGCCGCTCGAGGGGATCTTCTGAAAGGGTTGAATCATGAACGAAATCAAGGCCGATTTATGGGAGGTCGTCGCCACGGCAGCGGGAATGACGGAGGCGAAGATCATCACAGGCAGGCTCGCAAGCGACGGGATCCCGACGCAGCTCCGGTATGAGGCCGCCGGGACGATCTATGCGATCACGGTCGACGGCCTGGGCGAGGTGAAGATCCTCGTCCCGGTCTCGGAATGGGAACGGGCCAGAGAGCTCCTCTGCCGCTCCTATGAGGATGGCGATCTTCCCTGGGAGGCGTTGCCGGAAAACGGCAAATGCGGCTTGCCGGAAAAAAACGGTTGATCTGCCGATGTTCTCCCATTTCCACCATATGTTGTGGTTCGCTTCCTCGTCCCCCACAGCGGATTGTATTTCCCCTTTACATCGCCCCTTTCTTCTGCTAGAATCCGCGCAAATCGTGTTATCCTATGGAAATGACGGAAGATGAGACTGAAGAAACTCGAAATTAACGGGTTCAAGTCCTTCCGGGAGAAGGTCGTGGTCGACTTCTCCCCCGGGATCAGCGGCATCGTCGGCCCGAACGGGTGCGGCAAGAGCAACATCGCCGATGCGATCCGCTGGGTCATGGGCGAGCAGCGGGTCAAGACGCTCCGCGGCAAGAAGATGGACGACGTGATCTTCAACGGCTCGGACGAGGCCGCTCCCGTCGGCCTGGCCGAGGTTTCGATGATCCTCGAGGCGGACGGCCAGCAGTTCCCCGGCAGCTACGCCGGGTGCAGCGAGATGATGATCACCCGCCGTCTCTTCCGCGACGGGGAGAGCGAATACACGATCAACAAGATTCCGTGCCGGCTCCTGGATGTCCGTGAGTTCTTCATGGGGACGGGGGTTGGCGCCCGCACCTATTCCCTGGTCGAGCAGGGCAGCGTCGCCTCCCTCGTCGAGGCCAAGCCGGAGGAGCGGCGGCAGTTCATCGAAGAGGCGGCCGGCATCTCCAAGTACAAAAGCCGAAAGGAGTCCGCCGTCCGGAAGATGGAAGCGACCCGGGAGAACATGGTCCGCCTCAACGACATCCTCCGCGAAGTCAAGACGCAGCTCAACGCTATCTCACGCCAGGCCAAGAAGGCGGAGCAGTACAAGGCCCTGAAGCAATCCCTGAAGGAGGCCGAAACGGCCGTCGCCCTCCAGACCTGTTCCGAACTGACCGCGGCCCGGGCATCCCGGGAAGAGGAGAAGAGCGCCCTCGAAAAACGGGAGACCGAAGTTCGCACACGCATGCAGGCCCTCGAGGCCGAACAGGAGAAGTTGAAGGCGGAAGTCCTGGATAACGAGGGGCTGATCTCGACCTTTCAGGAAAAGCTCTACGCGACGAAAAACACCATCAACATCAAGGAGCAGGGGATCGAATTCTCCCGCCGGAAGATCGCCGACCTTGCCGCAAGACGCGCGAAGGACCTTGCGGAAGGCGAGGCCCTGAAGCAGCGCGAGGGAGAGACCGGCGGCGAGATCGACGCCCTCAGGAGCGCTGCGGCCGATGCGTCTGGGCGGATCGGGACCCTCCGGAAGGAGGTCGACGAGGGCGGGCAAGCCCTCGAAGAGCTCAGGCTGATGGACCGGGCCTGCCGGCAGGGGCTGGAGGAGAAGAAGGTCCGGTACATCGACATCGTCACCGAAAAGGCCAAGTTGAAGAACACCATCGCCAGCCTCGGCAGGATGGTCGAAGACTTCGGGATGCGAGAGGCGCGCGAAGTCCGCGAAATCGAGGAGACCGGGAGACGGTCCGCGGAGCTCGGCCGCACGCTCGACAATCTCCGCTCGGGGCTGGCCGCCGACGAAGGGGGGCTGGCCGAACTCGGAGAACGGCGGGAGGAGATCGGCGACGAGTTGGAGCGTGCCCGCGGGGAACTGGCGGAGTCCGACGAGAGGATCGCCGGGCTCCGCGAAGAGAACAGCCGCAAGGAGTCGCGCCTCGCCTCGCTGCGGGAATTCGAGGAGAGCTACGCCGGATGCAACGAGGGGGTCAAATCCCTGATGACGGGCGCCAGGGGACAGAGCCAGCCCGCTCCCTCCCGCGAGCACTTCCTCGGCCTTGTCGCCGACCAGATCCGCGTCCCCCGGGAGTACGAAACCGCCGTCGAGGCGGTCCTCGGGGAGAAACTCCAGTACGTCGTCGTGAAGGACCAGACGGACGGCGTCCGGGCCATCGACTACCTGAAGAGCGCCTCCCTGGGCCGGGGAAGTTTCGTCCCCCTCGAGGTCCGACCCCATACCTCGGCTGTCCCCGTTGCGGAGTTCGAACACCTCCGCGAGGCCGTCCCGCTGGTTGAGAGGATCTCGGTCCGGGAGGAGTCCCGGGCGATCGTCAATGAACTCCTGGGCGATGTCCTGCTCATCCCGAACCTCTTGAGCGGCATCTCGCTCTGGCGGCAGAACGGGTTCTGCGGCACCTTCGTCACGCCTGAGGGGGACATCATCAGCCCGAGCGGCATTCTGACCGGCGGGAGCGGCAATGGCTCCGAGCGCAGCCTCCTGCGCAACCGGCGCGAAATCGAAGAGCTCACTGAAGAGGTCGAGCGGCTCCAGGACGAACTCCGGCAGGAGCAGGAGGGGCGGAAGAAGGCGGCATCCCTGATCGCCCAGTGGGACGAGGAGCTCCTCCGGATCCGTTCCCGTCTCCACCTCACGGAACTCCGGATCAACGGCCTCAGGAAAGACGTCGAACGGTATGAGGGCGAATCGCGCCAGGTCGGAGAGCGGCTCAAGGCCCTCCGGTTCAATCGGGAGAACCTTGCCGCCGAGTCGGCCGCGGCCCGGGAAAAGATCGTGCGCCACGAGGCGGAGATGAAGGCCGTCGAGGCCAAGGAGACCGAACTCAACGCGGCGATGGCCGTCGACCGGGAGCGTGGGGAGACCCTCCGCAGCGACCTGGAGGAACGGGAGCGCGCTCTGACCGAGCGGAAGGTCCGCCTGGCATCGATCGAAGAAAAATGGGAGGCCGACCGCAGGGCTCTCGCCCGGCTGGAGGCATCGCTCGGGGACCACGCCCGCGAGATCGCCGCCCGCATGGCCGATGCGGCATCCTGCGAACGCGAGTCGGAGGCGCAGGCCCAGCACATCGCCACCGAGGAAGAGACCCTCAAGGGGCTTTACGCCGAGCATGAGGCCGTCGAAAAAGAGCTATCCGGGAGGCGGGACACCCAGCAGGAGAAGGAGACCCTGCTCCGGACCCGGGAAGGGGAGATCCGGGAGGTCAAGAAGGTCCTGGATGGCCAGCTCCGCGAGGCGGCCGAGTTGGAGGTTGCGGCCAGGGAGGTCGCGCTGCAGATGGAGAATCTCCAGGAGAATCTTCAGGAGAAATACGGCGTGGACCTCGCCCTGCTCCTCCCTGAATTCACGCCCCTGGCAAAGGAGGCGCTGGCGGAGTTGGCCGAGAGAGTCGCGCGGGACCGGCAGACCGTCGACAACTTCGGCGAGGTCAACCTTCTGGCCCTCTCCGAACACGAGGAGCTCAAGACCCGCTTCGAATTCCTCACCGGCCAGGTCGCCGACCTGAACACGTCCCTGGAGACGCTCCAGAAGACGATCACCCGGATCAACACCATCTCCCGGCAGCGGTTCGCCGAAACCTTCGCGGGGGTCAATAAGTGCTTCCAGGAGGTCTTCAGCCGACTCTTCCCCGGCGGCCGGGCCGAACTCCACCTGACCGACGAGAACGATCTGCTCGAAACCGGGGTCGACATCGAAATCCGGATTCCGGGGAAGCGGCCGCAGAGCGTGACGCTCCTCTCCGGCGGGGAGAAGTCCCTGTCGGCGATCGCGCTGATTTTCTCGATCCTGCTCTACCGACCCGTCCCCTTCGTTCTCTTGGACGAGGTGGACGCGGCCCTCGACGACACAAACATCGGGCTCTTCAACCGTCTCGTGAAGGAGATGGCAACCCAATCCCAGATCCTGATGATCACCCACAACAAGCGGTCGATGGAGATCGCCGACAGCCTCTTCGGCGTCACGATCCAGAAGAAGGGGGTCTCTACCCTCGTCTCCGTCAGCCTGAACTGAACGGCCGTTCGGGTATCTTTCAGCCTTCCACGCGCTGATTCATTCGAAGCAGGTCACTTCTCCTTGAAGGCGGCCTCCATCTCCCGGCGGAATTTCACGGTCTCGTCCTGGGCGTTCCAGGCAACGTCGTCCCACTGCACCGTCTGGCCGGCGGCGATGGGCTTCACCACCCGGACCCCGTGCGCCAGGCCGATGGGCAGGGCGCCGGAGAGGAGCGATTTGCGGGCCGGCAGGAGGGTCCCGAAGACGGTGAAGCCGCCCTCCCCGTCCAGCATATCACCGGGTCCCAGATCCTTCTTCGCGGTGGCCGCCACATCGCCCGAAAATCCGCACGCAGCGCCCGTCGGCTCGCGGCGGAGCGCTGCGGAGGCCACGCTGATGCCGAGTTCAAGGCCGATCAGGTGGGCCGGCCGGTAGAGGGCCGTGTAGTATCCGCTGTCGTCGGTGATGACGCCGTACTCGCGGAAGCACCGGGCGGAATAGCTGTTCTCGGTGGTCAAGGTGACGAAGACCCCCCAGCGCAAATCACGGTAGACGGGCCTTCCGTCGCGCTCCAGGCTGGAGACCACCTCGACCTGGCCTTTGGCCTCCAGGACTCCCCCTGCCGCACGGGGCTTCAGGATGCGCGGGAGGTCGTCGGCGCCGCACGGGGGAAAGGCCAGGCCGTTCTGGGGCGGCAGAAGGCCAGTCGCGTTCGCCACGGCCGCCATCTCGATCGCCGATTTCGTTCCGTCCAGGAAGGAGTTGAACATCTTGGCGTTGAAGTCCCCCTTCGCGAGTTGCTCTGCGGTGAAGCCGTAATGGCTCCACACCGTATCCGGCGTCGACTGATGATAAACGGGGAGGTATTTCGTCCCCTTCCCCGCCGAGACCACATCGAAGCCGCAGGCCCGCGCCCAGTCAACCATCTCGCAAATCAGCGCCGGCTGGTCCCCATAGGCCAGGGAGTAAACGATCCCCGCCGATGCCGCTCGCTTCGCCAGGAGCGGCCCGGCCAGCGCATCGGCCTCGACGTTGACCATGACGATGTGTTTCCCCTCCCGGCAGCAGGCCAGGGCATGGGCGATACCCGCGGCAGGGTTGCCCGTGGCGTCGATGATCACGTCCAGGAGCGGTGAGGCGATCATCGCGGGGGCGTCATCGGTGATGAAGGTGCTCCCCTTGGCCGCCGCATCCTGAAGGGAGGCGGCCGTTCCCTGTCCTTCGGGCCAGCCGGTGCGCGTGAGCGCGTCGAGAGCTCTTTGCGGCGCCAGATCAGCGATCGCGGCAATGCGGACGCCCGCCGTGCTTTTGGCCTGGGCGAGGTACATGCTGCCGAACTTGCCCGCCCCGATCAGACCGACCCGGAGCGGTCCTCTTTCCTGGTTTCGCTTCGTCAACAGGCGATGGAGATTCATGACATCTTCCTCCAGAAGGGAAAGGGGAACCATTTTTCACACCAGCGGGCCACGGAGAGCGCCCGATCATCCTTATTCGCAGGAGCCACGATTTGCAGCCCCAGCGGCAGGCGTCGGGGACCGAATCCCACCGGGATCGTCACGGCCGGGACGCCGCAGAGGCTCCAGATGCTGCAGAAGCCCGGGTTGCCCGTCTGCTCCAGCGTCTGCGGCGCCTCCCCGGTCGTGGGCGGGGTGATGATGGCGTCAAACCCCTCCAGGAACCGCTCCAGCTCTTCGATCAGGGCACGGCGCAGCGCGAGCGCCCGCAGATATACCACGGCTCCGGTCTCCCGTCCTTCGGCGATGAAGTCGCGCAGCGTCGGGCTGAGCAGATGGGCCTGCTTGAGGAAGAGCTCCTCCAGGTTCAGGGCGGCTTCGACGGACATGATGGTCCGGATCGCCCGGTGGGCTCCGTCGAAGATCCCCGGCAGATCGACCTCGTCGACCCGGGCGCCCCCCTCCCTCAGCACGCGGATGTTCTCGCCGAAGTTCTGTTTGGCGTGCTCCTCGGCCTGGTCCCAAAAGGGGGTTCGGACCGCCGCCAGTCGAGGCGCGGCCGAGCGGATGCAGACCCCGGCGGAAAGCGGTGTTCCCTCTTCGGTGAGGGCCGCGGCGAACCATGCAGCATCCTCCACCGAACGGGTCAGGACGCCTGCCTGGTCCAGCGTCTGGCTGAAGGTCAGCGCCCCTGCGATGGGGATGAGCCCCTGGGTGGGCTTGAAACCCACGATCCCGCAGAAAGCGGCGGGCCGGATGATGGAGCCGTTGGTCTGCGTCCCCAGTGCGCCGGGGATGAAGCCCGCCGCAACCGCGGCGGCGGATCCACTGGACGACCCTCCCGGCGTGTGCAGGGAATTCCAGGGGTTCCGGGTCTTCCCGGGGGAATAGAAGGCGCACTCGGTGGTGACGGTCTTGCCCATCACGAAAGCCCCTCGGGCGGCAAGCCTTTCGATCACCCGGGCGGATGCGTTCGGGACGTGGCCGGCGAAGGCGGGGGAGCCCATTTCCGTGGGGATGCCGGCCGTGGCGTAGATGTCCTTGACGCCGATGGGAAGCCCCTGCAGTGGGCCGGGGGCCTCGCCGGATTGGAGACGGTGGTCGGTCAGGGCCGCGGCGCGGATCGCCTCCTCCGGCTGCAGCCAGGTCCAGGCCTGGATCTCCCCGTCCAGCAGAGCAATCTGTCTCAGCAGGGCCTCGGTGTACGCCTCGGAGGTGAATCGCCGCTCCCGGATCCCCTGCGCGGCCTCGATCAGGCTTAAGGTGTGCAACGGTTTATCCATGAATTTCCCTCCGTTTTTCGATCCCCTTCGTGCAAGCTGTCCGTTTGCGATTCAAGACTGCCCACGCGGCGATTTGCCCAGGGCGGCCGGATTGAGCAGGTTCGGGGGTTTTCCCGAAGTCAGGGCAGACACGAGATTCTCGGCGGCCATCATCGCCATCCTGAGGCGGGTCTTCTCCGACGAGCTGGCGATGTGGGGTGAAACGACCACGTTCTTCAACTCCAGGAATCCCGGATGAATGGCCGGCTCCCCCTCGAAGACGTCGAGGCCGGCGCCGGCGATGGCGCCCTTGCGGAGCGCCTCCACGAGGGCGCCATCGTCCACCACCCCGCCCCGGGCGGCGTGGATCAGGATCGCCGAATTCTTCATGAGGGCAATCTCCGCCGCCCCCACGGCATGATGGGTCTCACGGCTGTAGGGGATGTGGATCGTCACGATGTCGGCCCGGCTGAAGAGCTCCTCCCGGTCCGCATACCGTGCGCGGCAGGCGGTCTCGATCTCCGGTGCGGCGGGGCGAACATCGTGGTAGAGCACCTCCATCTCGAAGCCCACCGCACGTTTGGCCACCGCCTGGCCGATCCGCCCCAAGCCGACGATGCCCAGGACCGCATGGTGGACATCCAGGCCCATAAACTGCTTCAGCTTCCACTTGTCCCAGCGCCCCTCGCGGACGTAGGCCTCCGCCTCGTTGAGTCGTCGCGCCGTGGCGAGGATCAGCGCCCAGGCGAAATCGGCGGTCGTGTCATCCAGGACGCCCGGAGTGTTGGTGGCCAGGACGCCATGGGCGTCGCAGGCGGCCAGATCGATATTGTTGTATCCCACCGCGATGTTGCACACCGCCCGAAGCTTCGGACAGCGGCGAAGGAGTTCCTCGTCGATCCTTTCGGTCAACGTGGTCAGTGCTCCCTCCTTGTCGGCCAGTGCCTGCGCCAGCTCTTCCGCGCCGAAAACGCGGTCCTCCTGATTGGCCGTCACCGCGAAATGGGGCTCCAGAAAATCCAGAACCTGGGCGAAGACCTCCCGCGCCACGAGCACCTTTTTCTTCATTTTTTGCTCCTTCGATTCTTGGATCACCGGACGGGCAGAAAATCTATGCGGGCACGTATACCAGTTTTTCCCCGAAGAGAAAACAAAAAACGGCCCGCTCCGGTTTTCCCATTGACAACCCGAGAGGGCGGGTGCTACCGTCCCGGTCGATAGGCGGTATCGATACAAACAGCCAAAATGACTTGGCAATGAATCCCTGCCGCAGGCGATCAGGAGCCCGCGCGGCGATAAGGCACAACCCCGATGGAAATTCTCTTTCGGATGATCCAGGCGATGTCGGTCTTCGTGGTGATCGCCTACATCTACAGCAAATCCCCGCTCTCCAAATCCCTGACCCTGGATCCCATCCGCACGCGCGACCGGCTCTATCTCTATCTCGTCTTCTCCGGCCTCTCGATCCTGGGCACCTATCTGGGGACGCCGGTCCAGGATGCCATCGCCAACACGCGCGCCATCGGGCCGGTGCTGGCCGGCATCATCGGAGGCCCCCTGCTCGGGACCGCCGTGGGGTTCACCGGCGGGCTTCACCGATATTGCCTGGGAGGATTCACCGCGTTCTCCTGCGGCCTCTCGACCACGGTCGCCGGGGCGCTGGGGGGAATCGTACACCTCTACCTGGTCCGAAGCAGGCGCCCCGAGCAGATCTTCGACCCGCGGGTCGCTCTGATCACCGCCTTCTGCGCGGAAGTCGTCGAGATGTCGATCATCCTCATGGTTTCACGCCCCTACGCCAATGCCGTCGCCCTGGTCCAGATCATCGCTGCGCCGATGATCCTGTCGAACGCCGCCGGCGCGGCCATCTTCATGAGCATCATCCGGGACCGGAAGAACATGTCGGACCGGATCGCCGCCATCTCCTCGGAAAAGGCGTTCAAGATTGCGGAGCGGACGCTCAAGATCCTGGCCCAGGGGATCAACCACGAAACCGCCGTGGACCTGGCGAATATCATCCATCGGGAAACCGATGTGGGGTCCGTCGTCATCACCGACAGGGAGAGTCTTCTGGCCTTCGTCGGCCAGGGTTCCGACCACCACAAATCCGGCGGGCCGATCGTCTCGCCCTTCACCAAAACGGCCATCCGTGAAAACCGGGTCATCTTCGTGGACGGGGCGAGCGAGCACTACGACTGTCCGCTGTCGAAGAACTGTCCGCTCCATTCCGCGCTGGTCGTCCCCCTGTGCATCGACAGCGAGGTGATCGGCACGATCAACCTCTACGAGCCCCGGCACAAGAACTTCCTCAACATGAACAAGACGCTCGGTGAGGGGATCGCGAGGCTGCTGTCGCACCAGCTTCTCCTGGCCCGTTACGAGCTGCAGAAGAACCTGCTGGTGCAGTCCGAGTTGAAACTCCTCCAGGCGCAGGTCAACCCGCATTTCCTGTTCAACGCGCTCAACACCATCATCGCGATCCTCCGCGTCGACGCGGCGCGGTCCAAGGACCTGCTCATCCACCTATCCAACTTTTTTCGAAAGAACCTCAAGCGCAGCAGCGAAGTCTCGACGCTGGAGGAGGAGCTCGACCTGGTCAACTCCTATTTGCAGATCGAGAAGGCACGATTCGATGACCGCCTGACGGTCGGGATCGACATCGATCCCTCCCTGATGAAGATGATCCTCCCGACCTTCACGCTGCAGCCCCTGGTCGAGAACGCCTTCAAACACGGATTCTCGAACACCCTTCGCCCGGGAATCGCACGGATCAACGCCTTTCGGCGGGATGGCTGGGCCTTCATCGAAATCGAGGACAATGCCGGAAGCTTTCTTGAGAAAAAACCGGGCGACGGCCAGGGGATCAAGATCGTCGACCGGCGGCTCAAGGGACGCTTCGGCGAGAATTCCGGCATCACGATCTCCTGCGTGCCGAACGAACTGACGAGGATCAGCATCAAGATCCCTGCGGAGGCAAGGCCGGCATGATGCGAGCACTGATCGTGGACGATGAGATCCACTCCCGCGAAGAGCTGGAATCGATGCTTCGGGAGACCGGTGAATTCGACATTTCGGGCAAGTGCGCCAATGCCGTCGAAGCGATCCGGGCCATCAACCGCGAGAGGCCCGACGTGCTCTTCCTCGACATCCAGATGCCCGCGATCAGCGGTTTCGAACTGCTCAGCATGATCGACGAGAAGGTGATGCCGGTCGTCGTTTTTGTGACCGCCTATGACGAATATGCGCTCAAAGCCTTCGAGGAGAATGCTCTCGACTACCTGCTCAAACCGGTCGAAAAGGAGCGGCTCGCCAAAACCGTGGAGAAGTTGAAGAAACGGTTGGTCAGGGACGACAGGCCGCCCTTTTCCGGACCGGACATTCAGAAGATCCCCTGCACCCATGCCTCCAACATCAAACTCATTCCGACCGCGGAGATCGAGTATGTCCGCTCCGGCGAATCCGGGGTATACGTCGTTTGCCAAGGCGGTGAATTCTATACGGACCTCACCCTCCAGATTCTGGAAAGCAAGACGCGTCTTGTCCGCTGTCACAAACAGTTCCTCGTCAACATCGACTGGGTGGACGAAATCATCCTCCGCGAGAACATGCTTGCCGACATCCGCACCCGCTCGGGCCGGCTGGTGCCGGTCAGCCGGAGATACCTCAAGATCCTCAGAGACTCCCTTCACTTCTGAAGGACTGCTCAAGCGACCATCGGCGCTGTACGTCCCCGATCCTGATGCCCGATCCCCTGCCCTCTTTCATGGCCGGTCAGCCGCAACTTTCGACCGTTTGACCCGGTATTCCGCCGGATGATCATTTTCCCGTTGCAATTATCCCCTCGTATCCTTTTAATGGCGTACACAGGGTGGAGGGGATATCGTCACCACTCTCTGGCGCGGGTTTTCATCGCAAAATGAAGCCTAGCCGCCTTTCCCCTTGACAAACAATTTCACCGGGTGGTAGCATCTGCCGCCTTTCCGAGCGAAGTGTTTGCTGAATAGTTCAAAACGATCTGCTGTCTTTGCGTCATATCGAATCACCGTGGTCCGCAAGGGCCACCGGAAGTGTCGCAGGCATAAAACGGGTTCGGCTGGTTTCGTCCACCGCTTCCCGGACAATGTGCCTGCTGAACAGTTCAAAACGATCTGCTGTCTTTGCGTCATATCGAATCGCCCGATCCCCAAAGGGTTCAGGTGAGGTTGTCGCCGCGGAATAGGTGATGGTCGCATCCATCCTTTCCAGAGGCGTGCTTGCTCAATTGTTCAAAATGATCGGTTGTCGTTCGTCTCTCTGATCGAATCACCGGGATCCGAAGGGGACTCCGGAGAGGTCGTTGTTGTCGGTGTGGGATGGGTTTTCTTCGGACCGTCATTCATCAAAACATGGGAGGAAGATTATGACAAAAAAAGGACTGGGCAAAGACACAAAGCAGACAGGCGTATCACGCCGCAAGTTCCTCGCCGGCGCCGCGTTGGCGACGGCCGGGGCCGCAACCCTGGGTTTTCCCTCGGTTCTCAAAGCGCAGGGGCCGATCACCATGCGTTGGCAGAGCACCTGGCCGACCAAGGACATCTTCCACGAGTATGCCCTCGATTTCGCCAAGAAGGTCAATGACATGACCGGTGGCGATCTGAAGATCGAGGTGCTGCCGGCGGGTGCCGTCGTGCCGGCCTTCGACCTCCTGAATGCCGTTTCCAAGGGGACGCTCGACGGCGGCCACGGGGTCTTCGTTTACCACTACGGCAAGAACAACGCCCTGTCCCTGTGGGGATCGAGCCCCGCGTACGGGATGGACGCCGACATGATGCTCTCCTGGCACAAATACGGCGGCGGTAAGGAATTTTTTCAGAAGATCTACGAAGCCATCGGCGCCAATGTCAAATCTTATTCCTACGGGCCGATGTGGACACAGCCGCTCGGCTGGTTCAAGAAACCCATCACCAAACCAGACGATTTCAAGGGGCTCAAGTTCCGCACCGTGGGCATCTCGATCGACCTGTTCAAGGGGATGGGTGCAGCGGTCAACGCCCTGCCCGGCGGCGAGATTGTCCCGGCGATGGACCGCGGCCTCCTCGACGGGGCGGAATTCAACAACGCCTCCTCCGACCGGCTCCTCGGCTTCCCGGACGTCTCGAAGGTCTGCATGCTCCAGAGCTACCACCAGAGTGCCGAGTGTTTCGAAATCCTCTTCAACAAGCCCAAATTCGACGCCTTGCCGGCCAAGATGAGGGTGATCATCGACAACGCCGTCGATGCCGCGTCGGCGGACGTGACCTGGAAATCGATCGACCGCTACTCCCAGGACTACATCGAACTCCAGACCAAGGACCATGTGAAGTTTTACAAGACGCCGGACTCGGTCCTCATGAGGCAGCTCGAGATCTTCGACAAGGTCGAGGCGGAGTACTCGGCCAAGAACCCGCTCTTCAAGGAGATCGTTGCCTCGCAGCGGAAATTCGCCGAACGTGCGGTGAAATGGAAGCTCGACACGGTGGTCAGCCCCCGCATGGCTTATAACTACTATTTCGGCAAGAAGGCCGCTCCGAAGGCGGCGCCAAAGGCCGAGAAAAAATAATGAGTTAAATCGCATCTCCGATCAGCCACCCGGCATCGCGCCGGGTGGCTGATTTCCGGTTTAGAGGTGACTATGCAGAAATTGCTGTTGACCGTTGACAAGTTCAGCACCTTCGTGGGCACGGCCTTTTCCTGGCTCATCATATCGCTGACCTTTCTGATCACCTACGAGGTGTTCTCGCGCTACGCCATGGATGCCCCACACGACTGGGCCTTCGACGGGATGATCCAGATGTACGGCATGCTCTTCATGATGGCGGGCGCCTACACCCTTTCGAAGAACAACATGGTCCGCGGCGACGTCCTCTACGGCTTCTTTCCGCCGCGTGTACAGGCCGCCCTCGACCTGACGCTCTACTTCGTCTTTTTCATTCCCGGGGTCATTGCCCTCTGCTGGGCCGGATACACCTATGCCCTCGATGCATGGGCGATCTGGGAGCACTCGGGGATCACCGCCAACGGCCCCCCGATCTACCAGTTCAAGACCATCATCCCCATCGCCGGGGCGATCATCCTCGTTCAGGGGATCGTCGAGATGATCCGCTGCGTCCTGTGCCTCAAGACCGGCCAGTGGCCCTCCCGCATCCAGGACGTCGAGGAAGTCGACGTCGAGAAACTGAAGGCGACGGTGGGGGTCGGTGACGAGGATATCGCGAAGCTCGATCAGTATGTGACGCATGGAAAAGGGGGCGATCAATGAAGAAAGAAGCCTGGTTTGGACTATCGATCATGGCGCTGGTGGTGATCGGCGTCTTCTGGGCAATGCCCCCGTTTGCACAGTGGACGAACGGCCACCTTGGTCTTCTGATGCTCGCAATGATCGTCATCGCGATCATGCTCGGCTTTCCCACCGCCTTCACCCTGATGGGGATGGGAACGATGTTCGCCTTTTTCTGCTATTACGGCCAGAACCCGAACACGGCGGTGAACCACACATTATACCTGGTGGCGCAGCGGGCCTTTGCCGTCATGAACAATGACGTTCTGATTTCGATTCCGCTGTTCGTCTTCATGGGGTACCTCGTCGAGAGGGCCAACCTGATCGGCAGGCTCTTCAAGAGCCTCCACCTGGCGACCTCCCGGATTCCCGGATCGCTCGCCGTCGCGACGATCATCACCTGCGCGATCTTCGCGACCGCGACCGGGATCATCGGGGCGGTCGTGACGCTCATGGGACTCCTTGCCTTTCCGGCAATGCTCAAGGCAGGTTACAGCGTCCGGCTCTCGGCGGGCGTCGTGTGCGCCGGGGGAACCCTCGGCATCCTGATCCCTCCCTCGGTCCTCCTGATCCTTTATGGCGCGACCGCGGGCGTCTCGGTCGTCCAGCTCTACGCCGGGGCCTTTCTGCCTGGCATCATGCTGACCTGCCTCTATCTCGGCTACATGATCCTCTCCGCGAAGCTCAAGCCGAGCATCGCCCCGCCCCTTTCCGCAGAGGACCAGCGGGTCGATCTGCCCAAGTTTGCGGAAGTGATCTCCAGGAAGACAGACAACGTCATGGTTGGCCTGATCGGCGCGATCAAGGGGAAGCGGAACGCCGATGTCCCGATGAAGACCCTGCTCCAGCACCTGGTCATCGCCATCCTCCCGGCAATCGCGGGTGCGCTCCTCGTTCTGGTGATCTGGCTCTGGACCACGGCCCCCACGCTGGTGGATACGTCAGGCGTGCAGGAGATGGGCGGCGGCTCTTTGATCGAAGGAACGGTCGGCGATGAAGGTTCAGTAGAGGAATCGCAGCCAGGCAGCCTCGCAGAGCCTCCGGCCGAGGAGGGCGGCCTCGCGGAGCCTCCGGCCGAATCCGCTCCCGGGGCACCCGCCGTGGCTGCAACCCCGACGGCACCACAGACGCCTCCCTCCAAGGTCGCCGCTGCACCGGTCGCCCCGGCGGCGCCCGGACGCAATCCGGCCCCCCTGGCGTTCTGGATCACCTTTGGCATCGTCGCTGCGGGGCTGGTGATCTTTTATGCGATCTTCACCTTCACCCGTCTCGAGATCTTCAAGATGCTTCTCGGGTCATTCTTCCCGCTGGCCCTGATCATTCTCGGGGTCCTGGGGTCGATCATCGTGGGGCTCGCAACCCCAACCGAGGCGGCGGCCATGGGGTCCTTCGGGGGCTTTGTCCTGGCGGCGGCGTACAAGCAGCTCAATTTCACCGTCGTCAAGGAATCGGTCTTCCTCACCGCCAAAACCTCGGCCATGGTCTGCTGGCTCTTCATCGGTTCGAACACCTTCTCGGCGGCCTTCGCCCTCCTGGGCGGCCAGGAGATCATTAATGCCTGGGTGACGTCGATGAACATGACGCCGACCCAGTTCATGCTGCTGGCGCAGGTGATCATCTTTCTGTTGGGCTGGCCGCTGGAGTGGACCGAGATCATCGTCATCTTCATGCCGATCTTCATCCCGCTCCTGGCTCACTTCAACATCGACCCCCTCTTCTTTGGTCTCCTGGTGGCCCTGAACCTCCAGACGGCGTTCCTCTCGCCGCCGGTGGCGATGGCCGCCTTCTACCTGAAGGGGGTGGCGCCGCCCCATGTGACGCTGAACCAGATCTTCGTCGGGATGCTGCCCTTCATGGTGATCCAACTGCTGGCGATCTTTTTGCTCTACATGTTTCCAGAGATCGGCCTGTGGGTGCCGTCGTTGGTGTATAGTGGATGACGGAGGTTACCGGTTCCGCGCCGGCATTTCGGAGCGGGGTGGACTGAACCACGATGACCTCAATTGGGGGAGAAAAATGCGACATTTTTTATTGGTAACCGGTGCCGTTGTGGGGAATTTCCTTCTGTGGGCGTTGTTCACCAAGCTCCCCGTGCATGTGATGATCATTTTCTGTCTCGTGTGCGCGTCGGGCTGTCTCATGCTCTGGACCATCGTCCACTTCGGAAAAGCGAAGAACGACGATTCGTCCACTCAAAAAAAATCGTAGGAACGGGGGTTCAAATGCTGGAAAAAATTAGTGGATTCCTGACCATCGTTGTTGCAGTCGCGGGTCTGGCTCTGACCAGCGCTTACCAACCGCCGACGTGGATGCAGATTATCCTGGCATTTGTCGGCAGCATTGTCTGTCTGATCGGCGTTGTGTTCATGTTCGCCGAGGGGCGGATTTTTGAAAAGGGCGGCAAGGTCAAGACGACCCCAAAGGCTTCCTAAGGCACCGCAGAAAGCGCCGCGATCGCGATCCGATCCGCATCGAGTTTCAGGATCGCTCGCGGGCTCCGGTGAAAATTTCCGGTCACGCCGCTCCCTCCCACAGGTGGGAAAGGACGACCCGGCGTACCATCTATCGACAAAGCCCCCGCGCAACCCGCGGGGGTTTTACTTTGCATTTGCCGTCGAAAACCATTATAGAAATCCCCATCGTTGCACCCGCCGAATGGGGTGCGCGGGCACAATTCAGACAAGGAAAGCGTGAATGGAAGAAAAGAATCATATAACAGGCTTCTTCGACCGCCTCAAATCAGGGCTTGCCAAAACGAGGAAGCTTCTTCTGACGGACGTCGACGACATCCTCCTCGGCAGCAAGCAGATCGACCAGCCTCTCTTCGACGAGTTGGAAGAGGCTCTCATCGCAGCGGACGTGGGACCGGCCTTCACCGCCGAGCTGATCGAATCCCTGAGGGAGAAGGTGAAGCGCAAGGAGCTCGGAAACGCCGATATCCTCCGGCAGGCCCTCCGGGGGACGATGCGGGAGATCCTGCTCAAAAACGAGGTTCCGCTTTCGATCCCGCGGGACACGATCCACACGATCATGGTCGTCGGCGTCAACGGCACCGGCAAGACCACGACCATCGGTAAACTGGCCCTCCAGCTAAAGGAAGCGGGACACGGGGTCACGCTCGTGGCCGCGGATACGTTCAGGGCGGCGGCGATCGAACAGCTCGACGCCTGGGCCAAACGGGTGGACGTGCCGCTGATCCGGCAGGCCGCCAACGCCGATCCGGCCGCCGTCGTCTTCGATGCGATGCGCGCCGCCCAGGCCGGAAAGCCCGGTGTCGTGATCGTCGACACGGCGGGCCGCCTCCACACGAAGGTGAACCTGATGGAGGAGCTCAAGAAGATGAAGCGGATCATGGCGCGGGAGCTTTCCGGCGCTCCGCATGAAATCTGGCTCGTCCTCGACGCGACGACCGGCCAGAATGCGATCGCCCAGGCCCGGATGTTCAGGGAGGAGATCGGCGTGACGGGGCTGATCCTGACGAAGCTGGACGGGACATCCAAGGGGGGTGTCGTGATCCGCATCGCGAAGGAACTGGGTATCCCCCTTCGTTACATCGGTGTCGGTGAGCAGGCGGACGACCTGCGCCCCTTCCGGGCCGAGGAGTTCGTCGAAGCCCTCTTCGCGACAAACGGCCGCTGAGCGCCAGCATGAACGGAGGGTATCATGGATTTGAAACCCCTCTTCGAACCCAGGACCATGGCTGCTCGAAGGATACCGGACATCAATCCCCTTATCTGCTCTGCTCGCGGCTGCGTCGCAGCCGACCCGCGCATCATTCTTTCTTGAAATTTGTTGCCGTTGCGGCGCGCCGATATTGACACCCACGGCAAAGCGTGTTAGACGGAACCCTCTTCCCGATGCCCCTGTAGCTCAGACGGATAGAGCGACGGATTCCTAATCCGCAGGCCGCGAGTTCGAATCCCGCCAGGGGCACCATTAAATCAAGAGGTTATCGGAATAGTTCATTTCGATAACCTCTTTTTTTGTGATCTTATCCGCCATCTTTCCATGATTTGGGTCTTCATCCCGACCTCCTGCTCCGTCCTGAGCTCTGCCCTTCATGCGGCCGTGGTGGAGAACTCGAGATGCTCAGCCACGTCCCCAATGCCGCCACATATTCTTTGACATACAAGAGTCCATTGCTGCATACTCTGTCCCGCTTGAAAGAAATTCTTTTCATTTTAGAGTTACCGGGGACGGGATGTCCCCTACCATGACACGTCCACTGAAAGGAGATCCAATCTATGCGACCAAACAAGTTCCGTGAACTGCTCCGCGCCGGAAAGCCGACGCTGGGAACCCGCGTCATGAGCCCATGGCCGACGGTCATCGAGGTCCTCGGACAGGCGAAGCAGTATGACTACGTCGAGTTTCTCGCCGAGTACTCCCCCTACGATCTGCATGATCTGGACAGCCTGTGCCGGGCAGCCGAGTTGGCGGACCTGACGCCCATCATCAAGCTCGATCAGGCCGCCAGCGAGTATGTGGCGCAGAGGGCCATCGGATCCGGATTCCAGGGAGTCATGTTCACCGACTGCCGCTCGGCCGAGGATGCCCGGCACTACGTCCGGATCGTCCGCCCGGAAACCCCGCAGGACGGCGGTCTCTTCGGCGCCGTGCCGCGCCGCTTCACCCCCCGGTCCCAGTTCGGGGGAAACGAGTACGTCCAGGCGCTTCGGGATGTGGTCGTGATCCTGATGATCGAGAAGCGCGAAGCCGTCGACCATCTGGAAGAGATCTTGGCGGTGCCGGGGATCGATATGATTCAGTGGGGCCCCGCCGACTATTCCGTG
Source organism: Deltaproteobacteria bacterium (assembly GCA_021372695.1). Next base: position 33,471 of record JAJFTY010000112.1, read on the forward strand.
AGCATCGGTAAACCGGGGGCGCGGCTGGATCCCGAGATCAAGGCCGTCGAGCGGAAAGTGATCGAGACCGCACACCGCATGGGCGTCCCGGCGCGCGCGGAAATCGGCTCACCGGATGACGTCCAGTACTACCAGGACCTCGGCGTTCGACACTTCAACCTGAACGTGGACTTGTGGATCCTGCTGCAATGGTGGACGGTCAACGGCAAGGCCGTACGGGGGACATTAGCCGTATAAGCGGCACCCGCTCCAATGATCGGCCGGGCGGGCTCCGCAGGCCGGGACTTCGAATCCCGCGAGGTACACCCTCAAACAGAAAGAGTTGCGGTCATTCGACTGTAACTCTTTCTGTTTTCGATATTCCTATTGCTGGCCGCGTGGATGTTTCCGGCGCACCGCCTGTCCATTTTGAGGGCACCTTCGTTGGGTGACGCTGGGCAGGCTGACCGTCCGCTGGTGCTTCTAAATGAAGGATCGCGCGAAGAGGTCGGCGATGGCCTTCTGGCCGTTCGGTTCGAGAAAGCGTGTGCCCGTTCCCGTGATATGAATGTGGCTGATCACCGGTCCCTCACCATTCTTGTATTCACCCCACTCCGTCTTGTTCCAGCTGAACCAGCCATTCCGCTTCTGATCGAAGACGCAAAGCGGCTTGTTGCAGAGCTTGGCGAACTCGGCGCCCCAGCCTGTGCCACCCTTGACGGTGTTGTCCGCCAGGATCTCGCCGATGACGTAGATCTCCTGGCCGTTGTTCACCTGATACCAGATGCTCTGCAGCACCTTGCGGATTGTGGGGCTCGCCGAATAGGGGCGGTTCATCAAGCGTGAGATGTATTCCAGGCTGACATCGCCATTCTTCAGCTCTTCGGGTGTGAGGACGCGCAGACCCCGGCGCCGGACGATGTTGTGGCCCTCAAAGGAAAAGTTGACCTCGGCCATGCCGAAGCGCTCTGCGGTGGCCCCGAATTCGGCCTCCGCACCCTGGATCCCGCCGCTAAAAAGAATCACATCTTCCTTGTTCACTGTCGTTTCTTCCTTCCTTCGATGGCCGCACGCAGCGACACAGCATTCTTTCCTGAAAACAGAAGGGCACTCCATGATGATCATGGAGTGCCCTTCTCCCTTTTGGGGCAATTAGGCAAGCTTCACGTTCTCTGCGGCGGGGCCCTTGGCACCGTTTACCACATCGAAGCTGACCGACTGGCCTTCCGTCAAGGTCTTGAATCCACCGGCCTGAATCGCACTGTAATGCACGAACACATCTGCATTGCCGTCGTTTCTCGCGATAAACCCGAAGCCCTTGCCTTCATTAAACCATTTCACTGTTCCTTCTGACATAATGATCGTCCTCCTTTCCTAAAATTCACTTAAGTCGGATTCGCACTATGACAGAAAGAAAAAACCACCGATACTCTAACAAGTATGGTGGCCACTCTTTAAACTTCAAAATGTCTTGATCCAAACTTATTTGTTGGTGCCTCTTATAAGCTATGCTGTAACCCATGTCAAGCTTTATTATTGACCAGATCGACCAACTGCTTCAGTATTCTCGCGGTCGCTCCCCAGATGACCTTATCCCGGTACCTGAAGAAACTTGCCTTGCCCGTCACTCCTTCAAAGCTGCGGGTCTCCTCCCAGTAATTGCCTTCGCCGGCGAGCGCCGACAAGGGCACCTCGACGAGTTCATCGATCTCATGCCGATTGACCTTGAATGGGTAAGGATAGGGAATGATGCCCACGAAGGGCGTGATGAGGAAGTTGCTGGTGAGGGTTCCCGTGCTGTCGAGTTCCCCCAGCACCTCCACATCTTCCGGACGTATGCCGACCTCTTCGCGGGCCTCGCGCAGGGCCGTGGCTTCCAGACTGCTATCCCCATCGTGAGGCGACCCGCCGGGGAAGCAGATCTGTCCTTTATGGTATTCCAGCTCCTCCGTCCTCTTGGTCAGCAGGACACGGTATTCCCCATCTTTCTCATAGAGGGGAATGAGCACGGCGGACGGGCGCGCCGGCTTATCCGAAAAAAGGATAATTTCTTTCTCGCGCCCGGCGAGTATCCGCTTGATCTCGTTTCTTCCAATCATGGATCCGTCCAAGGGTCGACCAGGAAGGAAGGGCTCTCTGCCGTCGCTCCCGCCGCATCGACTGCACGCACGCGGTAGCTGTGGCTCCCCGGTAGCTGCCCCTCGGGAAAGAAATCGTCATAGCAGAACCGCCGTGAGGTGAATTGCGGTGTATGGGGGATGGTTCCCACCACATCGCCATCGCGGAGCACGTCATACCGCTCGATGGGCATCGCCCCGGCATAGGAGGTGTCCCACGTCACGCGGACTGCCACGCGGCCCATGATCGCGGAACTGTCCGGCTCGGCGCCGACGTTCCGCGGCGGCGTGAGACCCAGGGCCCGGCGCTGGAAGTAATCGTTTGCCTGATGCTTACCCGCCCTGGTGACCCGGGCCTCGATCGCCGCCATCGCCTGCTCGTCAAGCGGCTCTTCGAACTGAGCGTCCACGAGATTCCGGGTGAGCTGGCACTTTTCGTCGTCCTCATCGATATGCCCGATGCCGACGATGATCGTGCTGATCCCCCGGACGGAAAGGGCGTAGCGGATCAGCTCCGCACTCGGCAGCTCGGGCGATCCCACCTCGTAATAGACGTGATCGGCGCGGTCGGAGAACTGGGCCGGCTTGTGGTAGTAGGCCGCATCGGCAAAGACCTTCATCCCGATCACCCCCATGTCGGCCGCCGCGGCCGCCGCGATGGCGTTGAACCGGTGGGCCATGTGTTTGCCGTCGCCGGGGTTCATGGTCACGAGCAGCGTGTCGATGACCCGGCGGTGGTCCCGCTGGATGGCGTACATATGGGCCGCCGAGTTCCAATGTCCGGTGATGCCGATGTGTCGGATGAGTCTCTCCTTCCGCGGATTGCAGCCGGTGCGGTTGGTCCCCTCCCGGAGGTCGACCATGGCCGCGAGCGCGCCCATCCACTCCCGCTCCGGCCGTGGGTCGTCGAACCCTTCGAAGAGCATGTCGATCTCATCCATCGTGTTGATGTTGTGGAACTGCACGCAGTCCAGACAGGCCCCATCCGGATAGCCCCCCCTGCCGTCGCCGAACAGCAGGCTGAGGGAGCGGCGGACATCGTCGACGGCGGTCGAAACTTGAAAGCCGTCGAGCATCCCTTCGCTGAAGTCGGTCCGGAAACGCTCACCGGCCGGACGGCGCGCCGTGCGAATGTGGGTCTTTGTCGCCACATAGATCAGACCGCGTGCGGCAGGGTCGTAATGGGACGCCGACGGTGAAAGCCCCAGACGGCGGAAGGCTTCGCCGAAGTTCTTCTGGCTCGGTCCGTAGATGTTGGATGTGTCCACGTAGTTGATGCCGAGCCGGTAGGCCTTTTCGATGATGGCGATGGGGTCCACTCCTTCGGCAGTCCACTGGATCGACGCCTGCCCGCCGAGGCCCAGCGTCGTCACCTGCCGCTCGGTGCGGCCCAGTCTGCGGGTGATGAGTCGTCTCATTTCCGTGCCTCCTCACGCATTGCCGGCTGTCACGATATCAGGTGTCGACGGCGAGATCATTGTATGGCCGCCTTTCTGAATCGTCAACCTCCGCTTAAACGTCGACATCGTGTTGGTTTCTTCCATTCGCAACCGGGGATGCCGAAACAGCCGCTCACTTTGCCGATTCGATCAGGACCGCCCCTTGACCGGGGGAAGCGGCCATTTTTTCGACTTCGACGACCCACCCCCCTCCCATGGCCTTGTAGAGATTGATCAGCGCTTGGAAGAGCGCTCCCTGCGTCTGTGAATAGGCCAGCTGCGCGTCGAAGAGACTCCGGTCGGCGTCCAGCACCGCGATGTAACTCGTATAACCGTTGTCATAGGTGAGCCTTGCCGTGCGCGCATACTCCCGCAACGACTCCACCTGTCTTTTTTGTAGCCCGAGCTGTTCTCGCGTGCGCCGTTGATCCACCAGGGAATCCTCCACATCGCGGAAGGCACCCTGGATCGCCTTTTGATACCGGAGGAGAGCCTCGTCGCGGAAGGCTTCGACGGCCTTGATCTCGCCGGCGATCGATCCGCCGGTGAAGATCGGCTGCGTCATGGGAATCGCCCAGTTCCACATACGGGACGGCCCCCTGAAGAGTTGGGACAGGCTCGTGCTTTCCCAGCCGAACATACCCGTGAGAGAGATCGTTGGGAAATACCGGGCCCGGGCGATCCCGATCTGGGCGTTGGCCGATATGAGATCCTGCTCGGCCTGCCGGATGTCCGGACGCCTCGCCAGGAGGTCCGATGGCAGCCCGGCAGGGACAGCCGGCAGGCCGAGCTCATCCAGCGTCTTCCCCCGCGTGATCGCCCCGGGATTGCGGCCGATCAGGATGCTCAAGGCATTCTCCTGTTGGGCGATACCCTTCTCAAGAGCAGGGATGGCGGCAAGGCCGCGCTCATACTCCGACTTGACCTGGCTCAGTTCGAGCTGGGAGACGAACCCCTCGTTGAAACGCAGCGAAAAAATCCTGTACGATTCCACGCGGCTCATCGCCGTGTCCCTTGCGATCCACAACTGCCGGTCCAGGCTGCGGAGATTGATGTATGCCGACGCCACGGAGGAGACCAAGGAGAGGATGACGCCCCTGCGCCCCTCTTCGGTGCTGAGCAGATCCGCGCGCGCGGCCTCGGTCCCGCGCCGCAGCTTTCCCCAGAGATCGATCTCCCAGTTGGCGAAGATTGACCCCTGGTAGAGTTCGACGGGGTTCTCCACCGTGGAAGGAAGGGGCACCTGCCCCCTCTCCGTGTTGCGCCGCCGTTCTGCACTGGCGCCGGCTCCGACCGTCGGCCAGAGGGCGGCCCTGGCCACTTCATACCGCCCCTGCAGTTCTGCCAGCCTGGATGCGGCAATCTTGATGTCCAGGTTCTCTTTCAGCGCGATTTCGATCAGACGGTTCAGAACCGGGTCTTCAAACTGCTGCCACCAGAGGGTGTCGATGATCTCCCTGGCCTCTTTCTCCTCGAACCGCCATGTTGGCGGCGCATCCACGGAAGGTCGCCGGTAATCGGGGCCCAGCATGCAACCGCCGAGCGCAAGGCCGAGCAGCGTAAAAGCGGCGATTCTGCGCATCACTCGCCCCCTCCTCCCGGGCCGATCTCGTGCGAAGCCTCCCCAGCGGCTTTGCCGCGATCGGCAACAGGCGCCGCTTTCCCGCGGCTGAACCGGACGACCACGTAGAACATCATGGGAATCAGGAAGACGGCAATGCCGGTTGCGGAAAGCATGCCGCCGATCACACCGGTTCCCATCACCTCCCTGGCAAAGGCGCCGGACCCCGTGGCCGTGGCCAGCGGCAGGCACCCCATGATGAAGGCAAACGACGTCATCAGGATCGGCCGGAGCCGGAGGCGGGCTCCAGTCAGCGCCGCATCCTGGAGATCCTTCCCCTTCTCATATTCATCCTTGGCGAACTCGACAATCAGGATCGCATTCTTCGCGGCAAGTCCGATCAGGACGATCAGCCCGATCTGTGCGTAGATGCCGAACTGCATCTCCCTGAACGAGAGAAAGGCAAAGGAGCCGAAAACGGCGACCGGCGTGCTGAACAGGACGCTCAGCGGCAGGGACCAGCTTTCATACAGGGCGGCGAGGATGAGATAGACGAACAGAAGCGAAAGGGAAAATACCGCCGCCGGGGGGACGCCCTGCTGCGCCACTTTTTCCTGAAAGGACATGCCGAGGTAGTCAAACCCCATCCCCGCCGGCATCGTCTCGGCGAAGACCTGCTCCAGCGCCTTCATCGCCTGGGCCGAACTGTAGCCGAGTTTGGCCGTAGCGTTGATCTGGGCCGACCGGTAGAGGTTGTACCGCATCGTGAACTCCGGGCCCGTCCGCCGCTCGATCCTGGTCACCGCATCGATCGGCACGGGGTCGCCGTTGGCATTGCGCACATAGAACTGGCCGAGCTGTTTGACGTCCGTCCGGAAGTCGCCCTCCGCTTCCACGTAAACCTGCCACTGCCTTCCAAACCGGTTGAAGTAGTTTACGAACTGTCCTCCCATGAAGGCCTGGAGCGTGCCGTATACCTGTCCGAGATCCACACCCTGGCTGATGACCTTGTCGCGGTCGACGGAAACGAAGTACTGCGGCACGGCGGGCAGGAGGGTCGTCGTGACTCTGGCCAGTTCCGGACGCTTCCGGGCGGCAGCCAGGAAGGCATCGGTATTCTCGGCGAGGAATTGGACATCCCGGCCGGAGCGGTCCTGGAGAATGAATGTCACCCCTCCCGCGGTGCCGACGCCCTGGATGGCCGGCGGCGAAAAGGCAAACGCGGTGCATTGGGGGAGCTGCCCGAGTTCACGGTTGAGCCGGGCGATGATGCCCGATGCCCACTCTTCCCGGCTCTTCCGCTCGTCCCACTCCTTGAGCCGGATGAAGAAGAAGCCGCTGTAGGTGTTGCGCACGTAGCTCAGGAGGTTGAAGCCGACGACGGTCGTGCAGTATTCCACGCCCGGGGTGTTCATCACGATCCGCTCCACGAGCCTGCCCACCTCGGAAGTGCGCTGGAGCGAAGCGGCGTTGGGAAGCTGGATGACGGCGTAGACATACCCCTGATCCTCCTCCGGCAGAAAACCGCCCGGAAGCCGTTTGCCCAAGAGCGCCATTCCGGCGGTCAGCACGGCCAGGATGACGAACCCGATCACCGCCTTTTGGATGACGACGCGGGAGATGCCGACATAGCCTTCGGTCGCACGCCTGAAAACACGGTTGAAGCTCCGATAGAACCACTCCAGCGGGCCGACCGCCTCCCTCTTCGGCTTCAGCAGGATCGAGCAGAGCGCGGGGCTGAGCGTGAGCGCGTTGAATGCGGAGAGGAGCACCGAGATGGCGATGGTGACGGCAAACTGGGTGTAGAGCCGTCCGGTAATCCCGGGGATGAAGACGGTGGGGAGGAACACCGCGGCCAGGACCAGGCCGATGGCGACCACCGGGCCGGAGACTTCCTCCATCGCCCGGAGGGATGCGTCCCCGGGAGACATTCCCTCTTCGATGTGGCGCTGGACGGCTTCGACGACGACGATGGCGTCGTCGACCACCAGCCCGATCGCCACGACCATCCCCATCAGTGCGATCGGGTTGATCGAAAAGTCCAGGAGCGGGAAAAAGGCGAAGGTGCCGATGAGCGACACGGGCACCGCGATGATCGGGATCAGCGTCGCCCGCCACCCCTGGAGAAAAACGAATACGACCAAGACCACCAGGAGCAGCGCGATGCCGAGGGTCAGGACGATCTCGTGGAGCCCCGCCCGGACCGAGCGGGTGGTGTCGAGGGCGATCCCGTAGTCGAGATCGGCCGGAAAGGTCTCCTTCAGCCTGTCCATCACTTTTCGGACGCCGTCGACGGCCTGTATCGCGTTCGTCCCGGGAAGCTGGTAGAGTGCCAGGATCCCCGACGGCTTGCCGTTGAACCGTCCCTGGATGTTGTAGTCCTGGGCGCCCAATTCGAGGCGGGCCACATCCTTGAGGCGGACGAGCGATCCACCGGGATTGGCTCTGAGGACGATTTCGCCGAACTGTTCGGGGGTGGAGAGCCGCCCCTGGGCCCGGATCGCATAGGTGAACTCCTGCCCCGGGGGCGAGGGCTCGCTGCCGACCTGACCGGCGGGGTTCACCGTATTCTGCTTCTGGAGGGCATCGACGATCTCGGGGATGGTGATGTTGAGGTTGGCCAGGATGTCGGGCCGCACCCAGCAGCGCATCGCGTACTGGCCGGCGCCGAAGACCGCCACACTGGCAATGCCCCTCACCCTGGTCAGCTGGTCGACGATGTTGATGTAGGCGTAGTTGGCCAGGAACGTGGCGTCATAGGTTCCCTTGGGGGAATTGAGGGAGATCAGCATCAGCGGGGCGGAAAGAGCCTTCTGGACCGTCACGCCGAAGTTTCGGACCTCGATCGGAAGCTGCCGCTCCGCCTGGGACTCCCGCAACTGGGTGAGCACCTGGTCTGTGTTCGGATCGCTCTTGACGTCGAAGTTGACCGTCATCCGCATCAGCCCGTTGTTCGGGTTGAGCGAGAACATGTAGTTCATGCTGTCCACGCCGCTGATCTGCTGTTCGAGGGGGGTGGCCACCGACTCCTCGATCGCCAGCGCGTCGGCTCCGACGTACGTGGCTTGGATCAGGATTTCAGGCGGGACGATGTTGGGATACTGCGCAACCGGTAGGCCCAGCGCCGAGACGATGCCGACCACGACCGTCACGATCGCGATCACCATGGCCACGATGGGGCGCCTGATGAAGAAGCGGTACATGGGGCTACCTTCCCGCCGGCCCGGTCGGGCGCCGAGGTTTCCGGGAGGTGCCCGGATCGGCGGCGGGCAGGGCGAAGGGCTCCGGGGTCACGGCCATCCCCTGTTTCACCTTACCTCCCCCTTCGGCCAGAACCCGCTCACCGGGCTTGAGGCCGCTTTCGATCAGCCAGAGGGAGCCCATGCGCTCGCCCATCGCCACGTGCCTCAGATCCACGCGGTTGTCGGTTCCGGCCACGGCCACCTGATAGCTGCCCTGGAGTTCCGTGACCGCCCGCTGGGGGATCAGCAGCGCCCCCTTTCGTATCCCGCTCTGGACGCGGACCCGCACGAACTGGCCGGGCCGGAGAAGATAGCGGGGATTCGGAAAGATGGCCTGGACCCGGAGCGTTCCCGTCCTCACGTCGATCTGACGGTCGAACGCGGCGAACTTCCCTTTGAACGGGTAGGAAGATCCGTCGCCCAGGATCAACTCGATGTCCAGCTTTCTCGCCTGTTCGAGACCTTCGGCCTCGGAGCGGAACGGTTTCATGAAATCCAGGTAGGCCTGCTCATTGACGGTGTAATAGACCTTGATCGGGTGGATCGTCGATACCGTGGTCAGCTCTCCTCCCTGAGAAGGGCCGACCAGATCCCCCACCTGCGCCCTCGCGATGCCGGCCATGCCATCGATGGGAGAGATCACGCGGGCAAAACCGAGGTCCAGCCTCGCCTTTTCAACGACGGCGCGGGCCGCGACGACGGCCGCACTGGCTGACCGCTCCGCTCCGGTTGCGTCATCCAGGTCCTTTGGGCTCAGGGCGTTCTGTTCGGCGAGCCTTCTGACCCTGGCCAGAGTCGCCCGGGCATTCTCCTGTTGCGCTTCCAACTGCGCCAGGGTGCCCATCGCCTGATCCAGGGTCTGCTGGAAAGGCCGGGGATCGATCTCGAACAGAACGTCATCTTTTTTGACGAGATCGCCTTCCGTGTAGGCCTGTTTGATCAGATAGCCCGTGACCTGGGCGCGAATCGCCGCGTTTACGAGCCCGTCCGTCGAACCGACCCACTCATGGACGATCGGTACGTCCTTTTTGATCACCTCCAGGACTTCGACCACCTGGGGAGCGACCGCTTCCGCGGGTTTCTCCTTCTGGCAGGCGCACGGAAGAACCATCAGAAGTCCGATGAAAACAAACACCCACCGGTAATGGAGGAGAGCGGAAATATCTTTTTTTTCTTCCCGGTTATTCATCTCCGTCCTCGTACGGCCAAAGGGCATAACGACTTCACACTCACCGATCTTCGCTGTCAGGCATTCTGCGGACCGTCCCCAAGGCACCCGTCGGCGGCCGGCTGACAGCGTCGATCCGGTCAGCGAAGAGCAGGGGGATCTCTTTAACGTAATGGTATGATTACTTTCTTAGTAATGCACAGGCGTTCCCATCGTTCAATGAGAATCGAGTGGAGGCTTATTGATAAGTGAAAGCTCCGATTGCAGGTGGGCGAGCCTCCCGGCCGAAACGATTAACCGCCAGGAGGCCCAGGTTTTGCTCAACGAGGAGGGGCGTCGGAGTCAGGATTCTGCGGGCCGGCCACTTCGGCCGGCCTGGCGTACATCCGGGGCCTTACACGCGGCAAGCCTCCGGCCGGATCAGCATCACCGGTACATTTGACTCATGCAGAACCTTGAGCGCCACACTGCCCAGCATCATCTTCTTCATGCCGGTGTACCCATGGGTGGCGATGACGATCAGATCCATCCCATTCTTCTCGGCATAATCGGTGATGGTGGAGGCAGGCTTGTTGGACTCGATGGTTTCCGTCGTGACCTTGATCCCCTCGGAAGCGAGACGGGATTGCACTCCGGCCAGATAGCTTCGGGATTTTTCCATGAACGATTTCACAAAGGCGGCATAGTCAAACGCGATCGGATAAACATCCTGCCCCATGCCCAATTCCCGCCAGGGAAGTTCAACGACGACGGCATTCAGCAGGACAACTTCCCCGGCGTTTCCGTCCTGAAAAAGCTTTTTTACATGGTTCAGAGCACATTCGGCCAATTCCGAGCCGTCCAGGGGCACCAATATCTTCCGGTACATGATTCTCCTCCATTTCTCATCCGAATTACTTTTGTACGCCGCGGGCGAACCTCACCCGCATCTCCTCAAAAAGGATTGAATTGATGATGAATTCTCCTTTTGGGGTTCAATATAAGAAGGAGCATCGCCTATGTCAATGCCGGTGCGGCAAAAAAGGGAGGATCTTGATCGATCACCGCGTGGAGACACTTCAATCCATCAGTTCAGATCGTGCAGGAACCTCTCCACCTCGGCGCCTTCCGGAATTCCGATCCGCGCCCCCAGCCGGGTGCAACTCAGGGCGGCCGCGGCGCTCGCATAGCGCAGCGCTTCGCCCCACTCCCTGCCGACGGCAATGGAGCCGGCGAAAGCCCCATGAAAGACGTCACCGGCACCGGTGGTGTCCTCCGCTGTCACCGGAAAGGCCGGGAGCGAACCTGCGCCGTCCGGATTCCTCCAGATCAGCCCCTCCCGCCCGAGGGTGATCACGACAGAGCCGTTGCGTCTGATCAGCTCTTCCATGGCCAGTCGCGGCGAAGACGTTCCGGCGAATTGGCGGGCGAATGTCTCCGAGCAGACCAGATAGTCGACTTTGTCGAACAACCGGGACGTGCCCCTGTTCCATGAGCCCGCGTCGAGAACGGTCTTGATCCCGAGGACGCGGGCGTGATCGAGCAGTGAAACCGAGAGCTCCGGTTCATGCCCGTCGAAGAGAATCACCCGCGGGCGGATGTCCGTAAAATCAACCGCTCCAGGGGAAAGGACCGATTCAGCGGAACGGAAATTGACGAGGGATTTTTCGCCCGAAGGCTTAACCCAGACACTGGAAATCGGGGTCGGGTGTTCGCCCCGGACCACGAGCCGCGTGTCGACGCCTGCCGATTTCAGCTCCTGAAGATGAAGCCCGCCGAACAGATCCGCTCCCAGATAACCGGCAAAAGCCGATCTAAGCCCCATGCGGGCCACCATGATGGCTGCGTTGGCGGCGGGCCCGCCGCCGCAGCGTACGAAGGATTCGGCCACGGCCTTCTCATCGGCCCCGGGATGATGATCCACCCGGAAGACCAGATCGTAAGATGTCGCCCCCACGCACAGGACATCGAAATCGGGCATATCAAAACCTCCCTCGACAGGTTGCCGACCCAAGGTGCAACCCGCAAGCCTTGCCCTTGCGGGGCCGGGGACCGCCGAATAGGCAGCACGGCCGGACAGGCCGAACCCGCCGCAGGATGGATGGAGAAAGACCCGGGCTATCGGGCAGGGTTCCTCTCGTCGGTGTACGACCGGATGTTCTCGATCACCTTTTCAGTCAGCCGTGAACGCGCCTCGGCGGTGAATCCACAGGACCTGCCGTAGATCCTGACTCCGGGAAGCTTTCCGATCCGTTCCGCGCAGCCCGCCGATCCATCGGCGTCGAAAACGGCATGACCGCCCCCCTTTCCGATCCAGTCGCAGAACGAAGGGAGATCGAATGTCGGCCCGATCGATGTGTTGACGAGAACGGCACCGGGCTTCATTGCCGCGAACGCCGACGCCTCCAGGAGGCGGGTGTTGCGAGGGAGGTGCGTGGTCACCGCGTCGGCCTGCGACAGGAGATCCATCAGGGGCGCGTACTGCACCGTCTGCCCCTCGCACTCCGGCCTGCGCGTCCGGCTGAAGTAGAGGATCTTCATGCCGAAGGCTCCCGCCGCCTCAGCCACCATCCGGCCTGTGGTCCCGAAACCGATGATCCCGAGCGTCTTTCCCTTCAGCTCCGACGGTTCCTTCCCCCACTGAACAGCCCCCAGCCCCTTGAAGAGGCTGATGAGTTCGGCCAGGACGAACTCGGCGACCCCTTCGTCTCCGTAGTCGCGGACGCCCCGGACCTCGATGCCCAGTTCGCGGGCAGTCCCGATATCGACATTGGCCGATGCGGCATCGTAGAGGCTGCAGCACATCCCCACGTATTTCAGACGGAAGGCCGCCCGGAGCGCCGCCCCGGAAACCCGGGTCTGCCATCCGACCAGAACGCCGTCCGCATCCCCGATCCGCGCCAGGAGCTCCGTCTCCGTCGCCGGATCATCGGGATAGCATCGGAGTTCGGCACGGGAAAATGCCCGCAGCCGTCTGATTCCGTCTGGGGTCAATCTCGTTCTATCCGCGCAGACCAGTTGTTCGAAAATCATCGGAAACCTTTCCACAAAAGCGCTTGCGGGCGCCCCAGGCCAGACGGCCATGGGGTCGCTGCACGGTCGCATCATACAGGGAACCTGCCTCACTGTCAAAATTTCGGCAAGATTGGTAGTGACTCATTTTGGTTGCAAAGACGCCTCGCGAAGCGAGATTTAAAGATTTTTCCGGGTACCTCTGCCGGCGAAGCGCAGC